>CAZAWH010000282.1:0-1509 GCA_964488775.1 uncultured Sandarakinorhabdus sp. | reverse complement strand
TGTTGAAGGTGCCATATTGCGGCCCGATGATGTTGACGAGCGGCTTCTCGCCCTCTTTCCGCACCTTGGGCGCCGGCATCTTCTTCGGCCCGAATTCCTTCCACAGCCAGGTCAGCGCCCGGTCGGCCGATTGCCACTGGTCCTCATCGATGGTGCGCGGCAGGAACCGCTGGATGGTGGTGCCTTCCGGCGTCACGCCGCCACCGATCATTTCGGCGATGGAGCCGGTGACGACCACCGACGGCAGCGCCGGATCAAGCGTTTTCCACGCGCGCTTCATCGCGCCTTCGGTGCCGGTCTTGCCCAGTTCCTCTTCGGCGAGGCCGGTGACGACAATGGGCAGTTCGTGTGGCGGCAGGCCATCGGTGTAGTGCAGCACCGAGGTGACCGGCAGATTCTCGCAGCCCACCGGGCCGTCGATCACCACCTGCAACCCCTTCACCGAGGTGAAGCTGTACACCGCGCCCCAGTAACCGCCCGCGCGGTCATGATCGAGCACCAGCATCTCAGTTCCCCACCGCTTCTTCCGCCTTGGCGGCGGCGATCATCTTGGCGGCAAACTTCTTCTTGAACTCCGGCCGGTCCTTGGGAACATCTTCCCAGATGCCGGCGGCATGGCCTTCGCCCACGCCGTCGAAGAAGCCCTTCATCGCATCAAAGCGCGTCTTGTTGCGCAAGGCGCCGTTGATCACCTGCGCCAGGCTGCCGGCACCGGCCGGGCCCATCAGCGGGCGGGCCGAGATGAGGTTGGTGAAATAGAGACCGGGGATGGCCTTGGTCTTGGCGTGCTGCACCACCGGCGTCGTGCCGATCGACAGGTCGGGGTGGAATTCCTCCACCGCCGCAATGTCCTGTTCCAGGCTGGCGCGATACTGGATGCGCGTGCCGCGCGCTTCCAGCCATTCGCGATCCGGATCCGACCATTTGGTGCGCGGGCAGGCGGTGCCGACATAGGGCACATCCGCGCCCGATTCGACCAGCAGGCGCGCCACCAGCAGTTCCGAGCCTTCATAGCCCGACACGGTGATGCGGCCCTTGATCGGCGTGCCGGCCAGGGCGCCGGCAATCGCGGGCAGCCACTTGTTCTGCGCCGCGGCCACCTTGTCTGCGGCCAAGCCAAAGGCATCGCCGATGGCGGCCAGCCAGGCGGCGGTGCCGTCGCGGCCGACCGGCGCCGAACCGACGATGGTGCGGCCGGCGGCTTCGAATTCGCGCACGGCAGCGGTGTAGAAGGGGTGGATCGCCGCCACCACCGGCGAGGCCAGCGCGGCATAAAGCTCACGCCATTCGCGGGTGGGCACCACCGGGCCGGTGGTCAGGCCCAGCGGTTCCAGCAGCATCGAAATGCCCACCGGATCGGCCGGGAACATCTCGCCCAGCAGGGTCACAGTCGGCTTGTCGGGCATCACGGCGGGCGCCGCGACCGGGCCGGCCATGATTTCCTCGCGCGCATATTTCAGCATGGCGCCGGCCAGCACGTCCTTGGCCTCGGCATGGGTCGGCACGCCA
>CAZAWH010000281.1:0-1552 GCA_964488775.1 uncultured Sandarakinorhabdus sp. | reverse complement strand
CCGGCAGCATCGCCAAGCGCTTCGGCATCGAGGAAGGCACGATGCTGCCGCGCACCATCCTTGAATATTATTACAAGGATGATTCGCTGGGCGACCCGTTGGTGACCGATGAGCATATCGCCGCCTTCGGCTGGGCCAGCCAGGAGGAAATGCACGACATCGCCGACATGGCGATCCGGGTGAACGACTTCATGGCCGGCATGTTTGCCGGGGTCGGCATCCGCCTCATCGATTTCAAGCTGGAGTTCGGCCGCCTGTTCGATGGCGATTACAGCCGCGTGATCCTGGCCGACGAGATCAGCCCCGATGGCTGCCGCCTGTGGGACATGAAGACCGGCGACAAGATGGACAAGGATCGGTTCCGCCGTGACCTTGGCGGCGAAGTGGAAGCCTATCAGGAGGTTGCGCGCCGCCTGGGCCTGTTGACCGAGGATGAATCGGCCGTGCTCGACCTGGAGGAGCACCGGAAAGCGCGCGGCAAGGACAAGCCCGCCGAGGGCTGAGCCTTACCAGCGCACCGGTTCGACCCGGCGCACCACCACGCCAAAGACCAGCGTGCCGGCCGCCACGATCGCGGCCGTCACGATGAAGGCCGGGCGATAGCCGGCGGCATCGACGATGATGCCGGTCATCACCGGCCCGATGATGCCCGACAAATTGCCCAGGCTGGTCTGCACCCCCACCCAGCGCCCGGCCGAGGCCGGGCCGGCCATGGTCTGGCCCATGACGAACAGCAGGTTGGGCATCGGGCCATAGCCGAAGCCGGTGAGCGCGATCACCGTGATCAACAGCGGCCAGCCCTGGATGTCGGGCAGCAGCAGCAGGCCGACGACACAGGTGGCCACCGCGGCAAACAACATGCCGCGCCGCCAGGCCGAACCATCGCCGCCGGCCCGGATGGCGCGGTCGATCGCCCAGGCCCCGGCCGTGCCACCAATGATCTGCGCGACATAGAAGACCGAGGTGAGCAGGCTCATGTCGAGGATGGAATAGCCACGCGCCTTGACCAGCCACAAGGGCAGCCAGCCGACGATGAAATAGAGCGGGAAGGTGCCGGCAAGGTGCAGCAGCGTCACCGCCCAGAAGGCGCGCTGGCGCAGCATGGCGGAGACCGGCGCGGACGCTTCGCGCACGGCATCATGTTTTCCCTCTCCTTCCTCGATCCCCTTGCGCGCCAGCCACCACGGCAGCAGCCAGACCAGGGTGATGAGGCCGAAGACGATGAACATCACCTCCCAGCCCCAGATGTTCATGATCCAGCCGCCGGCCAGCGTGCCGATCAACGGCCCCAGCGCCAGCCCGCCCGACAGCGAGATGTTGGCAAGGCCGCGCGCCCCTTCCGGCACCCGGGCGATGAGCTTGGAACCGCAGGGAAAGGCGACGCCTTCGCCCAGGCCCATGAAAAGCCGCAGGATGATCAGCAAGGTCACCCCGCTGGCCATGCCGCCGATGAAGCCCATGCCGATGGTGGCCAGCGCCCAGGTCGCCACCCCCAACGCCATCAGCAGCCGCACGCTCATCCGGTCGGCCAGCCAGCCGGCCAGTGCGAGTG
>CAZAWH010000280.1:0-1586 GCA_964488775.1 uncultured Sandarakinorhabdus sp. | reverse complement strand
GCCGACCATATCCTGACCGGCGGCGGCAGTTTCCACTGCATCACCCAGCAGCAGCCGAAATAATCCCCTCTCCCATTTGGGGAGAGGGAGGGGCCCGCCGCGCGGCGGTGGGAGGGTGAGGGAGCGTCTTTCCCGCGCCACGGAACTGCGCTAACGGCGCGGGCATGACCCGCAATCTCACCGTCGCCGGCCTGCAACTGGCCTTTTCCGGCAATCGCGATGCCGATATCGCCATGACCGCCGCCGCTGCGCGCGCCGCGGCCGATGGGGTGGACGTGGTGTTGCCGCCCGAATTGTTCGAAGGCCATTATTTCTGCCGACACGAGGATGAGGGGCTGTTTGCCAATGCCCTGCCGCTGGACCGGCATCCGGCGGTCGCCGCCATGCGCGAAGTGGCGCTGGAGACGAAGACCTTCATCCCCTGTTCCTTCTTCGAGAAGGACGGGCATCATCATTACAACAGCCTGGCCATGATCGATGATGGCGGCAACATCATGGGCGTGTATCGCAAGAGCCATATCCCGGACGGGCCGGGGTATGAGGAAAAATTCTATTTCCGCCCCGGCAACACAGGCTTCAAGGTGTGGCCCACGAAAAAGGGCGTGATCGGCGTCGGCATCTGCTGGGACCAATGGTATCCCGAAACCGCCCGCGCCATGATGCTGATGGGCGCTGAAGTGCTGCTCTATCCCACTGCCATCGGCACCGAACCACATGATCCCGATCTCGACACGCGGCGGCTGTGGCGGCGGGCAATGGTGGGCCATGCCGTGTCGAATGTGGTGCCGGTGCTGGCCTGCAACCGCATCGGCACGGAAGAGGCCGGCACGCCGCACGCCCAGACCTTTTATGGCACCAGCTTTGCCTGTGACCAGCGCGGTGACATCTTGGCAGATCTGGATGATGTGACGCCGGGCGTGGTGAAGGCGATATTTGATCTGGATCTTGCCGCCCGCCACCGGGCTGCCTTCGGCTTTTTCCGTGATCGCCGGCCCGAACTTTATGGGCGGCTTGCCCAGGATATCTGATGCGCCGCATCACGCTGGGCCAGGATGGATTCTGGACGGTTGGCGCGCTGGCCGATGATCTGGCGGCGCTGGGCCTGGGGGCCGGCGATGCGGTGATGGTGCATGCCAGCCTGCGCCGGGTGGGGCCGGTGCTGGGCGGTGCCGATGGCGTGATCGCGGCGTTGCAGCAGGTGGTTGGCGCGCAGGGATCGATCCTAGCCTATGTCAGCTGGCTGGAAAATTTCGAGGATGCGCTGGACGCGGCGGGCCGGCTTGATCCGGCGCTGAAGCCGTTCATCCCGCCGTTTGATGCCGCCGCATCGCGTGCCAATCCTGATCATGGCTGGTTTGCCGAAGCGTTGCGCACCACGCCGGGCGCGCAGCGCAGCGGCAATCCCGGCGCGTCGGTGGCGGCGCTGGGGGCGGGGGCCGAAGGCCTTGTGGCCGATCATCCGATGGATTGGGGCTATGGCCCGGGCTCGCCCTTTGCCCGGCTGGTGGCGGCCGGCGGCCAGGTGCTGATGCTGGGCGCGCCGTGGGACACGATGAGCCTGCTGCACCATGCCGAGCATCTGGCCG
>CAZAWH010000279.1:0-1650 GCA_964488775.1 uncultured Sandarakinorhabdus sp. | reverse complement strand
CGGCCAACAATTATCTGGAATATGCCGACGCGGCGCTGGACCGCGGCATGCCCAACGAAGCCGAAATCGTGCTGAAGGAAGGCATTGCCAAGCAGCTGCTGGATGGCAGCAAGCAGAACATCAAGGAGTTCGTGCAGCTGGCCGCCAGCAAGAACGCCGAAAGCAAGGCGGGTCTGGCCGCGCTGGAAAAGGACGCCAAGACCAGCCCGCGCCTGGCGCTGGTGGTGGCCGATACCCACGCCAACCTGAAGCAGTATGACAAGGCGGTGACCTGGTACAAGACGCTGCTGGGCAACGCCGTGATCGATCAGGACACGGTGAACCTGCGGCTGGCCTTTGCCCTGAAGAATCTGGGCGATGCCGCCGGCGCCCGCGCTGCGCTGGCCAATGTGAAGGCCGGCCCGCGCGCCGTGATTGCCAAGTTCATGAACCTGGTGATCGGCGATCCGGCCTGATCCCCACGCCGGGCGGATGGAATGGAGCGCGCTGCACCCGTTGCAGCGCGCTCTTTTCATGTGCGCGCCTTGCCCCTATAGACGCGCACCCTTTTTCACTGCCCGCCCGTCACGGAGTCGTTGATGCCCATTCGTCCGGAACCCCGCCTTGGCCTCACCTTCGATGATGTGCTGCTGGTGCCGGCCGCCTCGGCGGTGCTGCCCAGCATGGCGGACACCTCCACCTTCATCACCCGCTCGATCCGGCTCAACATCCCGATGCTGTCGGCCGCGATGGACACGGTGACCGAAGGCAGCATGGCGATTGCCATGGCGCAGATGGGCGGCCTGGGTGTGCTGCACCGCAATCTCACCGTGGAACAGCAGGCGCTGGCGGTGCGGCAGGTGAAGCGGTTTGAAAGCGGCATGGTGGTCAACCCGGTCACCCTGACGCCGGACCAGACGCTGGGCGATGCCCGCGCGCTGATGGCCAGCCACGGCATTTCCGGCTTTCCGGTGGTGGAAAAGGTCGGCCCCGGCGGCGCGCCCGGCCGCCTGGTCGGCATTGTCACCAACCGCGATCTGCGCTTTGCCGAGAATGATGCGCAGCCGATCGCCGAGCTGATGACGCGGGACAATCTGGTGACGGTGCGCCCGGGCGTGACCGAGGCCGAAGCCCGCCGCCTGCTGCACAGTCACCGCATCGAAAAGCTGCTGGTGGTGGATGATGACGGCCATTGCATCGGCCTCATCACCATGAAGGATATCGTGCGCGCGGTGAACCATCCCGATGCCACCAAGGATGCCGCTGGCCGCCTGCGCGTCGCCGCCGCCACGACGGTGGGCGATGCCGGCTTCGAACGCACCGAGGCGCTGCTGGATGCCGAATGCGATCTGATCGTGGTGGACACCGCCCACGGCCACAGCGACCGTGTGGCGGAAGCTGTCAACCGCATCAAGAAGCTGAGCAACAATGCCCAGGTGATCGCCGGCAACGTGGCAACGGCCGCTGCGGCGCAAGCGCTGATCGATGCTGGTGCCGATGGCATCAAGGTGGGGATCGGCCCCGGCTCCATCTGCACCACCCGCGTGGTCGCCGGGGTGGGCGTGCCGCAGCTGACCGCGGTGATGGACACCGCCGAAGCCGCCTGGAAGCAGAATATTCCGGTGATCGCCGATGGCGGCCTGCGCACCAGTGGCGATGTTGCCAAGGCGC
>CAZAWH010000278.1:0-1652 GCA_964488775.1 uncultured Sandarakinorhabdus sp. | reverse complement strand
GCGGGCCCTTGCCCTTGTCGAGCTTGGCTTCGATCACCGTGCCTTCGGCGGCGCGATCCGGGTTGGCCTTGAATTCCGACACTTCGGCGAGCAGCAGGATCTTTTCCAGCAGATCGTCGAGCCCGGTCTTCTTGATGGCCGAGATTTCCACGTCCATCACGTCGCCGCCCATTTCCTCAACCTGCACATCCTGCTGCAGCAGGGCGGTGCGGATGCGGGCGGCGTCGGCGCCGGGCTTGTCCATCTTGTTGATGGCCACGATCATCGGCACGCCGGCGGCCTTGGTGTGCTGAATGGCTTCGATGGTTTGCGGCATGATGCCATCATCCCAGGCCACCACCAGCACGACGATATCGGTGATGCCGGCGCCGCGGGCGCGCATCGCGGTGAAGGCTTCGTGGCCCGGCGTGTCGAGGAAGGTGATCTTCTGCTTGTCCTTCGTCGTCACCTGATAGGCGCCGATATGCTGGGTGATGCCGCCGGCTTCGCCCTTGACCACGTTGGTGCCGCGCAAGGCATCCAGCAGGCTGGTCTTGCCGTGATCGACATGGCCCATGATGGTGACCACCGGCGGGCGGGGGACCAGATCCTCCTCCACGTCGGCTTCGCCAACCATGCCCTTTTCAACGTCGCTGGCCGAAACGCGCACGATGTTGTGGCCGAATTCGGTCAGCACCAGTTCGGCGGTGTCCTGATCGATTTCCTCGTGGGCGGCGGTGGGCACGCCCATGCGGGCCAGCAGGCGCACCACATTGTTGGTGCGTTCGGCCATGCGGTTGGCCAGTTCCTGCACGGTGATCGTGTCGGGCACGGTGACATCGCGCACCTGCTTGGCCTGGCTGCCCAGGCGGCCACGTTCCTTTTCGCGGGCGCGGCGCAGCGCGGCGAGGCTGCGCACGCGGGTGTTGCCTTCGTCATCCAGCGCGCGGGTGACGGTGAGCTTGCCCGACTTGCGGCGGTCATCATTGCCCTTCAGGCGCGAAGGCTTGGGCGCTTCCGGCTTGCGGCCGGGGATGATGCGCACGCGCATCGAATCATCGTCATCATCACCAATGTCGGTGGGCAGCACCAGGCCGCCCTCGGCGCCCTCGGGCTCGCGCACCGGATCGGGGCGCGTGGCCAGCTCTTCGGCGGCGAGGCGCTTTTCCTCGATGCGGCGGCGCTCTTCCTCCTCGCGGGCGGCGCGCTCCTGCTCTTCGCGGATGCGCACCTCTTCCAGCAGGCGCAGCCGCTCTTCCTCGGCCTGGCGCTGATACATGGCGGCCAGTTCGGCCGGCGTCATCCGCGGCTTGGGCGGCGCGGCCGGGCGTTGGGCCGGGGCGGCCGGGCGCTGGCCCGGGGCGGCCGGACGGGCCGTGGTGGGCGCAGCCGGCTTGGCGGGCGCGGGCTCGGCTTTGGCGGCCGGTGCCTCGGGGGCCTTGGCCTCCGCCGGCTTGGCTTCGGGCGGCTTGGCCTCAGGCCGGGGCGGCGGGGCCTGGCGTTCGACCGGGCGGAACATCACCGGCGGCGGCATTTGCGGACGCGGCGCCGCCGGGGCAGCGGGTTCGGCCGGCGTGGCGGAAGCGGTCGGGGCCGGGGCGGGCGCCGGTGCCGGGGCCGGTGCGGTGGGACGCGGCGCTGCGGGTGCGCGGGCGGCCGGTGCCGCCGGAGCG
>CAZAWH010000277.1:0-1680 GCA_964488775.1 uncultured Sandarakinorhabdus sp. | reverse complement strand
AGCTGCAGCTGGGGCGTCATCACCAGCTGTTGGGACTGCCTGATCTCGAGGCGGGGCCCCAAACCCACGTCAATACCCTCCCATTCAGGCGCCCATCACAGGCTGAAATCCTCACCCAGATAGACGCGGCGCACGGTTTCATCCGCAACCAGCGCTTCCGGCGTGCCTTCAAACAGCACGCGGCCATCATAGATGATGCAGGCGCGATTAACGATTTCAAGGGTTTCGCGCACATTGTGATCGGTGATCAGCACGCCGATGTCCCGCGCGCGCAATTGCACCACCAGCGCGCGGATATCGGCGATGGAGATGGGATCGATGCCGGCAAAGGGTTCGTCCAGCAGCATGATCGACGGGTTGGCGGCCAGCGCCCGGGCGATTTCGGCGCGGCGCCGTTCCCCGCCGGAAAGCGCCATCGCCGGCGCGGACCGCAGGCGGGTGATGTTGAATTCGCTCAACAATTCTTCCAGACGGGCGGCGCGGGCGGCGGCATCGGGTTCGGCCACTTCCAGCACGGCCATGATGTTCTGTTCGACCGTCATGCCGCGGAAGATGCTGGTTTCCTGGGGCAGATAGCCCAGGCCCAGGGCCGCGCGGCGATACATGGGCAGGCCGGTGATGTCGTGGCCATCCAGCAGGATGCGGCCCGAATCCGGCATGGCCAGGCCCATGATGGAATAAAAGCAGGTGGTCTTGCCCGCGCCATTTGGCCCAAGCAAACCAACGACTTCGCCGCGGCGGACCGACAGCGAGACATCGCGCAGCACCACCCGCTTGTCATAACGCTTGCCGATGCCGTCCACCGACAGGCCGCGCAGCGTGGCGCCGGTGTCGGTGCGGGCGATCGTATCGGTTTCGGCCATGATCGAATCAATTCCCAAGTAACTGGCGCGATAATTGCATGCGGTTTCACGCT
The DNA here is from genome assembly GCA_964488775.1 of uncultured Sandarakinorhabdus sp. Lineage (GTDB taxonomy): Bacteria > Pseudomonadota > Alphaproteobacteria > Sphingomonadales > Sphingomonadaceae > Sandarakinorhabdus. The sequence goes on along the minus strand of CAZAWH010000277.1, from coordinate 764 downwards.
ATCCGCAAATCATTGCAGCGCCAAGGCAGGTTGGTGTGAAAAATGATGGAAGTTCGTGCCGTTTCGGCGCAGTCCGGTGGCAGGAATGGCCCGGCGCGTGGCGGCAGATGCGGCCGTGGTGGCGGCAAGACACAAACGGGTGGCGGCATGGTGTTGAACTTTCCCGAACCGGCGATGCTGGCGTTGCTGGCCGGGGCCGGGCTGTGGGCCGGCGCCCAGAATGCGCTGGCCGGCGGCGGCAGTTTCATCACCCTGCCGGCCCTGATCGCCGCCGGGCTGGATCCCAAGCTGGCCAACATCACCTCCACCATGGCGCTGTTTCCCGGCCAGATCACCACCGGCATTGCCGGGCGCCGGCTGGTGGCGGGGGCGGAGCGGCTGAGCTTCAAGGCGCTGGCGGCCATCGCGCTGGTCGGTGGCGTGGCCGGGGCGGCGCTGCTCAACGCCACGCCCACCCGCATCTTTGCCGCCATGGTGCCGTGGCTGGTGCTGCTGGCCACCATCGTCTTTGCCTGGGGTGCCTTCGGGCCGAAAAAGGCGGCAGACCGGCCGCCACCGCCGGCCTGGGTCACGGTGGCGAGCCAGTCGCTGATCGCGCTTTATTCCGGCTTCTTCGGCGGCGGGGCGGGAATCCTGACGCTCGCCAGCCTGACCATCGCCGGGCTGCCGGTGCGCAATGCCGGCGGCACCAAGAATGTGCTGGTGTCGCTGTCCAACACCACGGCGGCGATCCTGTTCGCGCTCACCGGCAATGTGGCCTGGGC
>CAZAWH010000276.1:0-1709 GCA_964488775.1 uncultured Sandarakinorhabdus sp. | reverse complement strand
CTTCGCACCGATCCGCAATTCTATGCCCGCACGCCGGATGAGCTGCTGGGCTTTTCCGCCTATGTGATCAAGCGGATGGATGGCAAGCTTGCCCAGATCTTCAGCACGCTGCCGCGCTATCGCTTCACCTTGCGCCCGGTGCCCGATGCCATCGCCCCCACCTACACGTCGGGGCGCGGCGGGCTCGATGCCTGTTACATGAACACCTATGATCTGAAATCACGGCCGCTGTTCATGCTCACCGCGCTCACCCTGCACGAATGCGTGCCCGGCCACAGCCACCAGGGCGCCATGGCACTGGAGGCCCCGGCGGCGCCGCCCTTTCGCCGCCAGACCTATTTCTCCGGCTATGGCGAGGGCTGGGGCCTTTACACCGAGTTTCTGGGCAAGGAACTGGGCATGTACCGCAATGCCTATGAGGAGTTCGGCCGCGCCAGCTTCGAAAACTGGCGCGCCAGCCGGCTGGTGGTGGACACCGGCCTGCACCTGATGGGCTGGAGCCGGGATCAGGCCATCGCCTATCTGGAAGAGCATACCGCGCTCGCCCGCCACGATATCGAGATCGAGGTGGACCGTTACATCAGCTGGCCCGGCCAGGCGCTGGCTTACAAGCTGGGCGAGATGAGCATCCGCACGCTGCGCGGCGAGGCGGAGCTGGCACTGGGCAGCAGCTTTGACCTGCGCCGCTTCCACGATCATCTGCTCGGCCTCGGCTCCGTGCCACTGCCGGTGATGGAGGCGGAAATGCGGGCCTGGGTGGCGGCGGAGCGCAGCCGGGCCGGGCGCTGACGGCTCAGGGAATCCCGGTCAGCTTGTGCGTCTGCAGGCTCAACCGCCATTGCGGGTGGGCCAGGCAATAGGCGATGGCGGCCTGAATATTCTCTTCCCTCGCCGGCCCATCCATCGGCTGCAGGAAGAAATGCTGGAAATCCAGGGCCGCGAACCGCTCCGGCATCGCCTTGGCCTGCGGAAACACCAGCTTCAACTCGCTGCCGCTGGTCAGCCGCAGCGGCGCATCGGCCTTCGGCGACACGCAGATCCAGTCGATGCCCGGCGGCGGCACCTGGGTGCCATTGGTCTCGATGGCGATCTCGAACCCCCGCGCGTGCAGGGCCTCCACCAGCGCGGCGTCCAGCTGCAGCAACGGCTCGCCACCGGTGCAGACCACCAGCCGATGCGCCGCCGTTTCGCCCCAGCAGGCGGCCACGGCATCGGCCAGCGCCGCGGGCCCGGCGAACTTCCCGCCACCCGGCCCATCGGTGCCAACAAAATCCGTGTCGCAAAAGCTGCAGACGGCTGCGGCACGATCCTGTTCGCGGCCGCTCCACAAATTGCAGCCGGCAAAGCGCAGGAACACCGCCCGCCGGCCGGTTTGCGCGCCTTCACCCTGCAAGGTGAGGAACAATTCCTTCACGGCGTACATCAGAGCGCCGGGTCCGCCATCCCGGCTTCGGCAAAGCCCTTGGCGCGCAGCCGGCAACTGTCGCACAGACCGCAGGGCCTGCCCTCCGGCGTCGGATCATAGCAGGACCAGGTCAATTCCAGCGGTGCGCCCGCCGCCTGGCCGGCCGCGATGATCCCGGCCTTGTCCAGCGTCATCAACGGGGTGTGCACCCGGAAGCGTTCACCCTCCACGCCCGCCTTGGTGGCGCTGTTGGCCATGGTTTCAAAGGCGGCGATGAATTCGGGCCGGCAATCGGGATAGCCGG
>CAZAWH010000275.1:0-1739 GCA_964488775.1 uncultured Sandarakinorhabdus sp. | reverse complement strand
CGGAACGGGTGCAGGAACGCCGCCGCGTCGCCTTCACCATCGCCGCCATCGCGCTGGCCGCCAAGATGGCCCGTGCCGATGGCGAGGCGACCGCTGCCGAATTCGCCACCTTCCAGCGCCTGTTCCATGTCGAACCCAGGGAAGCCGCCAACGCCCGCCGCTTTTACGACATGGCCAAGGCCTCGGTCGCCGGCTTCGAAGCTTATGCCGCCCAGGCCGCCGACCTGCTCGGCCCCGGCTCCTCCACGCTGGAAGATCTGCTTGATGCGCTGTGGCTGATCGCGGCGGTTGACGGTTTTCACGACGCCGAGCTGGCGTTCCTCGAACAGGTGGGTGCACGCCTGGGCTTTGATGCCGCCCAGCAGGCGCGCATCCGCCGCCGCCATCTCAGCCCGGCGGCCGATGATCCCTGGGCGGTGCTGGGCATCGAACCGGGCGCCGATGCCGCCGCCATCCGCGCCGCCTATCACGGCCTCGTCAAACGCTATCACCCCGATCGCGCGCTGGCCGAAGGGGTACCATCGGAATTCATCCGCGTCGCTGAAACCCGCATGGCCGAAATCAACGCCGCCTATGACCGGCTGTCGGGGCGGCGCCGGTGAAGCCGCTGCACCTGGCCATGATCCTCGCCATCGATGTGGTGTGGGGCTTCAACGTCGTCGCCGTGAAGGAAGGCGTGATGTCGGCCGGGCCGATGACGGCGGTGCTGCTGCGCTACACGGTTTCCACCCTGGTCTGCCTGCCGTTCATCCGCTGGCTGCCGGGCCGCATGGGGCTGATCCTGCTCACCGGCTTCATCGCCGGCGCGCTGTTCATGTCGCTGGGCGCGCTGTCCTTCGCCCTTGCCGACAATCTGTCCGCCCTCTCCATCGTCGGGCAATTGGGCGTGCCGTTCAGCCTGATCCTCGCCGTCATCTTCATGAAGGAGGAAATCCGCTGGCCGCGCATCACCGCCATCGCCATCTGCTTCCTGGGCGTGGTGGTGATGGGCTTTGATCCCGCCATCGCCCATGAACGGGTCGGCATCCTGCTCACCGCCGGCGCGTCCCTGTGCTGGGCCATCGGCAATCTGCTGTTCCGCCGGCTGCAGGGCGTGCCGGTGCTGGTCATCCACGGCTGGCTGGGGCTGGTGTCGATCCCGGTCATGCTGGTGCTGGCCCAGATGTTCGAACCGGAACGGCTCGCCGCCATCCCGCAGCTGCCGCTCTCCACCTGGGGCTGGGTCGCCTATTCCGGCATCATGTCCAGCCTGGTGGGCCATGGCGGCATGACCTGGCTGTTCCAGCGCTATCCGGTGGCGCTGGTCTCCCCGCTCACCCTGCCCACCCCGCTGATCGCGGTGGTCGTGGCCATCGCGGTCTATGACACGCCGATCACCGGCCAGATGCTGGTGGGCGGGCTGTTGACGCTGGTCGGCGTCGCCATCATCACCGTCCGCACCGCCCAGCGGCGGGACAGCGATGTGCCGGTGGAACCCTCATGATGATCATCGATCGCCCCAGCCCCAATTTCAACGACCGGCTGCTGCCCATCGGCATCCTGGTGCTGCATTACACCGGCATGCGCAGCGCCGCCGAAGCCATCGACTGGCTGGCCAACCCGGCCTCCAGCGTGTCCGCCCATTATGTCGTGGCCGAAGACGGCACGGTGCTGCGCATGGTCGATGAAGGCAAGCGCGCCTGGCACGCCGGGCGCAGCTGGTGGCGCGGGGTGACCGATGTGAACAGCGCCAGCATCGG
>CAZAWH010000274.1:0-1760 GCA_964488775.1 uncultured Sandarakinorhabdus sp. | reverse complement strand
TGGGTGACGAGGCTGTAGGGGCCGATCGAGCGGGCGTGGATCTTGTCGTCCACCAAGTGGTGCAGCTTGAGCATGTAGATATAGCCCACGGTCACCTTGCGGTCGAACTGGTCGCCGGTGCGGCCGTCGAACAGCTCCACCTGGCCCGAGCTGTCGAGCCCGGCCAGCGCCAGCATGTGCGACACGTCGCTTTCCTTGGCGCCATCGAACACCGGGGTGGCCATCGGCACGCCGCCGACCAGGTTGCGGGCCAGTTCCACCACCGCGTCATCCGAAAGATCGGCGACATCCAGCGCATATTGCGGGCCATAAATGGCCTGGAACAGCTCGCGGATTTCGGCGGCGGTGCCGTTCGACATGGTGTCGTTGATGGCTTCCAGCATGGCGGCGATCTTCTTGCCCAGGCCGCGCGCGGCCCAGCCCAGGTGGGTTTCGAAGATCTGGCCGACGTTCATGCGGCTGGGCACGCCCAGCGGGTTCAGCACGATGTCGACCGGGGTGCCATCGGCCAGGAAGGGCATGTCTTCCTGCGGCAGGATGCGGGAAATCACCCCCTTGTTGCCGTGACGGCCGGCCATCTTGTCGCCCGGCTGCAGCTTGCGCTTCACCGCCACGAAGACCTTGACCATCTTCAGCACGCCCGGCGGCAGTTCGTCACCGGCCTGCACCTTGGCCTTCTTGTCTTCCAGCTTGGCGTTGATGCTGGCGTGGGCTTCGTCCCACTGCGCCTTCAGCGCTTCCAGACCGGCCTGCACGCCATCATCGGCCACGCCGAACTTCCACCATTCGCGGCGGGGATGTTCATCCAGCAGGGCAGAATCGATGATGACGCCCTTCTTCACGCCCTTGGGCGCGGCCACGGCTTCCTGCCCCAGCAGGGCATCGGTGAGACGGGCATAGGTGGCGCGATCGAGGATGGCGCGTTCGTCGGTGGCATCCTTTTCGAGGCGCTCGATTTCCTCGCGCTCGATCTGCAGGGCGCGTTCGTCCTTGTCGATGCCGTGGCGGTTGAAGATGCGCACGTCGACGATGGTGCCCGACACGCCCGGCGGCAGGCGCAGCGAGGTGTCGCGCACGTCGCTGGCCTTTTCGCCGAAGATGGCGCGCAGCAGCTTTTCTTCCGGCGTCATCGGCGATTCGCCCTTGGGCGTGATCTTGCCGACGAGGATGTCGCCCGGCTCCACTTCGGCGCCGATATAGACGATGCCGGCCTCGTCGAGGCGGGCGAGCGCGTCTTCACCGACGTTGGGGATGTCGCGGGTGATGTCTTCCGGGCCCAGCTTGGTGTCGCGGGCCATCACCTCGAACTCCTCGATGTGGATCGAGGTGAAGATGTCTTCCTTGACGATCTTCTCGTTGATCAGGATCGAATCTTCGTAGTTGTAGCCGTTCCACGGCATGAAGGCGACGAGCACGTTGCGGCCCAGCGCCAGCTCGCCATCCTCGGTGGACGGGCCGTCGGCGATGATGTCGCCCTTCTGCACCAGGTCACCCACGGTCACCAGCGGGCGCTGGTTGATGCAGGTGGACTGGTTGGAGCGCTGGAACTTCATCAGCGTGTAGATGTCCACGCCCGACTTGCCGGGTTCCACGTCCTGGGTGGCGCGGATCACGATGCGGGTGGCGTCCACCTGGTCCACGATGCCGCCGCGGCGGGCGGCGATGGCGGCGCCGGAATCGCGCGCCACCGTGCCTTCCATGCCGGTGCCGACGAACGGCGATTCGGCCTTCACCAGCGGCACCGCCTGGCGCTGCATGTT
>CAZAWH010000273.1:0-1766 GCA_964488775.1 uncultured Sandarakinorhabdus sp. | reverse complement strand
AGGGGGAGGATCAGGCATGATCACCCGGTGGGCGGCAGGAATTCCCGCGCTTCGTCGGCGAGCAGGATGGGGACGCCGTCGCGGATCGGATAGGCGAGGCCGGCGGTGTCGTTCACCAGTTCCTGCGCCCTGGCGTCATAGCGCAGCGGCTGGCGGGTGACCGGGCAGACCAGGATGGCCAGCAGGCGGGGGTCCAGCGCGGTGCTGCTCATCACTGCAATCCTGTCGGGCCGGGGGAGGCGGCAAAGCTCATCAGCGTGGCCAGCGTCTGGGCGCGATCGGCCAGCGTGACGGTTTCCAGCAGCGCCTGTTTTTCCGCCGGCTCGAACGGCAGCACGCTGGCCAGCGTGGTCACCAGCGCCTCGTCATCGGCCGATTGCACGGCGTCCCAATCGGCGGCGAGGCCGCGGGCATCCAGATAGGGGCGCAGCGCGTCTTCCAGCCCGGCGCGGGTGGCGGCATCCAGCGCCGCCGGCTCGTGGCGATCATCGGCAAAGCCGTGATAATCGGTCATCACCTGGCGATAGAGCGTGTCGCGGTCCAGCTCGGCCCCGACACGGAAGCGGCTGACGCCGACCAGCGCGATCAGGATGCGGCCATCATCGGTCTCGCGATAATCGGTGATGCGCCCCAGGCAACCAACCTTGTAGAGCGCCGGCGGCGCGCCGTTCTTGCCGCCGCCCTTCGGCTGGATCATGCCGATGATGCGATGGGCGGCGCCGCTGGCGGCCATGGCGTCCTTCACCATGGCCAGATAGCGCGGCTCGAAGATGTTGAGCGGCAGCACCCCGCGCGGGAACAGCACGGCGCCGGTCAGGGGGAACACCGGCACCGCGGCCGGCAGCGGTTCAAAGGCTTCGCTCTCGCTCATCCCGGGCTCAAGCGAACCAGATGGCGCGCAGCGCGGCGCGGGTCTTGACGCTCCACGGATCGGCCAGGCCAACCGCCTCGAACATCTTCAGCAGCTTCTCGCGCGCGGCGCCCTCGTTCCAGGTGCGATCGGCCTTGATGATGGCCAGCAAGTGATCGGCGGCGGCATCGCGGTCACCGCGGGCGGCCAGCGCGCTGGCCAGTTCGAAGCGGGCCTCGTGGTTGGCCGGGTCGGCCTCCACCGTCTGCATCAACGGGGCGAGTTCATCATCGGCCGGCGCATCGGCGGCGAGCGCCAGCGCGGCGCGGGCGCGGGCCACCACCTCGTCCTTCGAGGTTTCGGGCACGGCGGCCAGCGCGGCGGCGGCACCTTCCAGCTTGCCGGCGGCGATCAGGGCCAGGGCATAATGGCCGGCCAGATCCTCGCGCTCCGGCAGTTCCTGCACCAGCGCGCCCAGCATGGCGGCGGCATCATCATGCGCGCCGGCGGCGGTGGCTTCGGCGGCGGCACCGATCAGGGCGGCGATCTGTTCCTCCAGCGCGGCCTCGTCCTCGCTGGCGGGCACGCCGGCCAGCAACCGGTCGACAAAGGCGGTCAGCTCGCGTTCGCCCAGCGCGCCCTGGAAGCCATCGACCGGGCGGCCATCCAGAAAGGCATAGACGGTGGGGATGGACTGGATGCGGAACTGCGCGGCCAGCATCTGGTTCTTGTCGACATCGATCTTGACCAGCTTCACCTTGGGGGCGCGGGCAGCGACGACCTTTTCAATGAGCGGGCCCAGCGTCTTGCAGGGGCCGCACCATTCCGCCCAGAAATCCACCAGCACCAGCGCGCCCTTCGACGCGTCGATCACGTCGCGGCGGAAGGCTTCGATGCTGGCCTTTTCGGCGGCCGG
>CAZAWH010000272.1:0-1790 GCA_964488775.1 uncultured Sandarakinorhabdus sp. | reverse complement strand
CGCGTTGAACGCCGCCTTCGACAGCATGTGGACTTCGTCGATGATGTGGATCTTGTAGCGGGCGGAGACGGCGGCATAGCGCACGCCTTCGATGATCTCGCGCACGTCATCGACGCCGGTGTTGGAGGCGGCGTCCATTTCCACCACGTCGATGTGGCGGCCAGCGGCGATGGCCACACAGGGTTCGCACTGGCCGCACGGGGTGATGGTGGGCCCGCCCTGGCCGTCGGGGCCAATGCAGTTCAGCGCCTTGGCAATGATGCGCGCCGTCGACGTCTTGCCCACCCCGCGCACCCCGGTGAGCAGCCAGGCCTGGGCCAGCCGGCCGCGCGCGATGGCGTTGCCCAGGGTCTGCACCATCGCATCCTGGCCCAGCAGCGAATCAAAGCTGGCCGGCCGATATTTGCGCGCCAGCACGCGATAGGCCGCCGGCGCCGGCGCGGCGGGCAGTTCAAGGCCGGGAAAGGCGATATCGGATTCGTCGGACATTGGCGCTGTTGTAGCCGCCGGTGCGGGTGGCGTCACGCGCTGGATGGCGGTGAGGGCCCCCGCCGCCCTGCGGGCACCTCCCCCGGAGGGAGAGGATTGCGCTCGGCTCTTGCACTTTGGCCGGCGGGCCGCCATATGCGGCGTGGGAGCCGGGCGGACAGTGCGCTCGCCAACCCGGTCAGGTCCGGAAGGAAGCAGCCGTAACGAACCCGCCCTGGGTCGTTCCCGGCTCCCACCCCAGCACGTTGGATCAACGCAGGGTCGTCGCCAGGCGCTCCATCACCTCGTTGGCCAGTTCGGCGCCGATCTGGGCGGCGGTCGGGCGTTGTGGCGCGGCGCGCTGGAAACCGCCGGGGCCGGCGACGAGGCCGGGGCGGCCCATGTCGGGCACGCCGTTGCTGGTGAAGCTGGCGAGCACGGCGGCGGTTTTCAGATTCTTCACCTCGATGCGGAACTTGGTGCCCAGCGGCGAATCGCTGGCCACGATCTGCCGCACCTCGATCAGCACATTGGTGCGCGCCATCAGGGCGTTGGTTTCCAGCGACTGGATATTGGCATCGCCGCTGACGTTTGATTTGGCCCCGGTGGTGCGCATGGCGATGGAGCGATCGACAAAGCGCACGCCAGCGGCCTGCAGCCGTTCGGTGAAGGCGGTTTCAACCGCGGCGTCATCCTCGGCATCAAGATTGGCGCCCGGCTGCACCTCGCGCAGGCGGGTGCGGCCCACGGTGACTTCGGTGGTGCTGGTGCCGGCGGCATAGCCGGCGCTGTTGGAACTGCGCGCCGAATAGCCAAAGCCGGCCACCGCCGTGCTGTTGGCCGAACCCAGCGCCACGCCTTCGCTGCTGCGGGTCACGGTGCCGCGGTCGACATATTCCGACTGCACTTCATCGGAGAAGCGCCGGTTCCACAACAACATCATCGTTGGCGATTTCAGCGCCTGATAGCGGCTGCGGAACGCGCCGGAGCGATCACGATAGACCGGCGGCGGCGGCGTGAGCACCGCCGGCTGGCCATCGCGATAGAGCGAGCCCGACGGCGGCGGCGCTTGCGCAAGGGCGGGAGCGGCGGCCAGCGCCGCCAGCAGGGCAAGGGGCGCGCGCATCACAGGTTCGGCCTCAGTTCGACATAGAAGGCGCCAACCTTGCCGCCGGCGATGCTGTTTTCCTCATAACCGGCGGTGGCGCGCGGGCTGAGGAAGATGGTGCGCCAGGCCGACGGCTGTTCGGTGGGCATCTGGTTGGCATCGAGGAAGTTGGTGCGCAGCTGCACGGTGATCGGCTGGCTCTTGCAGTTGACCA
>CAZAWH010000271.1:0-1795 GCA_964488775.1 uncultured Sandarakinorhabdus sp. | reverse complement strand
CGTCTTCAGCCGCCATCTGCGCCGCGAACGGCGTCGACTTGCGGCTGCCCTTGAAGCCCATGGTCCCGGCCGACGACCAGGCAATCGCATTGCCCTGCGCATCGGTGATGGTGATCATGGTGTTGTTGAAGCTGGCGTTCACGTGGGCGACGCCAGAGGTGATGTTCTTGCGCTCCCTGCGCTTGATGCGAGCAACTTCGCGAGCCATTTGATGTGTCCTTGCCTGATGTGAAGAAGAAGAGCTGCGGTGACGCGCTTACTTCTTCTTGCCAGCGATGGGCTTGGCCTTGCCCTTGCGGGTGCGGGCGTTGGTGTGGGTGCGCTGGCCACGCACCGGCAGGCCCTTGCGATGGCGCAGGCCGCGATAGCAGGCCAGATCCATCAGGCGCTTGATGTTCATCGCGTTCTGGCGGCGCAGATCGCCTTCCACGGTGAGTTCGCGGTCGATCTTTTCGCGGATCGACAGGATCTCGGCGTCGGTCAGGTCCTGCACGCGGCGCTCCGGCGGGAAGCCGAGTTCGGCGGCCAGGCGGCTGGCGGTGGTGCGGCCGATGCCGTGGATATAGGTGAGCGCGATCTCAACGCGCTTGTTGGTCGGGATGTTGACACCCGCAATACGTGCCACGAATAAATTCCTTTCATGCTCCACAGCGGCCCTGGGCAAGAGGCCACTATCTCAAAGCAATACCCCGGCGGCCCGTGCGGGCAGCCGGTTCCCTGATCAATGCAGTGGAATGGCGGCGTTAGACGCGAGTCGCACCAATGTCAAGCCGGCAGCGGTCAGGCACCCAGCACGGCATCGATGGCGGCGGCCACCGCATCCATGCTGGCCATGCCATCCACGCGGGCCACGATGCCGCGGCCTTCATAATGCGGGATGATCGGCGCCGTCTTGGCGCGATATTCCGCCATGCGCTGGCGCACCGTGGCTTCATTGTCGTCGGCGCGGCGCTTGAAGTTGCTCGCCCCGCACACGTCGCAAACGCCGTCCGCCTTGGGCAGCTTGAAGCGGTCGTGATAGCCTTCGCCGCAATTGCCGCAGGTGAAGCGGCCGGTGATGCGTTCGACCAGCGCATCCTCGTCCACCACCAGCTCCACCACATGGTCGAGCGTCAGCCCCTTGGCGGCCAGCATCGCGTCGAGCGAATGGGCCTGCACGTCGGTGCGCGGATAGCCATCGAGGATGAAGCCCCCGCGGGCGTCATCCTGGTCAAGCCGGTCCGACAGGATGCCGCTGACAATCTCGTCAGAGACGAGACCGCCGGCTTCCATCACCGCCTTGGCCTGAAGGCCCACCGGCGTGCCCGCGGCCACCGCCGCGCGCAGCATGTCGCCCGTTGAAAGCTGCACCAGGCCGCGTTCCTTCATCAGGCGGCTGGCCTGGGTGCCCTTGCCCGCCCCCGGCGGACCCAGCAGGATCAAATTCAACGGCGATTCCCCCTCAACTTCGACTTCTTGATCAGGCCTTCATACTGGTGGGCCAGCATGTGGCTCTGGATCTGCGCCACGGTGTCCATGGTGACATTGACCACGATCAGCAGGCTCGTCCCACCAAAGTAGAACGGCACCTTGAGCTGGCTGATCATGAATTCCGGCAGCAGGCAGATCACCACCAGATAGGCAGCGCCGATCACGGTCAGCCGGGTGAGGACATAATCCAGATATTCCGACGTGCGGGTGCCGGGGCGGATGCCGGGCACGAAGCCGCCATATTTCTTCAGATTTTCCGCCGTCTCGTCCGGGTTGAACACCACGGCGGTGTAGAAGAAGCTGAAGAACACGATGCCGGCGGCAT
>CAZAWH010000270.1:0-1802 GCA_964488775.1 uncultured Sandarakinorhabdus sp. | reverse complement strand
CGGGCATGTTCGGGGTGGGCGGCGGCTTTCTCACCACGCCGCTGCTGATCTTCTATGGCATTCCGCCGGCCGTCGCGGTGGCCTCCTCCGCCACCCAGATCACCGGATCGTCGGTGTCGGGCGCGCTGGCCTATCTGGAGCGGGGGCAGGTGGATACCCGCATGGGCGCGGTGCTGGTGGCCGGCGGCCTGGTGGGGGCAGGGCTGGGCCAGATCATCTTCCGGGCGCTGCAGACCATTGGCCAGATCGATATCGTCATCGCATTGATCTATGTGATCTTTCTGGGCGTGATCGGCAGCCTGATGCTGCGCGATGCGGTGGTGGCGCTGAAGGCGGCGCGCGCCGGGCAGCCGGCCCCGGCCCGCCGCACCCGCCATCTGCCCTGGGTGGCGGCGCTGCCCTGGCGCATGCGCTTTGCGCGCTCCGGCCTCTATATCTCGCCGCTGGCGCCGCTGCTGCTGGGCGCCGGGGTGGGCATGCTCACGGTGATCATGGGCATTGGCGGCGGCTTCATCATGGTGCCGGCGATGGTCTATATCCTCGGCATGCGGGCCCAGGCGGTGGTGGGCACCTCGCTGTTCCAGATCATCTTTGTCACCGGCGCCACCACGCTGCTGCACGCCACCTCGTCGAAAACCGTGGACATCGTGCTGGCGCTGCTGCTGCTGCTGGGCGGGGTTGTGGGGGCGCAACTGGGCGTGCGCGCGGCGCAGCGGCTGTCGCCCGACCGGTTGCGGCTCGCGCTGGCGCTGATCGTGCTGGGCGTGGCCATCCGCCTGTTCATTGGCCTGACCTGGACCCCGGCCGAGCCCTTTGCCCTGTTCGAAGGCGCATGACCGGCCGGCTGGTCCTGTTGCTGGGCCTGTGGCTGGCGCTGACCGGTGCGGCGCCGGTGCGGCTGATCACCCAGCTGAACCAGGCGCGCATCGACATCAACACCAGCTTTCGCGGCGCGCAGCTGCTGGTGTTTGGCGCCATCCAGTATCCCCTGGGCCAAACCCCCGATGCGCCGCCCGACATCGCGGTGGTGGTGCGCGGCCCGGCGGCGCCGGTGACGGTGCGGCAGAAGGCGCGGATCGCCGGCATCTGGGTGAACGGCCGGGCGGTGCGGTTTGAATCGGTGCCGGGCTTCTATGCCGTGGCCGCCACCAGGCCGATCAGCGGCCTGGGCGATGAACGCACCACCGCCATCTATGAAATCGGCATCCGCAACCTGCAACTCTCGCCGGCGAGCAGCGCCGATGATGCCACCACCCGCCGCTTTGAAGCCGGGCTGATCGCCGCCCGCCAGCGCGCCGGCCTGTTTGCCGAATGGCCCGGCGGCGTGCAGATCACCCGCGGCGTGCTCTATTCCGCCCGCATCGCTCTGCCGGCGGCGGTGCCGGTGGGCGATTACACCGCCGAAATCCACCTGATGCAGGGCGGCCGCGTGCTGGCCAGCACATCGGCCCCGTTCCAGATCGCCAAATCGGGTTTCGAACGCTGGATCTATGTCATGGCGCAGGATCACAGCCTGCTTTATGGCCTGGCGGCGGTGGGCGCGGCACTGCTGGCCGGAGCGCTGGCGGCGCTGGTCAGTCGCCGCCGTTGGTAGCGACCAATAATCGACTCGCGCCGGGCGGCTTTTTCGTTTACCATGCGGGTCGGCGCATTATCGGCCGGCTGCCTTGACCAATTCAACCGCATCGCCCGACAGGCTCCACGACACGAACACAGGAAGATTTGGAAGAATATGAGCTTTGATCGACGCGGACGTGGTTCCGGGCGCGGTGGGTTTGACAAGCGCGAGCGCGGGTTTGACA
>CAZAWH010000269.1:0-1827 GCA_964488775.1 uncultured Sandarakinorhabdus sp. | reverse complement strand
GTTCAAGCCCAGCTATGTCCGCCGGCCGCTGGCCGATGCCAAGGCGGTGGCTATGGCCGCCCGCGCCATCGAGGCAGCAAGGGCACCGATCCTGGTGATTGGTGCCGGCGCCAATCGCACCATGACCTCGAAGATGCTGCTGGAGTTCATCGAGAAGACCGGCATCCCCTTCCTGACGACGCAATTGGGCAAGGGGGTGGTGGATGAGCGCCACCCGCTGTTCCTGGGCTGTGCCGCGCTGTCGGCCGGGGATTTTGTGCATGCCGCGATCCGCAAGGCGGACGTGATCGTGAACATCGGCCATGACGTGATTGAAAAGCCGCCGTTCTTCATGAACGGCAACGAGACGACCGTGATCCACATGAGCGTGAAATCCGCCGAGGTTGACCCGGTTTATTATCCGCAGATCGAGGTGGTGGGCGATATCGCCAACGCGGTGTGGCAATTGGGCGGCCAGGTGGCCAAACAGCCGCATTGGGATTTTTCGGGCATGCTGGCGGCCCGGGCCGCCGAAGTGGCGCACCGCGACGCCGCGGTGGGCGATGCGCGCTTCCCCATCTATCCGCAATATCTGGTCAGCCAGATCCGCCAGGCGATGCCGGACGATGGCATCATCGCGCTCGACAACGGGGTCTACAAGATCTGGTTTGCGCGCAACTATACCGCCTATCGGCCCAACACCGTGCTGCTCGACAATGCGTTGGCCACCATGGGCGCCGGCCTGCCCAGCGCCATGGCCAGCAACATGGTCTATCCGGACCGCAAGGTGCTGGCGGTGTGCGGCGATGGCGGCTTCATGATGAACAGCCAGGAAATGGAAACCGCGGTCCGGCTTGGGCTGAACATCACCGTGTTGATCCTGAATGACGGCAGCTATGGCATGATCCGCTGGAAACAGGCCAACATGGGCTTCAAGGATTGGGGCCTGGAATATGGCAACCCGGATTTCGTCGCCTATGCCGAGGCCTATGGCGCCAAGGGCCATCGGGTGACCAGCGCCGCCATGCTGCCCGGCCTGCTGGATCATTGCCTGACCACGCCGGGCGTGCATCTGATCGACTGTCCGATGGATTACAGCGACAATGACCGGATCTTGAACAAGGAAATCAAGGCGCTGAGCGCCGGGCTCTGAGCGTCACGCCACGGCCGGTTCGAGCAGGCGGATGGTGCCGGCATCGGCATCGATCTCGGCAAGCCCGCCCACCGGCAGGGTGAACTGGTCGCTGATATGCCCGAACCAGGCCCCCTGATAGGCCGGCACGCCCAGCCGGCCAAGATGGTGGCCGAGGATATCGGTGAGGGTGAAGCCGCCATAATTGCCGCGGCTGGCGCCCACGCAGTTGGTGCACTGGCCGAACACCACCCCGGCCAGTTTGCCGAGCACGCCGGCCTGGCCCAACTGGGTGAGCATGCGGTCGATGCGATATTCGGCTTCGTCGACATCTTCGAGGAACAGGATGGCGCCGGTGAAATCGGGCAGATATTCCGTGCCCGCCAGCGCCGTGAGCACGGTGAGATTGCCGCCGAGCAGGGGCCCGCGCGCGCGGCCGGGCCGGATCGTCTGGGTGCGCCACTGGCGCTGGGCCAACCGGTCTTCGGTGCCGGGCGGGTTGGCCAGGAGCGGGGTGGCCCCATCAAAGGCGATGCTGCGGAAATGTTCGACCGATGCCTTGCCCCAGGCGCTGCCGCCGTTGGGGCCATGCAGGGTGACAAAGCCGGCCTTGGCCGCGATGGCCATGTGGAGCGCGGTGATGTCGCTGTATCCCAGGACCAGTTTCGGGTTGGCGCGGATCATCGGCCAATCGAGAAATGGCAGCAGGCGGGCGC
>CAZAWH010000268.1:0-1838 GCA_964488775.1 uncultured Sandarakinorhabdus sp. | reverse complement strand
AGCCGCGCCAAGATCGGCGTGATCAGCCGCGATTCGTCCATCGATCCGGTCGGCGCCTGCGTCGGCATGAAGGGCAGCCGCGTGCAGGCCGTGGTGCAGGAACTGCAGGGCGAGAAGATCGACATCATCCCCTGGTCGCCCGACACCGCCACCTTCGTGGTCAACGCGCTGCAACCGGCCGAAGTGTCCAAGGTCGTCCTCGACGAGGAAGAGGGCCGCATCGATGTGGTTGTCCCCGATGATCAGCTCAGCCTCGCCATCGGCCGCCGCGGCCAGAATGTGCGGCTGGCCAGCGCCCTCACCGGCAAGCAGATCGACATCATGACCGAAGCCGACGAAAGCGAGCGCCGGCAGAAGGAATTCGTCGAGAAGTCCGAAATGTTCCAGAACGAGCTGGATGTCGACGAGACGCTGGCCCAGCTGCTGGTCGCCGAAGGCTTCTCGGAGCTGGAGGAAGTCGCCTATGTCGATCTGGCCGAAGTCGCCAGCATCGAGGGCTTTGACGATGATCTGGCCACCGAACTGCAGAACCGCGCCATCGAAGCGCTGGAACGCCGCGAAGCCGCCGCCCGCGAGGAGCGGCAGGCTCTGGGCGTGTCCGACGATCTGGCCGGCATCGAGGGGCTGACCGAAGCCATGCTGGTGGTGCTGGGCAAGAAGGGCATCAAGACCCTCGACGATCTGGGCGATCTGGCCACCGACGAACTGGTTGGCCGGTCGGGCATGCTGAAGGAATTCGGCCTGTCGGAAGATGATGGCAACCGCATCATCATGGCCGCCCGCGCGCATTGGTTTGCAGAAGAAACGCCTGCGGCTTCGGGGTTTGCCGACGAGGAGGACGCGTCGGCGGATGGAAACCAATGATCGTCTGATTCCGGCATCTCCGGAGACGCCCACGGGCAACGGTCGCGCCAGGCTTGAGGCCGAGCGCCGCTGCATCCTGACGGGCGAATCGGCCCCGCGCGCCGGCCTGATCCGGCTGGCGCTGGGGCCGGACGGGCTGGTTGCGGCCGACTGGTCGGAACGGCTGCCCGGCCGGGGGGCCTGGATCACGGCGGATCGCGCCCTGTTTGCCGGCGTCGCCGGCACCACTGGAGGCAAAGGCGGCCGGCTGCGCGGCGCCCTCGCCCGCGCCTTCAAGACCAACAATTTCACCCTGCCCGACGATCTGGAAACCCGCATCGTCAGCGGCCTCACCCAACGGCTTCTGAACCGGCTGGGCCTGGAAAAACGCGCCGGCACCCTGATCCTGGGCGGCGACCGCGTGCGCGAGGCGCTGGCCAGGGGCAAGGTGTTCGCCGTGCTCCACGCCGGCGATGCCCGGCCCGATGGCGCTGACCGGCTGGACGGGATGACCCGGGCGGTCAGCGAATCCCTGGGCGAAACCATCCCGCACCGGCGGCTGCCCATCGGGCGCGACGCGCTCTCGCTGGCGCTGGGGCGGGACAATGTGGTGCACATGGCCCTGCTGGATGAAGCGGCGGCAGCGCGCGTGCTGGCGGATGTGGAGCGCCTGGCCGGATTCAGCCAGGGCGAAAGCGGCACGGAATCGACAAATGACGGGACGGACAGCGCAACAACGGTTGCCCTGACGCCCGGCGAAAGGCATTAGGCGGCGGATTATGAGTGACGACAACAAACCCAAGCTTGGCATGCGTGCCCCCCTCGGCCTGAACAAGTCGGTCGAGGTCGGCAAGGTCAAGCAGCAGTTCAGCCACGGCCGCACCAAGCAGGTGGTGGTCGAGGTGAAGCGCACCCGCGTGCTGCACCGTCCGGGCGAAGCGCCGGCGCCGGCCCCAACGCCGGCTCCCGCGCCCGCCCCGGCCCCCGCTCCGGCG
>CAZAWH010000267.1:0-1906 GCA_964488775.1 uncultured Sandarakinorhabdus sp. | reverse complement strand
TCCCGCACGAGATCGACGGGCTGACGGCGGACGAGATCCGCGCCCACAAGCCGGCGGCCGACGTGATCCTGGCCCCCATCAAAGGCCTGAGCGCATGACCGGATTTGCCTCGCCCGCCGATCGGGCCGCCTTCATCGCCGCCCTGCCCAAGGCCGAGCTGCACCTGCACATCGAAGGCAGCCTGGAGCCGGAGATGATGTTCGCGCTGGCGCAGCGCAACGGGGTTCGCCTCGCCTTTGACAGTGTCGAGGCGATCCACGCCGCCTATGCGTTTTCCAACCTGCAGGATTTCCTCGACATTTATTATCAGGGCATGGCGGTGTTGCGCGGCGAGCAGGATTTTTACGACCTGACCGCCGCCTATCTGGCGCGCGCAGCGGCGGACAATGTGCGCCATGTCGAGATTTTCTTTGATCCGCAGGGCCATACGACGCGCGGCGTCGCCTTTGCCGAAGTGGTGGGCGGCATCGCGCGGGCGCTGGCGGATGGACGGGCTAGGGGCATCAGCAGCCGCCTCATCATGTGCTTCCTGCGCCATCTTTCGGAATCCGACGCCGAGGCGACGCTGGATGAGGCGCTGCCGCATCTCCACCTGATCCACGGGGTTGGCCTTGATTCGAGCGAGCTTGGCCATCCGCCCGACAAGTTCGCCCGGGTGTTTGCCCGCGCCCGCGCGCTGGGCCTGAAGATCGTCGCCCATGCCGGGGAGGAAGGGCCGCCCGACTATGTGTGGCAGGCGCTGGACGTGCTGGGCGTGGACCGGATCGACCATGGCAACCGCGCGCTGGAGGATGCGGCCCTGGTCAGCCGCATCGTCGCCGATGGCCTGACGCTGACCGTGTGCCCACTGTCCAACCTCAAATTGTGTGTGGTGAAGGATCTTGCCGCCCATCCGCTGCGCCGCATGCTGGCGGCGGGGCTGAAGGCGACGGTGAACAGCGATGATCCGGCCTATTTTGGCGGCTATGTGAACGCCAATTTCATCGCCGTGGCCGATGCGCTCGACCTGACGCGTGACGAGCTTGTCACCCTGGCGCGCAACAGCTTCACCGGCAGCTTCCTGTCAGCCGAAGATCAGGCGCCACATCTGGCCGCCATCGCGGCGCTTGGTTGACGGCGCCGCGCCGGCCCGCCACAGAGGCCTGACTCTGGGGAGGGTGACAGGATGGTGAAGGCGGATATCGGGCTGGCAAACTGGTTCATGCGCCGGGTGGCGCAGACGCCGGGGCGGCCGGCGCTCAGCTTTGACGGTGCGACGCGGACCTATGCCGAGATGGGCGATGCCATCAATCGGCTGGCGAGCGCGCTGCGCGCCGGCGGCATCTGCCGGGGCGACCGGGTCGGCTATCTGGGTCTGAACAACCCGGTCTATTTCGAGGTGATGTTCGCGGCCGCACGGTTGGGCGCCATTTTCGTGCCGCTGAACTTCCGGCTTACGGGTCCGGAACTGGACTATATCATCAACGATGCCGGCGTGCACACGCTGGTGGTCGATGCCATGCACCGCCCGGTGATCGACAGCGTGCGCGAGCGCCTGTGCTGCCGCCGCTTCCTCAGCGCGGATGTCGCCGCCGATGGCTGGACGGTTCTGGCCGATTTCGTCGGCGATGCGCTGCCTCTGGCCCAAGGCGAGGCCACCGCTGATGATGATGTGGCCGTCATCATGTACACATCGGGCACCACGGGACGGCCCAAGGGCGCCATGCTGACTCATGGCAATTTCTGGTGGGCCAACATCAACGGCGCGCTGGGCGCCGATGTCAGCGAGAATGACATCACGCTGGTGATGGCGCCGCTGTTCCACATCGGCGGGCTGAACGTCACGCCCTTGAGCTGCTGGCAGAAGGGCGGCCATGTCGTGCTGCACCGCGCCTTTGATCCGGCGCGCTTCATCGCCGATGTGAAG
>CAZAWH010000266.1:0-1910 GCA_964488775.1 uncultured Sandarakinorhabdus sp. | reverse complement strand
TGCCCAGAATGGCGATGATGTCCTGCAGGCTCTTGTACTTCTGCAGCACTTCCTGAACCTGGCGGGCGACGCCATAATGTTCTTCACCCACCACGCGCGGCTCCAGCACGCGGCTGGTCGAATCCAGCGGGTCGACGGCCGGATAGATGCCCAGCTCGGCGATCTGGCGCGACAGCACGGTGGTGGCATCCAGGTGGGCGAACGAGGTGGCCGGGGCCGGGTCGGTCAAGTCGTCGGCGGGCACGTAAATGGCCTGCACCGAGGTGATCGAGCCCTTGTTGGTGGAGGTGATGCGTTCCTGCAGGGCGCCCATGTCGGTGGCCAGCGTCGGCTGATAGCCCACCGCCGACGGGATGCGGCCCAGCAGGGCGGACACTTCCGAACCGGCCTGGGTGAAGCGGAAGATATTGTCCACGAAGAACAGCACGTCCTGGCCTTCGACGTCGCGGAAATATTCGGCGATGGTCAGGCCCGACAGGGCGACGCGAGCGCGGGCGCCGGGCGGCTCGTTCATCTGGCCATAGACCAGCGCCACCTTGGAGCCTTCGGAAATGGCATTGCCATCCGCGTCCGACGCGATGACGCCGGCTTCCAGGAATTCGTGATACAGGTCGTTGCCTTCGCGGGTGCGCTCACCCACGCCGGCGAACACCGAGGTGCCGCCGTGGCCCTTGGCGATGTTGTTGATCAGTTCCTGGATCAGCACGGTCTTGCCGACGCCGGCGCCGCCGAACAGGCCGATCTTGCCGCCCTTGGCATAAGGCGCGAGCAGGTCGATCACCTTGATGCCGGTGACCAGGATGCTGGCTTCGGTCGACTGGTCGACGAATTCCGGGGCCGGGGCGTGGATCGGCGCGGTGTTGGTCTGATCGATCGGGCCGCGCTCGTCGATCGGCTCACCGATCACGTTCATGATGCGGCCCAGGGTGGCGGGGCCAACCGGCACGCGGATCTGGCTGCCGGTGTCGACCACTTCCTGGCCGCGCACGAGGCCGTCGGTGGCGTCCATGGCGATGGTGCGCACGGCGTTCTCACCCAGGTGCTGGGCGACTTCGAGCACGAGGCGGACATCGCCGACGCGGGTTTCGAGGGCCGAAAGGATCGGCGGCAGCTCGCCTTCGAAGGTCACGTCGACAACGGCGCCGATGACCTGGCTGATGCGCCCGACATTGTTGGTGGTATTGGCCATGTGGCGTGCTCCTTACAGCGCTTCGGCGCCCGAGATGATCTCGATCAGTTCCTTGGTGATCGCGGCCTGTCTCGTGCGGTTATAGGTGATGGTCAGCTTGTTGATCATGTCGCCGGCGTTGCGGGTGGCGTTGTCCATCGCGGTCATGCGGCTGCCCTGTTCGGACGCGGCATTTTCCAGCAGCGCGCGGAACACCTGCACGGCGAGATTCCTCGGCAGAAGATCGGCGAGGATCGCCTCTTCGCCCGGTTCATATTCCACCGACGCATCGGTGCCGGCGGCATCGCCCGCCGGAAGGGCGGCCGGGATGATCTGCAGCCGGGTCGGCTCCTGGTTCAGGGCCGAGCGGAAGGTGGAGAAGAACAGGTGGGCGACGTCGAATTCGCCAGCCTCGAAACGGGCCACCACGTCATCGGCCACGGCCTTGGCATCGCTGAACGCCACCTGTTTGATGTGCGTCATGTCGACGGTGCCGACGATCAGCTCCTTGTGGGTGCGGGCAAACGGCGCGCGCGCCTTCTTGCCGACGAACAGCAGCTTGACCGTCTTGCCCTGGCCCAGCAGCTCTTCCAGCGTGCGGCGGGCCAGCTTGGCGATGTTGCTGTTGAAACCGCCGGCAAGGCCGCGTTCCGACGAGCAGATCACCAAGAGATGCACCTGGTCCTTGCCGGTGCCGGCGAGCAGGCGCGGGCTTTCCGGGCCCACGGTCACGCGGCTGGCC
>CAZAWH010000265.1:0-1924 GCA_964488775.1 uncultured Sandarakinorhabdus sp. | reverse complement strand
CGATGCTGGAACTGGCCGGGCGCGGCGGGCCGGGCCATGAAGGCATCCGCATGGGCCTGTGGGGCGCCAGCCAGGCCGCGGCTTTCGGGATCGGCGGTTTCGTTGGCGCGCTGGCGGTGGACACGCTGCGCACGCTGGTGGCCAGCACCGGCCAGGCGTTTGAACTGGTGTTCTGGGCCGAAGGCGGGCTGTTCCTCGTCGCCGCTGGCATCGCGCTGAAACTCAATGACCGGATGGGACCGGCGGGCAGGCCGAACACACAGGAGGCACTTGCATGACCGAGATGTTCGACATGGTGGTGGTGGGCGGCGGCCCGTCGGGCGCGACCGCTGCCAATGACCTCGCTTGCCAAGGCTTCAAGGTCATGCTGCTCGACCGCATGGGCCGCATCAAGCCGTGCGGCGGCGCGGTGCCGCCGCGCCTGCTCAAGGATTTCGACGTGCCGATGGAGCTGCTCTGCACCACGGCCAACAGCGCCCGCATGATCAGCCCCAGGGACAACAAGGTCGACATGCCGGTGGGCGAAGGCGGCTGGGTCGGCATGGTGGATCGCGACGTGTTCGACGAATGGCTGCGGGCCCGCGCCGCGAAAAACGGCGCCGATCGCCGTGATGGCACCTTCGAGGCACTGGAACGCGATGCCGACGGCACCGCCATCGTCTGCTACCGGCCCAAGGGCGCCCCGCGCGGCAGCGAACCGGTGAAGGTGAAGACGAAGATGCTGATCGGCTGCGACGGCTGCAACTCGGCCGTTGCCC
Source organism: uncultured Sandarakinorhabdus sp. (assembly GCA_964488775.1). GTDB lineage: Bacteria > Pseudomonadota > Alphaproteobacteria > Sphingomonadales > Sphingomonadaceae > Sandarakinorhabdus. The sequence continues at coordinate 1,166 of CAZAWH010000265.1, read as the reverse complement.
GCGCCGCCCTGCCCGATGAGAAACTGCCCTTCGTCGCCGCCTATCACGAGGTGGTGGAAAGCCCGCCGGAAGGGTTCAAGGGCTTTGAAGGCAATCGCTGCGATGTCTTCTACCAGGGCAAGCATAGCCCGGATTTCTATGCCTGGGTGTTCCCGCACGGCTCCAAGACCAGCATCGGCACCGGCAGCGCCGTGCAGGGCTTTGAACTCCGCAAGGCGGTGGCCAAGCTGCGCGACGAGCTGGGCATGGCCGAAGACACGTGCAAGACCGTGCGCGTCGAAGGCGCGCCGATCCCGCTGCGCCCGCGCAAGAAGTGGGACAATGGCAAGGATGTGGTGGTGGCCGGTGACGCCGCCGGCACCGTCGCCCCGGCCAGCGGCGAAGGCATTTTCTATGCCATGACCGCCGGCCGCGAGGCCGCCCGCGCCGCCGCCGAAGCGGTGAAGACCGGCGATGCGTCGAAACTGGCGCTGGCCCGCAAACGCTTTCTCAAGGGCCATGGCACCGTGTTCACCGTGCTCGGCATCATGCAGTGGTGGTGGTACCGGTCCGACACCATGCGCGAGAAATTCGTCAAGCTGTGCATGGACAAGGACATCCAGGAATTGACCTGGGAAGCCTATATGAACAAGGAACTGGTGCGGCGGAAACCGCTTGCCCATGTCCGCATCTTCCTGAAAGACTCAGTGCAGCTGGTGACGGGCATCCTGTCGGGTGGCGGCATCCGCGAAGGCAACAGCGCCGGCAAGCGCGCGCAGGTCTGAACCGGCGCGCCGCCCCGGCAAATGGGGAGGCGTGATGGCGCGATTGTCGGAACAGGCGTGGGTGCTGCCCGCTGCGGTTGCGGCCGTGGCGGCCACGTTCACCGCGGCGGTGGGCGCCACCATCACCGATATCGGCCCCTGGTATCAGGCGCTGAAACAACCGGCCTGGGCTCCGCCCACCTGGCTGTTCGGCCCGGCCTGGACCCTGATTTTCGGCCTGTGCACCATATCCGGCGCCACCGCCTGGCTGGCGGCGCGCACCCGGGCCCAGGCCGAATCGGTCATCGGCCTGTTCGCCCTCAACGGCTTCCTCAACCTCTTGTGGAGCTTCCTGTTCTTCCGCCTGCACCGGCCGGATTATGCCGCCCTGGAAGTGGGCGTGCTGTGGAGCAGCATCGGCAT
>CAZAWH010000264.1:0-1936 GCA_964488775.1 uncultured Sandarakinorhabdus sp. | reverse complement strand
GGCCAGCGGCAGGGCCAGAACGCGGGGCAGGTTCGAGATCATTGCATTGCCAGTCTGTCCAGCAGAGAGCGCCACGACATTCGGCCCGGCCTTGAACACGCGTAGCCCGAATAGAACGCCGAAGACTGGTAGAAGTGGCAGAAGGGAGGAGTATTTTTCTCCAAGTACCATTCGAACTAGCGGCCCTCCTAAAAGGGCAACGGCCAGCACCATGAGCGCTCCGTTCAGCACGGCGACCTGGAGCGTGACGTGAGCCAGTTCCGTCAAGGCAGGCCTGTTGTCCGGCGTATCAGTCCGTACCGCCACACTCAATCGCGGCAAAAACAGGTTCTGCGCCGACTTCGCCAGCACCAGCGTGGGCGTCAGGGTCAGGGTGACACCCATGGCAAAGATCGCCAGCGCCTCCATCCCCAGCACCCGGCCGACGATCAGCTTGTCACCCTGAAAGACCAGAAACATCAGCGCCCCATTGACCAACAGCGGCCAGCCGAACCGCAGCGAGCCCGCGATGATGGCGCGGTCCCAGACCATGCGCCAGGGCCGCTCGGCCACCAGATGCGAGGTGGCAGCGGCGATCACCGCCTGGGCCAGGATCGACCAGAGCATCACCTGCCAGTCGCCGAACCACCCCGCCAGGGGCCAGATCAGCGCCAGCGACAGGGCGGCGGGGATCACGCCGGTCAGAAGCATCGGGCCGAACCGCATCTGCCGGCTCAGCCGGTGGATGTCGAAATGCTGCAGCGCGTTCAAGGCCGGCACCAGCGCCAGCACCTGATAGGCCCAGGCGACCTCGGGGATGCCCATGAACCGCGCCAGCGGCCAGGCCAGCGCGAACAGCACCAGGGCCGAGATCACCCCGCGCAGCAGCTGGAAGCCCTGCAAGGCGGCCTGGAACCGGGGATCGTCGCCGTCCCTTGACTGCACGATCTGCTGTTGCAGGCCGAACGCCGAGGCCATCTCGACCACTGCCATCGCCAGGGCAAAGGTCGCGGCGATGCCATAGTCGGCGACCGGAATCAGCCGCGCCACGATCAGGTTGCGCGCCAGAAGCAGGATGGCAGCCGCCGCATTGCCCGACAGGATCACAAGGGCGGTGCGCAGCATGCGGGGCCGTGGACTTTCGCTGGAAATCATGGCGCTTGTTCCGCTTTGCCACGCTCTGGTCAAGAAACTTCGCGATCGGGCTGGTAGGGCGTTGCAGGGCCCGGGTAAGGGCGCATATCGCGACGGCAGAGGATGGGATGACCGCATGACGGCAACCGGTTCAGCACAGGCGCCTGTCTCAGGCGAGGTCCGGCCGACCCCTGCGCTGGCCCGCGTCGCGCGTGGCGATCTTTGTGCCGGCTGCGGCGGCTGCGCGGGTCTTTTGCCCGACCGCATCGTGATGGAGACCGCCCCGCCCGGGTATCTGCGGCCGCGCCAGACCGGGCCGTTGACCGCCGAACAGGATGCGCTGATCGCCCGCGTCTGCCCCGGCCTTGGCCAGCGGGTCGTGGCCGGCGGGCGCCAGGACCCGGTCCTCTGGGGGCCCCATGTCAGCATGCAGACCGGCTGGGCCACCGACCCCGACCTGCGGCATGCGGCCTCTTCGGGCGGGGCGCGGCGCCGAGGTGCATCTTGTGCCCCATGTCATCGTGCGATCGGGCCCGATGGTGAAGGAGGACGACGCGCGCGCGAGTGCGGCGCTGGCCGACGAGTTTCCCGGCTGCGTGCTGGCCCCGGCGTTCGAGACGCCCTCGCAGGCCAAGAGCCATATCGCGGGCATGGATTTCTTCATGGGGGCCCGGATGCATGCCTGCATCGCGGCCTTTTCCAGCGGCGTGCCGGTGGTGCCGATGGCCTATAGCCGCAAGTTCGCGGGGCTCTTTGGCTCGATCGGCTATGACCGGACGGTGGACTGCACCACGCAGGACGCCGCCACGATCCGTGCCGCGAT
>CAZAWH010000263.1:0-1984 GCA_964488775.1 uncultured Sandarakinorhabdus sp. | reverse complement strand
CGATCGCCCAGCAGCGCCATGACGCCAAGCGCAAAGGCGATATCGGTGGCGGTGGGAATGGCCCAGCCGCCGGCGTTGGCAGGCACCGCATGGTTGATGGCAAGATAGACCAGCGCCGGCACCGCCATGCCGGCCGCCGCCGCCACGCCGGGCAGGATGCGGCGCGGCCAGCTGGCCATTTCACCATCGACAAACTCGCGCTTGATCTCGCAGCCGACCAGCAGGAAGAAGATCGCCATCAGGCCATCGTTGATCCAGTGCAGCAGGCCCATCGGGCCGACCTGCAGGTGCAGCAGGTGGAAATATTGGTCGGACAGGGGGCTGTTGGCGGCGAACAGCGCAGCGGCGGCGGCCAGCATCAGCACCTGGCCGCCGCTGGCCTGGCTGGCCAGCAGTTCGCGGATCATCGTGAAGCGCAGGCGGGGCAGGGACGGGCGCATGGCCCTGATCTAGCAGGCCCGCCCGGCCGGCGAAACCGAAACCGGATCAGCGCGTGTAGTTGGTGGCCACCCAGTCGCGATAGCTGCCGTCCATCACGGCGCGCCACCAGGCTTCGTTGGCGAGATACCATCCCAAGGTTTCGGCAAAGCCCTGTTCGAAGCTGCGGGCCGGGGCATAGCCCAGTTCGGCCCGCGCCTTGGTTTCATCGATGGCATAGCGGCGATCATGGCCGGGGCGATCGGTGACGAAGGTCTTGAGGCTGGCGGTCGGCTGGCCCTTGGCGGCCGGCGCATCCGGGAAGCGGGCGGCCAGGCCGGGATCGGCGGCAAAGGCCGAATCGACCGCCGCGCACAGGGTTTCGATGACGGTGAGGTTGGGCAGTTCGGCGCCGCCGCCGATATTGTAGGTCTCACCCACCCGGCCCTTCAACAGGCAGGCCTCGATCCCGCGGCAATGGTCTTCGACGTGCAGCCAGTCGCGGATCTGCATGCCGTCGCCATAGATGGGCAGGGGCCGGCCGTGCAGGGCGTTGATCAGGAACAGCGGGATCAGCTTTTCAGGGAACTGGTAAGGCCCGTAATTGTTGGAACAATTGCTGGTGGTGACCTGGAGGCCATAGGTGTGGTGCCAGGCGCGCACCAGATGGTCGCTGGCGGCCTTGCTGGCCGAATAGGGGCTGTTGGGGGCATAGGCCGTGGTTTCGCTGAAGGCCGGATCATTGGGACCCAGCGTGCCATAGACCTCGTCGGTGGAGACATGGTGGAAACGGTGCGCCTTGCCGCCATCGGCCAGCCAGACGGCGCGGGCGGCGGTGAGCAGCGACAGCGTGCCGATGACATTGGTGTCGACAAAGGCGGCCGGGCCGTGGATCGAGCGGTCGACATGGCTTTCGGCGGCAAAGTGCACGATGGTGTCGATGCCGCCATCGCGCAGCAGTTGTTCGACCAGCGCGGTGTCGCGGATGTCGCCATGGACGAAGTTGACGCTGTTGGCGCCGTCCAGATTGGCGCGGTTGCCGGCGTAGGTGAGGGCGTCGAGCACGGTGATGGCATCGCCGCCGTGATGCTGGCGCCAGTAATGCACGAAATTGGCACCGATGAAGCCGGCACCGCCGGTGACGAGAAGATGGCTCATGCCAGCATGTCCTTCAGGCAATCGATCAGTTCCGCCCGCCAGTGGCGTGCCGGGCCGGTGATGGCAAAGCTGCCCGACTTGTCGAGCACGCTATAGGCCGGGCGCTGCGCCGGGGTGGGATAATCGGCAGTGGCGATGGGGATGATCGGCACCTGGCGGGTGAGCAGGCCGAGGCGCAGCGCTTCATCCTGGATCGCCACGGCAAAATCATACCAGCTGGCAACGCCGGCATCCGTCCAGTGGAACAGGCCGGCCTGGCCATCCAGCGCCCAGATGGCGCGGGCCAGGCTGGCGGCGTGGGTGGGGGTGCCGATCTGATCGGCGACCACCCGAACCTCGTCGCGTTCCGCCATCAGGCGCAGCATGGTTCGCACGAAGTTATGGCCTTGCGCGGCATAGACCCAGGCGG
>CAZAWH010000262.1:0-2053 GCA_964488775.1 uncultured Sandarakinorhabdus sp. | reverse complement strand
GCCCGCCGCCGCACCACGACATCTATTCGATCGAGGATCTGGCCCAGCTCATCTATGATCTGAAGCAGATCAACACCCGCGCCCGGGTGTGCGTGAAGCTGGTGAGTTCGGCCGGGATCGGCACGGTGGCCGCCGGCGTGGCCAAGGCCCATGCCGACACCATCCTGATTTCCGGCAACGTGGGCGGCACTGGCGCCTCCCCGCAGACCAGCATCAAATATGCCGGCACGCCGTGGGAAATGGGCCTGTCGGAAGTCAACCAGGTGCTGACCCTGAATGGCCTCAGGCACCGGGTGAAGCTGCGCGCCGATGGCGGCCTGAAGACCGGTCGCGACGTGGTGATTGCCGCCATCCTGGGCGCCGAGGAATATGGCATCGGCACCATGAGCCTGGTGGCCATGGGCTGCATCATGGTGCGCCAGTGCCACAGCAACACCTGCCCGGTGGGCGTGTGCACCCAGGACGAGGCCCTGCGCGAAAAGTTCGTCGGCAGCCCCGAGAAGGTCATCAACCTGATGAGCTTCGTCGCCGAGGAGGTGCGCGAGATCCTGGCCCGGCTGGGCTGCCGCAGCCTGGATGAAGTGATCGGCCGCACCGAATTGCTGCGCCAGGTCAGCCGCGGCGCCGAGCATCTGGACGATCTTGATCTCAACCCCATCCTGGCCAAGGTGGATGCGCCCGATGCCATGCGGCGCTGGGGCCTGGGCAATGGCCGCAACCCGGTGCCCGACAGCCTGGACGCCGAAATGATCCGCGACGCCGCGCATCTGTTTGAACGGGGCGAGAAGATGCAGCTGGCCTACACGGTCAGGAACACCCACCGGGCCGTGGGCACGCGGCTTTCGGGCGAGATCACCCGCCGCTTTGGCATGAAGGCGCTCAGCCCCGGCCATGTCCATATCCGGTTGCGCGGTTCGGCCGGCCAGTCGCTGGGGGCCTTTGCCGTGCAGGGCGTCAAGCTGGAGGTGTTCGGCGAGGCCAATGACTATGTTGGCAAGGGGCTTTCGGGCGCGACCATCGTGGTGCGGCCGATGGTGTCGAGCACGCTGGCCAGCCAGGACAATGCCATCATCGGCAACACCGTGCTCTATGGCGCAACCTCGGGCCAGTTGTTTGCCGCCGGCCGCGCGGGCGAGCGTTTTGCCGTGCGCAATTCGGGCGCGACCGTGGTGGTGGAAGGCTGCGGCGCCAATGGCTGCGAATATATGACCGGCGGCACCGCCGTCATCCTGGGCGCCACCGGCGACAATTTTGCCGCCGGCATGTCGGGCGGGATGGCCTTCGTGTTCGACGCCGATGGCGGCTTCGAACGCCGGGTCAACCGCGAATCGGTTCTCGTGCAGCGGCTGGCCAGCGCCCATTGGGAAGGCGTGCTGCACGATCTCATCGAGACGCATGCGCGCGAGACCGGATCGAAATGGGCGGCCGGCCTGCTGGCCGAATGGGATCGCACCCGCGGCCAGTTCTGGCAGGTGTGCCCCAAGGAGATGGTCAGCCGCCTGGCCCACCCGCTGAGCGACGACAGCGCCGCCATCGCGGCGGAATGAGGGCTGGCCTTGAAACCGGGTTCTTCGCTGCTATATTTGCATAAGACAGTTGAAGGACCCGGCGATGGCCAAGAACAATGATCCGCTGATCGAAAGCCTGATGCAGCTGGCGGTTTCGGCCGCGCCGCTGATCCGCAAGGCGCGCGAAAGCGGCATTTTCCGCGACCGTGAGACGGTTGTGGATGCCGAAGTGGTGAAGCCGGAGGCGCCGAGGCCGCCGGAGCCGCCCCAGGCGCCAAAGGCGGCCGAAGCCGCGCCCGAACCGCCGCCAGCCCCCGCTGCGCCCGACCCGTCGGTCGCGGCGATGCAGGACATCATCGTGCGCCAGGCCCTGCGCATCAATGAACTGGAAGCCGAAGTGGCGGCGCTGAAGGCGGCCGCCACCGCCGCGAAGAAAGCGCCGGCCAAGGCGAAGGCCAAGCCCAAGGCCCGGCCCGCCAAGGCCTGAGCGCTTTGCCAAAATCCTCCCCCTCTGGGGGAGGTGGCAGCCGCAGGCTGACGGAGGG
>CAZAWH010000261.1:0-2136 GCA_964488775.1 uncultured Sandarakinorhabdus sp. | reverse complement strand
CGAACGGCAGAAAGCGCGTCCCCCATGTCATCCATACCTTGATGAGCTGGGCGTTGAGGCCCTTCGGCGCTGGTTCGGCAGACATGTCGCGCTCCAAAGCCGATTGCGCGGCGCTTGGCAATGGCTTCATTCGCCGCTGGCGGGCGCGCCGGCCTTCATCCGGGCGATGGCCGCATTGGCCAATTGGTCGGCCCGCTCATTCTCCGCATGGCCGGCATGGCCCTTCACCCAGTGCCAGCGCACGACATGGGGCCGCGCCGCCGCCAGCAGCGCCTGCCACAGATCGTCATTCTTCACCGGCTTCCTGTCCGCCGTCTTCCAGCCGTTCTTCTGCCAGCCGTGCACCCATTTGGTGATGCCATCGCGCACATAGACGCTGTCGGTGGTCAGATCGACGTCGCACGGCCGGGTCAGCGCCTGCAGCCCGGCAATCGCCGCCTGCAATTCCATGCGGTTGTTGGTTGTCAACGTCTCCGCGCCGGAAAGCTCCTTCTCGATGCTGCCAAAGCGCAGGATGGCGCCCCAGCCGCCGGGGCCGGGGTTGCCCTTGCAGGCGCCGTCGGTGAAGATCGCCACCTGCGGCCGCTGATCAGCCACCCATCATCTCCGGCGTGGCTGCCAGATACCAGCCCAGCCGGCGGGCAAAGGCCATCGGGTCCTTGCGCGTCACCAGCGCATCGGCCGGGGTGTTGATCCAGTCATAGGCGCGGGTGAGGGTGAAGCGCAGCGCCGCGCCAGCCGCCAGCCGGGGCAGGGCGGCCCGCTCGCCCGCGGTCAGGTCCACCACTGTGCCATAGCCCTGCATCAGCGCAGCGGCACGGTCCGGGAAAAACTGCCGGCCATCGTGGCTGAAACACCAGGCTGCGTGCGTCACCGCCACATCATAGGCCCTGAGATCGGTGCAGGCGAAATAGAAATCGATCAGCGCCGTCACCTTGCCGTCCAGCAACAGCACATTGTCGGGAAACAGATCGGCGTGGATGGTCGTCACCGGCAGGTCCACCGGCCAATTGGCTGCGGCCGTCAGCCCGGCCGCCACCAGGTCAGGCAGCGCCGCATCAATCTCGCCCAGCCGGCTGCTGCCGTCGGGATTGGCACAGCGCGCCGCCAGCGGCGCCCAGCTCGCCGGGCCCAGCGCATTGGGGCGCACCTGGGTGAAATCGGCCGCCGCGCGGTGCAACTGGCCCAGCGCCACGCCCACTGCATGGGCGGCGGCCGGCGTGGCTTCGGTCATGCTGACCCCCGGGGCAAATTCAATCAGGCAGGCCGGGCGGCCATTGAGTTGCTGCAGGGTGCGGCCCTGCCGGTCGGCCACCGGGCCGGGCACCGGCAGGCCCTTGGCCGCTAGATGGCCGATGAAGGCGAGGAACCAGGGCAGATCGCCAGCGGCGACCCGCTTTTCATACAGGGTCAGGATGAACCGGCCTTGCGTGGTTTCCAGCAGATAGTTGCTGTTCTCGACACCCTCGGCGATGCCCTTGAAACTGGTGGCCTCGCCCAGATCATAACCGGCCAGAAAGGCCGCCAGTTCATCGGCGCTGACCTGTGTGTAAACGGCCATCGCCCGCCCCCGTTTCCGACCCTGTTTCCGACCGGGCGCCTCAGGCGGTCAGCGCGCGCGGCAGCTTGAACACCACTTCTTCCACGGCGGTGGTGATGTTTTCCGAAGACACCTCATACCGCTCGGTCAGGGCGGTGATCACCTCCTGCACCAGCAGTTCCGGGGCCGATGCGCCCGCGGTGATGCCCACGGTCGACACGCCGTTCAGCCAGGCCCAGTCAATCTCGGCCGCGCGCTGGATCAGATAGGACGCGGCGCCCTCGCGCTCCGCCACCTCGCGCAGGCGCTGGCTGTTGCTGCTGTTGCTGGCACCGATCACCAGCACCAGATCACAGCGCGGCGCCATCGCCTTCACCGCCTGCTGCCGGTTCGACGTGGCATAGCAGATGTCGTCGCCGCGCGGCCCCTCGATGCCGGGGAAGCGCCGCTTCAGTTCGGCCACCATGTCGGCGGTGTCATCGACGCTCAGCGTGGTCTGGGTCAGGAAGCCCAGCTTGCTGGTGTCGGCCGGCTGCACCGCCTGCGCGTCTTCCAGCGTCTCGATCAGGGTCATGGCGCCTTCGGGCACCTGGCCA
>CAZAWH010000260.1:0-2138 GCA_964488775.1 uncultured Sandarakinorhabdus sp. | reverse complement strand
CGCTTGCCGATCGCCTGGGCGCGCGGTTCCAGCAGCACTTTCCAGGCGCGGCTGTGTGCGCCGGTCAGGCTGGCCGGGTCGCTCCACGTCATCACCTCGTTCTGGCGCACGCGCGGGCCGGTGGCTTCCTGCCGGCCATGGCAGGTCGAACCGGCACAGGTGGCAACGCCCTGGTGCAGGGCGCGGTCATGGCCGGCGGCCCATGCAGCCGATTCGATGCCGCACAGGGCCAGCAGCACAGCGGCGAGTCGCACCAACGCGTCCGCCACCAACGCCCCTTGCGGCTGCCGACCGCGCTGCGCCTGCCTTGGAACGTTCACGACCATGTCCCCCCGGTGTGGCATAGGGTAGCAAAGGCAAAGCCGGATGCAAGACATTGAACGGCCAACAGCCGCGGATGCGAAAGGCCCCGGCATCGCCGATGCGAAAGGCCATTGCCGCCGGCCGCCGGCTGTGATTACTTCCCGCCCGAATTCGATAGGGAGACCCGTTGGGGTCAAGGGGCATCAACACGGCCCGCCAGAGGCCAGGCCCTTCCCGAACGCGCTGGGGAGTGACGTGATGGATCTGCGTGCCAATCTTGCTGCCGTTTCCGTTCGAAGCATGGCCGATGTGCGCCGCGCCGCCGAGGCGCTGCGTGACATCGCGCTGGGCTGCGGCGGGCTTCACGTCATCGCGGTGGACAATATCGCCTCCAAGCATCCGATGGAGGATGCCGACGGCAATATCCTGGCCGCCGATGTCTTCGGCTGGACCGGCGAAAGCGAGCATTGGTGGAAAGACACCAAGCTGGCGCTGTCCTCGCCGCTGCCGCGGGCCTGCCGCTATGAATCGGAAGTCTTCTGGGCCAATGCCACCGGCTTCTACACCCGCCAGCCCAACCCCTATCTCGACGAGATGAACCTCGAGAATTTCGAGAAGCGCGCGCTGACCAAGGCCGCCATCGTCGTGCCGGTGCATCTGCCCTTCGGCCAGATCGGCGCGGTCTGCTTTGTCAGCCGCGATCCGGGCCGCTGCGACCTGTCGGCCGAGTATGAAGAATGGGGCGATCCGCTGGCGCTCATGTCCCACCGCTTCCTCGCCGGCTATGTGAAGGCGCATCGCACCCGCCGCTGGCTGCCGGGCGATTGCCAGCTCACCAAGCGCGAGGTGGAATGCCTGCGCTGGGCCAGCATCGGCAAGACCGACAAGGAAATCAGCCTGATCCTGTCGCGCAGCCACGCCACCGTGCGCTTCCATATCCAGAACGCCGGGGAAAAACTGAACGCCGTCAACCGCAGCCAGACCATCTTCAAGGCGGCCCAGCTCGGCTATCTTGGCGCGGCGGCCTGATCCGGCAGCCTGATCTGTTCATGGCGCATGAAGCCGACGGCGTGTAAGGCGCCGGCCATGCGCTTGCTTGCCCCCTTCGCCCTGTTGCTGGCCGCACCGGCCGGCGCCACCAGCCTGGCCGATGTCGCCGCCTCGCTGAAAGGCACCACCAGCCTGTCGGCCGATTTCGTGCAACAGGGCGCCGATGGCCGCAGCCTGCCCGGCAAATTGTGGCTCGCCCGCCCCGGCAAGGTGCGCTTTCAATATGACACGGCCCCCATGCTGCTGGTGGCCGATGGCCGCACCTTGGCCTTTGTCGATTATGAGGTGAAACAGGTCAGCCGCTGGCCGGTGCGCAAGACCCCGCTGCAGATCCTGCTCGCCGCCGAACCCGATCTGGCGCCGCTGGCGCGAATCACCCAGGACACGCCCGACCTGGTGGAGGTGGCCGCCCGCGATCCCAAGCGGCCGGAATTTGGCACGCTGCAGATCCGCTTCATCCGCTCCGCCGCCGCGCCCGGCGGGCTGGCCCTCGCCGGCTGGACCGCGCTCGACGCGCAGGGGGGGCGCAGCCAAGTGCGGTTGGCCAATGTGCGCTATGGCGCCAGCATGGCCGGGGTGAACTGGGGCTTCACCGATCCGCGCAAGCCGGGCCGTCGCTGATCTGAACAGCGGCTGCCAATCCCGTTCATGACCCGGCAAGGTCGAATCGGCCATAACGTCAGGGCAGACGGTGATCAGCCATTCCGGGTTTGCCCCCTGTTGACCGGACTGGACGCGTACCAAACGCCGTCTGCATGCGTGACGAGCGCAGACAAGACCCCCGG
>CAZAWH010000259.1:0-2157 GCA_964488775.1 uncultured Sandarakinorhabdus sp. | reverse complement strand
GCGTCGATGAACGCGCCATCGTCAACGCCGCGGTCGGCCTGCTCGCCACCGGCGGTTCCACCAACCACGCCATCCACCTGCCCGCCATCGCGCGGGCCGCTGGCATCAGCATCGACTGGCAGGATTTTGACGAACTGTCCGCCGCCGTGCCGCTGATCGCCCGCGTCTATCCCGGCGGCGCCGCCGATGTGAACCAGTTCCACGCCGCCGGCGGCATGGCCTTCACCATCCGCACCCTGCTCGATGCCGGGCTGCTGCACGGCGACATCCCCACCGTTGGTGGCAGCAGCCTTGCCGATTATGCCCGCGATCCGCAGATGGTGGACGGCGAACTGGCCTGGGTCGACGTGCCGGCCAGCCGCGACGAAACCATCCTGCGCCCGGTCAGCAACCCGTTCCGCGCCGATGGCGGCATGCGGCTGGTCACCGGCAATCTGGGCCGCGCCATCTTCAAGACGAGCGCGGTTGACGAAGAGCGCTGGACGATCGAAGCCCCCGCCCGCGTGTTCGAGGATCAGGAGGCGGTGCAGGCCGCGTTCAAGGCCGGCGAACTCAACCGCGATGTCGTGGTGGTGGTGCGCGGCCAGGGCCCGCAGGCCAACGGCATGCCCGAACTGCACAAGCTTACCCCGCCGCTGGGCGTGCTGCAGGATCGCGGCCACAAGGTGGCCCTCGTCACCGATGGCCGCATGTCGGGCGCGTCGGGCAAGGTGCCGGCCGCCATCCATCTGTGCCCCGAAGCAAACGGCGGCGGGCCGATCGCGCGGCTGCGCGATGGCGACGTGATCCGCCTGTGCGCCCATCGCGGGCAGCTGGAGGCGCTGGTCGATCCGGCCGAATTCGCCGCCCGCCCGGCCCACGCCGTGCCCGCCTCACCCGCCGGCACCGCGCGCGAGCTGTTCGCCTTCTTCCGCACCGGCAGCGACGATGCGGAAGCCGGGGCCTCGGCCATGCTGAAGGCGGCAGGGCTTTGAGACTCTCCCCTCCCGCTTGCGGGAGGGGTCGGGGGTGGGTTGACGCAACTTGCGCCGTCACCTGAATGGTTGGCCGAGACCCAATTCCCACCCCCAACCCCTCCCGCAAGCGGGAGGGGAGCAAAAAACGAAAACGGCCGGGGTGTCGCCACCCCGGCCGTTCGTCAGTGGGAACTGAAGCGACTTACTTGGCCTGGGCCAGATAGGCGGTCATGCGCTTGGTGGCCAGCGGCGACAGCTTCACGGCCTTGGCAGCGGCCAGGTTGGCCGACGGGCCATTGCCGACCTGCACCAGGGCAACCATGCCCATGGAGAAGTGCGGCAGGCACTTGATGCCGTACAGGCCGGGCTTGCCAACCTTCAGCACGAAATCCTTGCCCATGGCGCCCTTCTGCTCGGCTTCGCCAGCCGGCAGCAGGCCCGGGATGGTCTGGGCGTTGTGGCCCGGGTTGGAAGCCACGAACTTCACGGTGTCACCAGGGGCGGCCTTGATGAAGCCCGGCTCGAACACCATGGCGCCTTCCTTGCCCTTGTTGAGCATCTTCACGGTGATTTCCTTGGCGGCGGCCGGAGCGGCGATCACCAGGGCAGCAGCGACAAAACCCAGCAGCTTCATGTCATTCTCCCTTGCACCGGTGCCCCTGTTGAAGGGTGGGGGAACCGGCAATTTGGTTACGCCCCGCTGTTGCCGGCAGGCCGTTGAGGGGTGGCCTTTACGCTCGCGCGCGAAGGGGCTCAAGAACGGCGGCTTGCGACACATTGTCCAGCGCGGAACCATGCCCGGGTCATCGCATAGCGCGGCTTTCGCAAGGCTGAACGGTTACAGGCTGGCAATGATCCCCACCGCGGGATCGATGCGGCCGCGCACCAGATCGGCCCAGGCATCGGCCACGGCATGGCGGCCGCTCACCCGTTCGATCCGCAGCCAGCCCAGCGTGTCGGCAAAGCGCCGCCAGGCCGCGCTCAACCGCGCGTCAAAGCCGGCAGGGCCCCATTCGGCCACGCGCGCCTGCGCCACCGACGGCGCGAAGAACAGCTCCGCCGCCGGGCCGGGCAGTTCGGCGACATTGCCCTCCTGCCAATGGGTGTCGCCCACGACATGGCTTTCCTTGAGCCGCGCGCCCAGCCGGCTGTGCACATCGTGGCGCACCGCGCCGTTGCCGGAAAAATCGATGAAGGCGAT
>CAZAWH010000258.1:0-2196 GCA_964488775.1 uncultured Sandarakinorhabdus sp. | reverse complement strand
TTCAGGCCGGGAAAGCCATATTCGGGGCGCGGGGTGGAAAGATCATTGCCGACCGACTGGCTGAAGGCCAGAAACTCCTCCGTCACTACCGCGCACACGGTGTGCAGCCCGCGATCGGCCGCATCGGTGTTGCAGCAGCCATCGCGATACCAGCCGGTGAGCGGCGCCATGGAACAGGGGACAAGCGCGCCGCCCAGCACATTGTTCGCGGTCATGCCCGGCCCTCCACCTGTCTGCCCCGCGTGCACCAGTGGGCGGCCCAGACGGTCGCCGCGACCAGCAGGGCAGCCACCCCCTGGTGCGCGACGCCGAGCGGGATCGGCACATGGTTGATGATCACCAGCACCCCCAGCGCGAATTGCAACAGCACGAGGCCGCCCAATGCCAGCGCACGCATCCCGGCCCCGGCCCGCCACAGCCGCATGGCCACCAGCAGGATCGCCGCCGCCACGGCCCAGGCCAGGCTGCGGTGGAGGAACTGCACGCTCACCGGATCGGCGATGGCATCACGGGCGCTGGCCAGGATGCCATCGGGCACCAGCGCGCCGAACATAAGTGGCCAGCTGTCGGCCGCATGGCCGGCACGCAGGCCGGCGGTGAAGGCGCCCCATACGATCTGCACGCCCAGCAAGGCCGCCACCGGCCACAGCCAGGCCCGCGGCCGGTCACGCCGGGGCGCATCGCCGTCGGCGAGGTCCAGCGCCGTCCACAGGCAACCGGCCATGATGATCAGCGCGTTCGAAAGATGCACGGCCAGCCGTTCCGGCGCCACTTCGGTGCGGTCCACCAGGCCTGATGCCACCATCCACCAGCCAATGGCCCCCTGCAGACCGCCCAGCGCAAACAGCGCCAGCAGGCGCGGCTTGTATCCGGCCGGGATCTGCCGGCGCAGCCAGAACCAGGCCAGCGGCAGCGCAAAGGCCAGGCCGACCAGCCGGCCGAGCAGCCGGTGCACATATTCCCAGAAGAAGATGCCCTTGAACTCTGCCAGGCTCATGCCCCGGTTCATCAGCTGATATTGACTGGATTGTTGATACAGCGCGAACTGGCGCTGCCATTCCGCGTCGCTCAGCGGCGGCAGCGTGCCCGACACCACATCCCAGCGGGTGATCGACAGCCCGGATTCGGTCAGCCTGGTGATGCCGCCCACCACCACCATCGCAAACACCAGGGCCGCGATGCCCAGCAGCCACACGGCAATGGCACGCGGACGGGCATCAATCCGGGGGACGGAACGGGGCGGGGCGGCAGCAAGCGTGGCCATGGCAACGGTGTAGCGCGTTGCAGCGCAGCATGCCAGTGCCCAACCCTGCCGTCACCCGTGCCAGCTGAACACATCCTCCACGCCAACCCCGAAAAAGCGCGCGATGCGGAAGGCGCTTTCCAGGCTTGGGGAATATTTGCCCTGTTCGATGGCAATGATGGTGTGACGTGTCACGCCGATGGCCTCGCCCAGCTGGGCCTGGCTCACATTGCCGCGTGCCTCGCGCAGGTCGCGCACGCGGTTGCCGATGGGCGGGGGCGGCGGCATCAGAACCCCCGCCGCAGCAGCCAGGCCGTGCCCAGATGCACCACGGCCTGGCTGGCCAGCAGGCCGGCAAACAGCGAATGGAACAGCATCATGCCATCGCCATGGCCCATGAACCACAACAGCGCCGACACCATCACCATGGTCAGCACATGGCCGGCCCAGGCCACGGCGCGGGTGGTGGCGGCGGTCTCGCGCTCGTCGGCGGGGCTGCTTGCCTCACCCCGGTTGATGATGGCCAGCACCACCTGCACCAGGATGCTGCCGGCGATGGTGAGGAACAGATAGGCGATCAGCGTGCCCACCGGCAGCGCGCCGCCCGGCTGCCACGCCGCCGGGCCCAGCCGGCCGAAATACCAGGCCGCCATGGCGATCATCAGGGCGCCCATCGCCCAACCGGATTTTTCCCGCAACGACATGCTGTTCATTGGCTGCATCCTTTCCGATATGTCGAAAATCTTCTACATGACTAACCGATTCGCCGGCCCATGTAAAATATTTTCGACATTTTCGCGCACGGCAGGGCTTGTCGTACGAATGTGATAATGTTACATCCCGGGCATGCCGCCGCGCGCTGCCTCCCTGCTTGATCGTCTGGCCATCGGCCTGTCGGGCCTGTGCCTGCTGCATTGCATGGCCGGGTTCGTGCTGCTCAGCCTGTTTGCCCT
>CAZAWH010000257.1:0-2214 GCA_964488775.1 uncultured Sandarakinorhabdus sp. | reverse complement strand
CCTGGGCCCAGGCCAGTTCGGTGAACAGTTCATCATGGTCGCGGCGGATGCGCCCCGTCGCCTGGAACAGGGCGATGCGATCCGCCAGATCGGGCGGCACGTCCATTGCCTGCACCTGGGCCCAGAACGGCGTGTCGGTGCGCGCGGTCGCCTTGTAGTGCAGGATGATGAAATCGCGGATCCATTCCATTTCCTGCGCCGCCTGCCGGTTGGCTTCGGCGGCCAGCACCGGCAGTTCGGCGGCATCGCCGGGCAGCAGGGCCAGCAGCCGGGCAATGGCCGACTGGATGAGATGGATGGAGGTCGATTCGAGCGGTTCCAGAAAGCCGGCGGCAAGGCCGATCCCGATGCAGTTGCCGATCCAGACCCGGTCGCGCCGCCCGGCCCGGAAGCGCAGGGCGCGCGGTTCGGCCAGCGCCTCGCCGTCAAGATTGGCCAGCAGGATGGCGGTGGCTTCATCTTCGCTCAGGTGGGCGGAGGCGAACACATGGCCGTTGCCGATGCGGTGTTGCAGCGGGATGCGCCATTGCCAGCCGGCGGTGCGTGCCGTCGAGCGGGTGTAGGGTGTCAGTTCGGCGCCGGGCGCGTGCGCACAGGGCACGGCGACGGCCGAATCGCAGGGCAGCCAGTGCGACCAGTCGTGCCAGCCGCTGCCCAGCGTTTCGCCGAGCAGCAGGCTGCGGAAGCCGGAGCAATCAATGAACAGGTCACCGGCGATCCGCCGGCCATCGTCGAGATGCAGGGCGATGATGGTCTCGCCGTTCGCCTCCACCCGGGCGATGCGGCCTTCGTGGCGGGTGACGCCGCGCTGCTGCGCATAGCGCCTGAGATAGGCGGCATAGAGACCGGCATCGAAATGATAGGCCCACACCAGCGGCGGCAGCGTGTTGTCGCCGGCAAAGGGCGCAAAGCGGCCGAGGCGCGCCGCGCGTTCGTTGAGGCTGTAGTGGCCATAATCGCCGGCCACGCCCGCCGCCCGCGCCGCCGCCCACCAGTGCTGGAACGGCACGACGCCAAGGCCGCGGCCCACCTCGCCGAAATTGTGCATGTAGCGGTGGCCGGGCTGCCACCAATCGACAAATTCGATGCCCAGTTTCAGCGTGCCCTGGGTTGCTGAAAGGAAATCGGCTTCATCGATGCCCAGCCCGGCATTGAACAGGCGGATCTGCGGGATGGTGGCTTCGCCAACGCCAACCGTGCCGATGGCATCGGATTCGACCAGCAGGATGCGCCAGCCGGCCCCGCAGAAGCGTGCCGCCGCGGCCGCCGTCATCCAGCCGGCGGTGCCGCCACCGGCGATGACAAGCGTCTGGAAGGGCTGGTTCGACATCAGATCATGTGCGCATGAAAAAGGCGGCCGGCCAACGGGTTTGACCCGCAGGGCCGGCCGCCATCATGGCGC
The DNA here is from genome assembly GCA_964488775.1 of uncultured Sandarakinorhabdus sp. GTDB lineage: Bacteria > Pseudomonadota > Alphaproteobacteria > Sphingomonadales > Sphingomonadaceae > Sandarakinorhabdus. Next base: position 812 of record CAZAWH010000257.1, on the reverse strand, counting down.
GATCAATAGCGCCAGTTGAAGCCGATCAGGAAGCGCCGACCATAATCCTGATAGTCGATGATTTCCTGAGGACGGCCGGGGTTGAAGGTGACGAACGGCTCATTCGTCAGATTCTGCGCCTGGGCCAGGATGGTGAGGCCCTTGAGCGCCCCGCCCTGGATTTCATAGCTCAACTGCGTGTCGAGGATGAGTTCGCCATCGGCGCGGCGACGCTGGTTGCCGCCGCCGAAGCCACGCAGTTCGCCCAGGAAGGACGAGCGGGTGCGCATCGAGGCGCGGGCCGAGAAGCCGCCCTTTTCATAATAGCCGGTGAGATTGGTCACCCAGCGCGAATAGCCGGGCAGATCGTCCGGATTGGCGCCGGGGGCCGGGGCCACCTTGCTCTTGGTCCAGGCGGCCGAGCCGTTGATGCCAAAGCCATCGAGCGCGCTGGCAAAGGTGCTGAACGGCAGCTGGCCCGACAGTTCGGCGCCATAGAGCTGGCCGCCGCTGCCGTTGATCCACTGGGTCACGAAGCCCTGGCGGGTGCGCGGTTCGGGCACGCCACCGGGCAGCGGGAAGCCGGTGAAATCAAAGGGCTGGGCCACTTCATAGATGTAGCTCTTCAGATCCTTGTAGAAGCCGGCGAGCGCGATATAGCCCTTGCCATCGAAATATTTTTCCACCGAAAGGTCGATGGCGTTGGCACGCCACGGGCGCAGCCGCGGGTTGCCGCCGCCGCCGCTCCACGGCGTGACACCGGCGGTCTGTGCCAGGGCCGGATCGAAGTTGAAGTTCACCGCGGCGCGCATGTCGTCCATGCGCGGGCGGGC
>CAZAWH010000256.1:0-2215 GCA_964488775.1 uncultured Sandarakinorhabdus sp. | reverse complement strand
GTGCGCACGCTGTCGCCCATGCTGCCCAGATGCACCGGCATGTGCGGGGCATTGGCCACCAGATGGCCGGCGGCATCAAAGATGGCGCAGGAAAAATCCAGCCGTTCCTTGATGTTGACTGACCAGGCGGTGGTTTTCAGTGCCTCGCCCATATCCTCGGCAATGGCCATGAAGCGGTTGGCGAACAGCTCCAGCCGGATGGGATCGACGGTGGCGCCGCTCGCCGGGCGGGCCAGCGGCGTGGTGCGGGTGAGGATGAGATTGCGGGCGGTATCCACTGCCAGGGTCCAGCCCGGTTCCACCAGCGTGGTGGCGCTGTCATCCAGGATGAGCGCGGGGCCGGGCAGGGTGCAGCCGGGCGGCAGCTGGTGGCGGTGGAAGACCGGCGTTTCCTGCCAATCCGTGCCGAAATGGATGCGGCGCGTGGCGGCGGCGGTGGGCGCGGTGGCGGCAGCCGGGCTGCCGGTGGCGGCATCGGCGGCCATGGTGACCAGATCGGGGCTGTGGCCCACGGCTTCGGCGATCAGCGTGTCCACCACCAGATCCGCGCCGTCGACCACGAAGCCGAAACGGCGCGATTGCAGGTCGGCAAAGGCCGCCGCCATGGCTTCGGCGCTGGCCAGCGGCAGTTCGATCCCGCTGTCTGACCCGGCATAGCGGACGAGGGCGGACAGGCGGACGCTGGCCACATCCTCCCCTTGCGCCAGCAGCACGGCGCGGGCTTCGGCGGCGAGCGCATCGGCGGTGGCGGCAAGATCGCGGCCCAGCGGCCAGTTCAGGCTGCGCTGGCGCACCACGCGGTTTTCAGCCAGGCCAATGCCGAAGGCCGAGAGCACGCCGGCCAGCGGGTGGATCAGCACGCGGGTCATGCCCAGCGCGTCGGCCACCTTGCAGGCATGCTGGCCGCCGGCCCCGCCGAAACAGGCCAGTGCATAGCGGGTGACATCATGGCCGCGGGCGATGGAGATGCGGGCGATGGCCTGGGCCATGGTTTCCACCGCGATGGCCAGCGCGCCTTGGGCCGCCTGTTCGGCCGTGCAGCCGAGTTCCACGCCAAGCGCGGCGAATTTCGCCCGCACCGCATCGGCATCCAGCGGCTGGTCGCCGCCAGGCCCGAACAGCGCGGGGAACAGATCCGGTTGCAGCACGCCGAGCATGACATTGGCATCGGTGACAGTGAGCGGGCCGTTGTTGCGATAACAGGCCGGGCCCGGCATGGCGCCGGCGCTTTCCGGGCCAACCTTCAGCCGGCCGCCCGCCACCGAAATGATCGAACCGCCGCCGGCGGCGACCGTATCGATCTTGAGCATCGGCACCCGCATCGGCACACCGGCGATGATCACCTCTTCGGCGCGTTCGAACTGGCCGTCATGGAGCGAGACATCGGTGGAGGTGCCGCCCATGTCGAACCCGATCAGCCGTTGTTCCCCCGCGCTGCGCCCGGCGGCTGCCATGCCAACAATGCCGCCCGCCGGGCCAGACAAGATGGCATCGCGGCCGTGGAAATGGCCGGCGCGGGCCAGCCCGCCGTTGGATTGCATGAAATCCAGCCGCACGCCTTCGAGGCCGGAGGCGACCTGGTTCACATAGGCGGCGAGCGGCGGCGACAGATAGGCATCGACCACAGCGGTGTTGGCGCGCGGCACCAGCCGGATGACCGCGCCGACATCGTGGCTGCAGGTGATCTGGGTGAAGCCGATGGCCCGCGCGATGGCGGCGACGGCCTGTTCGTGGGCCGGGTGGGCATGGCCGTGCAGGCAGGCGATGGCGATGCTGCGCCAGCCGGCGGCAAAGGCCTGGGCCAGGCGGGCGGTGGTGGTGGCGGTATCGAGCGGGGCCAGCACCGCGCCTTCGGCGCTGACCCGTTCCGGAATTTCCACCACGGCGCCATGGAGCGGCGCCGGCTTTTCGATATGGAGGGCAAAGATGCGTGGCCGGGCCTGGTGGCCAATCAGCAAAGCATCGGCATGGCCGGCAGTGATGGCGAGCAGCGTGGGTTCGCCCTTGCGTTCCAGGAGTGCGTTGGTCGCCACCGTGGTGCCCATGCGCACCGCGGCGATGGGGGCGGGATCATCGCCCCGCAGCCGGGCGATGCCGGCGAGCGCCGCATCCTGATAGCGATCGAGCGCGTTGGAAAGCAGCTTGGCCGTGACCAGCCGGCCATCGGGGCGCAGCGCCACGATATCGGTGAAGGTGCCGCCGCGATCGATCCAGA
>CAZAWH010000255.1:0-2226 GCA_964488775.1 uncultured Sandarakinorhabdus sp. | reverse complement strand
GCGGAACTGCACGATGATCTCGCTCACCCGTTCGGGCAGGCGCTTGCCGGTGCGCAGATAGAAGGGCACCCCCTTCCAGCGCCAATTGTCGACATGGGCCTTCAGCGCCACGAAGGTTTCGGTGTTGGAGGCCCGGCCCAGTTCCTCGGCATAGGCCTTCACCGGCTGGCCGCCACTGGACCCGGCACCATATTGGCCGCGCACGCTGTGGCTTTCGACCTCGCGGCCGGTGATGGGCCGCAGCGACCGCAGCACCTTGACCTTTTCATCGCGCACGGCCGCCGGGTCGAGCCGGGCCGGCGGTTCCATCGCCACCAGGGCGAGCAGCTGCAGCATGTGGTTCTGCACCATGTCGCGCAGGGCACCCATGCCGTCATAATAATCGGCGCGCCCTTCCAGGCCCACGGTTTCGCCGACGCTGATCTGCACATGATCGATGCCGGCGGCATTCCACAGCGGTTCGAACAGGATGTTGCCAAAGCGCAGGGCGAGCAGATTCTGGACGGTTTCCTTGCCCAGATAGTGATCGATCCGGAAGATCTGGCTTTCGGGATAGGCGCTGGCAACGGCATCGTTGATGGCGCGGCTGCTGGCCAGATCATGGCCCAGCGGCTTTTCCAGCGCCAGCCGCGCCCCGGCACAGGCGAGGCCGGCACCGGCCAGGCCGGCGATGGTCGGGCCGAACAGGCTGGGGGCGGTGGACAGGAAGATCGCCAACCGGCACGGATCGCCCACTTCGGCGGCCAGCGCCGAAAAGCCGTCCGGCTGAGTCGCGTCCAGCGGCACATAGGCCAGGCGATCCAGAAAGGCGGCAACGGCCGCGGCCGGACGCCGTTCGGCCTCGACAAATTGTTCCAGGGCCTTGGCGGCCATGGCCTTGAAGCCATCGCCATCCAGCGCGCTGCGCGCCGTGCCGATGATGCGCAAATCGGGGTGCAGCAGGCCATCGGCCGACAGGCCGAACAGCGAGGGCAGCAGCATGCGGCGCGACAGATCGCCAGTGGCACCGAACAGCAGCAGGGAGGTCGCGATGGTCATGCCTGACCCTTGAACAGGAATGTGAACGTTAACGCAAGCCTTGCGGCCCAGCTGGCCTCGTTGTGGCCGGTGCCGGGAAAGGCCCGCGAAACCAGATGCTGCCCCCGCCAGCCGGCACTCGCCAAGGCCGCATCGGCCACAGACTGGAAGGGTGCATAGTGGCGGTCAAGCCCCTGATCGCCGTGGTCAAGCCACAGGCGCCGGCCGCGCGGCCGCCCCAGATCCTGGCGGATGAAGGCGGCGATGGCGGCCTGCACCGCATCGGCCGCCACCGGATCGGGGGCGATCAGTGGCCAGTGGGTGGACAGGCAGGCGGCGGCGCCAAACACATCCGGCCGCTGGGCCAGGCTGGCGAGGCTGACCAACCCACCCATGGACGAGCCCATCATGGCCACCTTGCCCGGCGCAGCCCCGGCGGCGCGCAGGGCCGGCACCAGCCGGTCGGCAAGGGCATTGGTGTAAAGCGTCTGGCGCGGTGCCCCCATCTGGCGGGCGGCGTCAGCCTGCACCCCGGGGGGCAGGCGGTTCAACATCGCGGCGGGCGCATAATCGGCCCAGCGTTCCGGGCTGTTCCACACGCCGGCGACCATGAACGGCGGCACCTGCCCGGCGGCGATCATGCGGGCGGCGGTTTCCGCCACGCCCCAGGTGACGCCGCCATAGGCCAGGGCGGGATCAAACAGATTCTGGCCATCGTGCATGATGAGCAGCGGCAGGGGGCCGGTGATGCCGGCCGGTCGCCACATGTCCACCCGGCGCGGGCTGAGCCCCGGGGCGACAAGATCGGGCAGCCGGGTGACGCCGGCCGGCATCACGGCGCGGGCCGGCGCCGCCAACATCATGGCCCCGCCAGCCAGCAGGCGGCGGCGGTTGATCATTTCACCGGCTCGAACCGGGCGGCGGCGCCGCCCCCGCCACCGGCGAGATGCAGGGCAAGGCGATCGCTGCTGGTGACGATGCGGGTTTCGACGGCCAGATCCCCGGGGTTGCTGTCCGCCGACGGGCCGTCACGCCACAGGGTGAGGCGATAGCGGGTGCCGGGCGTGAGGAAGTTCAGGGGCACATCCGCATCAATCGCCGTCTGGCCGCCAGCGGCACCCAGCCACCAATCCTGGCCGCCGCGGCGCTGGCGGACGGTGACGACATGGCTGCCGGGCTCGCCGGCCAGCGTGATCGATTCCTGCCAGT
>CAZAWH010000254.1:0-2239 GCA_964488775.1 uncultured Sandarakinorhabdus sp. | reverse complement strand
CTTCTTCACCGTGTCGCAATTGGGAATGCCATAAAGGATCATGTCGCCCCCATGCCAAGCCGGGGCCGCGCTGCCAAGCATGCGCAGCACAAATGGGCCGCCTGCGACAGGCTGGCCCATGCCGGGGTGGAACCAAGGGGCTACACCCACCACCATGGAGATTGTCTGGTTCAAGCGGGACTTTCGCGTGCATGATCATGCGCCGCTGCTGGCCGCCTGCGCCAGCGGGCGGCCAGTGCTGCCGCTCTACATCGTCGAGCCAGATCTTTGGGCCCAGAGCGATGCCAGCGGCCGGCAATTTGCCTTCCTGGCCGAATCGCTGGCCGATCTGGACCGCAGCCTGCAGGCACGCGGGGCCCGGCTGGTCGTGCTTGTGGGCGATGCCGTGCAGATCCTGCACGATCTCCATGCATCCTATGGCATCACCGCCATCCACGCCCACCAGGAGACGGGCAATCTGTGGAGCTTTGCGCGCGACAAGGCGGTGCGGCGCTGGGCGCGTGCGGCCGGCGTGCCGGTGCACGAAGCGATGCAGCACGGCGTGTGGCGCGCCCATGGCAACCGCGATGGCTGGGCGGCGCGGTGGGAGGCGATGATGCGCCGCCCCCGCCTGCCCGCACCCGCCGCAATCCGCATGGCCGATGTGGCGGGCACGCACCTGCCGTCGGCCGCAGACCTCGACCTTGCCCCCGATCCCTGCCCCGGCCGCCAGCCGGGCGGCCGCCGTGCCGGCCTGGCGTTGCTGAAAGGCTTTCTGGCGACACGCGGCAGGCCCTATCGCGCCGCCATGTCGGCGCCCGACAGCGGCGCCGAGCATTGCTCCCGCCTTTCGCCGCATCTGGCGCTGGGCACGATTTCCATGCGGGAGGCGTTGCAATCCGCCCTCGCCGCCCGCCAGCGCTGGAAGGATGGCAGCGATGCCCAGTTCGTCGGCTCCATCGACAGTTTCATCAGCCGCCTGCACTGGCACTGTCACTTCATCCAGAAGCTGGAGGATGCGCCCTGGCTGGAAGCACGCTGCCTGCACCCGGCCTATGATGGCCTGCCCCAGCATGATCCGGCTCGCTTGGCCGCCTGGGCGCAGGGACGCACCGGGTGGCCGTTCGTCGACGCCTGCATGCGCAGCCTGAATGCCACCGGCTGGCTCAACTTCCGGATGCGGGCCATGATAATGGCGGTGGCCAGCTATCATCTGCGGCTGGATTGGCGGCAATCGGGCGCGGTGCTGGCGCGGGCCTTCACCGATTATGAACCCGGCATCCACTGGCCCCAGGTGCAGATGCAATCGGGCACCACCGGCACCAACATCCCGCGCATCTACAACCCGGTCAAACAGGGTCTGGATCAGGACCCGCAGGGCCGGTTCATCCGGCGCTGGCTGCCGGAACTCAGCGCTCTGCCAACGCCGTTCGTGCACGAACCCTGGAAGGCCCCCGGCACCGCCGCCTATCCCGCGCCGCTGGTCGATCACGAACAGGCCGCGCGCGATGCCCGGGCGGCCATCACCGCCATCCGCCGCGATCCTGCCCATGCCGGCCCGGCCCGCGCCATCGTGCGCACCCACGGCAGCCGCAAGGCCGGCTTGCCAGACACGACGCGCCGCCGCAAAACCCGGCCCGCAAGCACCCAGGGCCAGCTTGATCTGAGCCAAGGAACCAATGACTGACGGCAATCCCATCACGCCGGCCGGCATGGCCGCCCTGCGCGCCCGCTATGACCAGCTGCTCCACGGCGACCGGCCGGCCATTGTCGAGGTGGTGCGCTGGGCCGCCGGCAATGGCGACCGCTCCGAAAACGGCGATTATCTCTATGGCCGCAAGCGGTTGCGGGAGATTGACCGCGAACTGGCGCATCTGTCCAAACGCATGGCCGCCGCCCGGGTGATCGATCCGGCCCGCCAGACCGAACGGGACAAGGTGCTGTTCGGCTGCACCGTCGAGATTGCCGATGATGACGACAACCGCCGCACCCTCACCCTCGTTGGCGATGACGAGCAGGATGCGGCCAGGGGCCTGATCGGCTGGAGCGCCCCCATCGCCCGCGCCCTGCGTGGCGCAAAAGTCGGCGATGTGCGCGTGGTCCGCCTGCCCGCGGGTGAGAAACACTGGGAAATCATGGCCATCAGCTGGCCCTGATTGTCACTCCCACTCGATGGTGCCCGGCGGCTTTGACGTATAGTCATAGACCACGCGGTTGATGCCCTTCACCTCGTTGACGATGCGGGTGGCGGTGCGGGTGA
>CAZAWH010000253.1:0-2289 GCA_964488775.1 uncultured Sandarakinorhabdus sp. | reverse complement strand
GGCAACAAAGTGGCGTGACCCCGGTTTGTTCCCCTCCTATGATTGAGGGGCGATAGAAAAGATGAGCGAGTTTCGAATGACGGACACCAGCGCCACCCTGACTCCCGAGCGCACCGAAGAGGGCGGCGAGGCCCTGGCGGCCAGCCTGGCCCAGGGCGTGCTGGCGGCGGCATCGGCGGCGGCCGCGCAGGCGCGGCCCAAGGAGACCCTGGGCACCAGCGAGATCCTGCCGTGGAAATTCCCGGTGACGGTGGACCGCAGCCGCGATGCGCTGCTGACCGATTTCGGCAAGGACACGCTGGACGACCGCTATCTGCTGCCGGGCGAATCCTATCAGGATCTGTTCGCCCGCGTGGCGGCGGCCTATGCCGACGATGCCGAACATGCCCAGCGCATCTATGATTATGTCAGCCAGCTGTGGTTCATGCCGGCGACGCCGGTGCTGTCCAACGGGGGCACCGGCCGCGGTCTGCCGATCAGTTGCTATCTCAACAGCGTGTCCGACAGCCTGGAGGGCATTGTCGGCACCTGGAACGAGAATGTGTGGCTCGCCTCGCGCGGGGGTGGCATCGGCACCTATTGGGGCAACGTCCGCGGCATTGGCGAGCCGGTGGGCCTCAACGGCAAGACCAGCGGCATCATCCCGTTCGTGCGGGTGATGGACAGCCTGACGCTGGCCATCAGCCAGGGCAGCCTGCGCCGGGGTTCGGCGGCGGTCTATCTCGACATTTCCCATCCGGAGATCGAGGAGTTCCTGGAGATCCGCAAGCCGTCGGGCGATTTCAACCGCAAGGCGCTGAACCTGCACCACGGCGTGCTGGTGACCGACAAGTTCATGGAAGCGGTGCGCGACGGCAACAAGTTTGACCTGGTCAGCCCCAAGACCGGCGAGAAGCGCGCCGAGGTGGATGCGCGGGCGCTGTTCACCAAGCTGGTGGAAACCCGGCTGGCGACGGGCGAGCCCTATATCATCTTCATCGACGAGGTGAACCGCACCATGCCCAAGCACCAGCGCGATCTGGGGCTGAAGGTGTCGACGTCCAACCTCTGTTCGGAAATCACCCTGCCGACGGGGCCGGACCATCTGGGCAACGACCGCACGGCGGTGTGCTGCCTGTCGAGCCTGAACATCGAGACCTGGGACCAGTGGCACGACCATCCGCAGTTCATCGAGGATTGCATGCGCTTCCTCGACAATGTGCTGCAGGATTATATCGACCGGTCGGAACCGGCGATGCACCGCGCCGCCTATGCCGCGATGCGCGAACGCTCGGTGGGCCTGGGCGTGATGGGCCTGCACAGCTTCTTCCAGGCGCGCGGCCTGCCGTTTGAAAGCGCCATGGCCAAGAGCTGGAACATGAAGATCTTCAAGCATATCCGCGCCCAGGTGGATCAGGCGTCGATGACGCTGGCCGCCGAACGCGGCCCGTGCCCGGATGCGGCCGACATGGGCGTGATGGAGCGGTTTTCCTGCAAGATGGCGATCGCGCCGACGGCCAGCATCAGCATCATCTGCGGCGGCACCTCGGCCTGTGTCGAGCCGATCCCGGCCAATGTCTATACCCACAAGACGCTGTCGGGCAGCTTTGTGGTGAAGAACCCCTATCTGGAAAAGCTGTTGATTTCGAAGGCGAAAAACAGTGACGCCGTGTGGAACAGCATTTTGGAGCGCGGCGGTTCGGTGCAGCATCTGGAGTTCCTGACGCCGGAGGAAAAGGCCACGTACCGCACCGCGTTCGAGATTGATCAGCGCTGGCTGATCGAGCTGGCCGCCGACCGCACGCCCTATATCGACCAGGCGCAGTCGCTGAACCTGTTCATCCCGGCCGATGTGGAGAAGTGGGATCTGCTCATGCTCCATTATCGGGCCTGGGAGCTGGGCATCAAATCGCTTTACTATCTGCGCTCGATGAGCGTGCAGCGCGCCGGTTTTGCCGGCGGGGTGGAGGCGGACAACACCTCCGAAGCCCCGGTGATCCAGGTGGAACGCCGCGATTATGACGAATGCCTGGCCTGCCAGTGATGGCAGGCGGCGCCCCCTTGCCCGGCCATCACGCCGGGCAGCGCACCGGCCGGACTGCTGACCGGCCGGAGGGACAGGGGGATTGGGCCATGGACTCCACGACCCATTGCCCAATCCCCCTCCCAATCGCCAGAATTTCAGCCGTAACTTATTGAAATTTATCGGGAATCAAGACCATGCCGCTCCTCCAGGCCTCCAAGAGCTACAAGCCGTTCGAATATCCCTGGGCCTATGATTTCTGGAAGCGCCAGCAGCAGATCCACTGG
>CAZAWH010000252.1:0-2329 GCA_964488775.1 uncultured Sandarakinorhabdus sp. | reverse complement strand
GCCCGCAACAGGTCGCCAACGCCGCCGAGATCGGCATGGAGCATAATCTGGGCCTGACCTGCGATCCGGTAGGCGGCCTGGTGCAGATCCCCTGCATCGAACGCAACGCCATTGGCGCGGTGAAGGCGGCCAACGCGGCGCGGCTGGCGCTGCACCGGCCGGGGCAGGGCCGGGTGAGCCTGGACCAGGTGATCGAGACCATGCGCCAGACCGGGATCGACATGAGCCACAAATACAAGGAAACCAGTCAGGGTGGGCTGGCCGTCAACGTGGTGGAGTGCTGAGATGGCGGTGCGGCTGGAGGTGACGGACGGGATTGCCATCATCAGCCTGGCGCGCCCCGAACGGCGCAACGCCCTGACCCAGGCCATGCTGATGGAGCTGGAGCAGCTTGCCGACGGGATGCGGGGTCGCGGCGATGTGCGCGCCGTGGTGCTGCGCGGCGATGGCCGGGATTTTTCCGTGGGCGCCGATATCGGCGAGATGGAAGCACGGATGGCCAACCCGGCGCCGCTGGCCGAGGCACGGCGGGCAGCGCAGCTGGGCGCACGGGTGATGCGCAGCGTGATGGGAATTGATCAGCCGACCGTGTGCGCCATCGAGGGCATTGCCACCGGCGGGGCGACCTGCCTTGCCACCGCCTGCGATTTCCGCATTGCCGGGGCGGCGGCGCGGCTGGGCTATGGCGAGGTGAAGATCGGCATCAACCTGATGTGGCACGCGCTGGGGCCGGTGGTGGCGCTGGTCGGGCCAGCGCGGGCCAAGCGGCTGGTGATGATGGGGGCGCTGCACGGGGCGGCAGAGCTGGCCGACTGGGGCCTGATCGACGAGATCGTGCCTGATGGCGGCGCCGATGCCCGGGCGCTGGCGCTGGCCGCCGAACTGGCGGCGCTGCCGCCGCTGGCCGTGCAGATGATCAAGCGCAGCATCAACGCGGTTGCCCATGCGCTGGATGCCGCCATCCTGCACGCCGATGCCGATCAATGGCTGCTGGCCACGCAAGGGCAGGATTTTGCCGAAGCCGTGGCCGCCTTCCGCGAACGGCGGCCGGGGCACTTCACCGGGAATTGACCCGGGACGTAATTGCCGCGCTTCCTTGTCCCTGCCAGCGTTGCGGCAACAATCGGGGAGTGTGGATGATGATGCTGTTCCGGATCTGGTGCGTGGTGATCTTTGTCAGCCTGGCGGTGTACACGGCCCCGGTGTTGATGGCGGAGCCGAATTTGTTCCCCGCCTTTTTCGGCGCCATCCAGGGTGGCGGCTGGCAGGGCCAGTTCAACCTGGATTTCGTCTTCATGCTCAGCCTGTCGGGGATCTATGTCGCCTGGCGCCACCGCTTCACGCCAGCCGGTCTCCTGCTGGGCGTGATTGCGTTCAACGGTGGCGCGCTGTTCCTGTCAGCCTATTTCCTGGTCCAGAGCTTCCGCTGCGACGGCGACGTCCGGCGGTTGCTGGTGGGGTGAGCTATTTCCCGGTGGCCGGCTTCGAAATTTTCGGTCGAAAGCTGGTGGCGACCATGGCGGAATAGCGGCTGCCATTCCGAATATAATCGACCTTGTACTGATCTTTCAGGGCGGCGATTTCGAGAGCGTCGAGGATATCAAAGCCGGCATTGAACGTCTTGCCGGCAACCGCGACGATCACGTCGCCGATGGCAAGGCCGGCGGCCCGGCCGGGTGATCCGGGTTCCAGCGCCTCAATGCGATAGCCGCTCTGGCCGTCCAGTTGGCTTCCGGACAACTTGATGCCCAGGGTTGCGTGGTTGGGGAAGCTCGTGCCTTCCGGGAAGTGGCCACCCTGGTTTATCAGGATGTTCATCGCGCCGTTGTGGAAGGCAGCGCCGGAAAAATCGGTGCGTTGTACATTGCCATTGGCTGCCGGCCGTTCCTGCCAGCCACTGACACGGACGAGGACGCCCTCTGGCCCGTCTTTCAGGGTGAAACGCAGGGCCACGCGTGGTTTGGCTGATGTTGCCGGGCCGACCCCGCCAGGTGAATTGGCGCAGTTCACCTCCTCGCTGCTGGAGTTCAGCACAAAATATTGCATCGACCGGCAGGCGAGTTCCAGCTTGGCGACGACTGCAGCGGGCGCAGCGGCGAACAGCATTTCGGGTTGGCCCGATGGCGTCTGGGCCTGGATTTTTTCGGCCAGTGCTGGTGCTGCTGCAACGCAGGCGAGGAACATGACAAGGCAAGATCGTGCGGTCATGGCCAGTATATCGCGGCAGGCCGAAGCAAAGGTCAACCGCGTGATTGGCGGCCTCAACCGTTTCGCCGGGCCAGATATTGCCAGAGGATGCCGCGCTGGATCTCGTTGGTGCCGGCATAGA
>CAZAWH010000251.1:0-2343 GCA_964488775.1 uncultured Sandarakinorhabdus sp. | reverse complement strand
GTGCATGGGGTTCCTCTGGCGGCAGGCGCACGATGGGGAATGGCAAAAAAGGCTCAGACGAGCGCAGGCACACCAGGACGGGCGCCGGATTTGGCGATGTGCCTAATCCGCGGCACACCGCCCGTCAAGGCCGCTCTGCCTGCCGGCCTGTTTTGACATCGTTGACGAATTTTCCGGGATTCCGGAAAATTTTCCTTGCAAAACAAGGGGGACCATAGCCCGGATGCCGAGTTGCAGGGCAGGCCCGGATGCCCGCCGTCAATTCAGCCGGAAGCGGATGGGCTGCACGCGGCCCAGGCACCCCACGGTTTCGGTGCCGCGCAGCACCGGCTTGAATTTCCAGCCTTGCATGCGCCGCACCGTCTGTTCGGAAAAGGCGAAGGGGGGCCGCGCGCTGATCACGCGCACATTGGCGATGTCGCCGGCCGGGGTGACATCGTGGCTGACCCGCATCAGCGCGGACAGGCCCCAGGCCCGGGCTTCGCGCGGGAAATCATCGGTGGTCAGAAACGCATTGCGGCCTTGCGGGCGCACATCGACCAGCGCGCATTGCTGGGGGGACAGGCCAGTGGCGGCAAGCGCCGTGGCGGCCTTGGCCTCCTCCCCGCTGGCAAAGGCACGATCCGACACCATGATCAGGGCCTTGGTGCGCAGGGGGTCGGCCTCGTCATGGCGGGCGACAATGGCGTCAAGTTCGGCCGTCTCGTCGCCGCCCAGTTTATACTCCATCCGCAACAGCCGCAGATAATCGGCGGTGCGCTGCTCCCCGCGCTGATCAGCCAGTTGCACCAGCCGGCGGAACAGGCCGGCAAGGTCAGCGCGGGAGCGGACTTCGCGCCATTGCGCCAGAAAGCGCAGATAGGCCGGGGCATCGTGCCGTTGCGCCAGGGCATCCAGCCGGGCGGCATGGGTGGCGGCTTCGCGCCCGCCGTGGGCCGGGTTCTGCACCAGCGCCGCCAGCAGCGGAAGGGCCGCGGCGGCATCGGGATTGCCGCCGGCATCCACGGCGGCCAGCGCCGCCAGCAACTGTTGCCGGCCTTGCGCAGCGGTGCCTGACAGGGGCGGCGTGGCGAGGCCCTTGGCCTTGAACCAGGCGTCGAGATCGCGGGCGAGTGAGGTGGTGACCAGATCGGGCCGCTTGGTCTGGCAGCGCAGTTCCACCCGGATGGCGGCGCGCCACAGCGGGTTGGTCGCCTTGGCCTGATCGGCCGGCCAGCTCCAGCCGTGCACGGCGGCGGCGAACTGTTCTTCGGGGTGGCTGCTGGCCGGGCCGGAACCGGGGGTGGCATAGATGGGGCGCACGTTGAGCACGCGGCCATCATCGCGCACCGAAAATTCGATCACCGCCATGGCATCGGGGGCGAGATCGCCGCTGGGCGCACAGGCCGGCAGATCGCCGACGCCGCCGAGCCGGCCGCCGCCATCGTCCAGCATGGCGCTGCCCGACATGGCGGTGAGGCGCACCACGCTGGCCATGTCCTTGCGCAGCCAGGCCAGCACGGCCAGATCGCCGCGCAGCTGCACATCATCCAGGTTGACCTGCAGGCTGGAGGTGCCGCCGGCGAGCTTGCCGGCCGCGTCAAAGGCTGCCTTTGCCGCGTCAAGCTGGCCCAGCCGCATGGCGAGCTGGCCCTTCATGCGCAGCACCAGCACGCGGCCGCTGATGCCGGCCTGTGGCGGGCCCCAGGCGCTGGCCGGTTCGGCGAGCAGCCCGTCCATCAGGGCGGCGGCGGCTTCGGGCTGGGTCCATTGCCCGGTGCGGGCGGCGCCGAGCCGGGCCTGCAGGCCGCCCAGGCTGGCGGGCGGCAGCAAGCGTTCGGTGAGGATGGCCTGCCAATGCCCCAGCGCCTCGCGGATACGGCCCTGTTCCTCCGCCACGCGGGCGAGGTGGGTGAGGGCACCGGCGCGTTCCTCCGCCGCACTGGCGACGCCGGCGGGCAAGCCGGCCAATGCTGCCTGCAGCAGCGGTTCCGCCTCCTCCACATCGCCCATGGCGACCATGGTTTCGCCAAGGCGGGACCGCACGATCATCGCCGATCGGCTCTTGCTGGCACCCATGCGATCGAGCAGCGCGGCGAATCCGGCCCGGGCTTCCGGCAGGCGCATGGCATCCAGATGCGCCTGTGCCGCGTCGAAATCCTCTTGCACGGTGCCCGCCGCGGCGGGCGCAGCGCCCAGCAGGGCAAGGGCGATGACGAGACGGGAGGCAAGGCCATGCAGCAACATGGCCGCAGGTTTGCCACTGCGGGCCGGGGTGGCAATAGCCCTGATCAGCCGTAATTGTCGCGGGCCATGCGCGGTCCTGCCGGCCCCCTCCGCCTCCCCCGGCCTGCGCCGGGGTGG
>CAZAWH010000250.1:0-2371 GCA_964488775.1 uncultured Sandarakinorhabdus sp. | reverse complement strand
CCTCGGCCAGGTTGCCGCCACGGTTGACGCCGGACAGGATCAGATCGGGCTTGTGCTCTTCCAGCACGGCGCCCAGCGCCAGCATCACGCAATCGGTGGGCGTGCCGCGCACGGCATAGCGGCGCGGGCCGAGTTCGCGCAGGCGCACCGGCTGGGACAGGGTGAGGCTGTGGCCGGCGCCCGATTGCTCCTCGGCCGGGGCGACAACCCAGACATCATCCGACAGCTCGGCCGCGATGGCCTCCAGCGCCACCAGGCCGGGGGCGTTGATGCCGTCATCATTGGTGACAAGAATGCGCATGGGTCAGGGCTCCAGCCGGTCGATGCCGGCCATGTAGGGCCTGAGCACATCGGGAATGATGACACTGCCGTCGGCCTGTTGGTAATTTTCGATCACCGCCACCAGCGTGCGGCCGACAGCGAGGCCGGAACCATTGAGCGTGTTGACGGCGCCGCGGCTGCCCTTCTCGCCGGCCAGCTTCCAGCGGGCGTTCATGCGGCGGCCCTGGAAATCGCCGCAGTCGGAAACCGAGCTGATCTCGCGATAGGCGTTCTGGCCGGGCAGCCAGACCTCCAGATCAAAGGTCTTGCGCGCCGAAAAGCCCATGTCGCCAGCGCACAGCAGCATCCGGCGATAAGGCAGGCCCAGCGCCTGCAAGATGGCTTCGGCGCTGGCCAGCATGTGCGCGTGCTCGGCCTCCGCCTGTTCGGGAGTGCAGATCGTCACCAGCTCGCATTTTTCAAACTGGTGCTGGCGGATCAGGCCGCGCGTGTCGCGTCCGGCGCTTCCGGCCTCGCTGCGGAAACAGGGGGTGAGCGCGGTCATGCGGATCGGCAGGGCGGCGGCATCGATGATCTCGCCGGCGACGAAGTTGGTCAGGCTCATCTCGGCCGTGGGGATCAGGTAACGGCCGTCGGTTGTCTTGAAGACATCGTCCTCGAACTTCGGCAGCTGGCCGGTGCCGAAGGCGGCACTTTCCTTCACCAGCAACGGCGCATAGGTTTCGGCAAAGCCGTGCTTGGCCGTGTGCGTGTCAATCATGAACTGGCCCAGCGCACGCTGCAGCCGGGCGAGCGGGCCTTTCAGAACGGCAAAGCGCGCGCCGGCCACGCGGGCGGCGGCTTCGGGGTCATAACCCAGCCGGGCGGCGATGATGTCATGCTCTTGCGCGGGGAAATCAAAGGCCCGCGGGGTGCCCCAGCGAAACGTCTCTACATTGCCATGTTCGTCCATGCCATCCGGCACATCGGCAGCGGGCAGGTTGGGCAGCGATACAAGCAAGGCTTCCAACAGGGAGGCCGCATCGAGTTCGCCAGATTCGAAGTTGGCGATCTCATCCTTTAATCGAGCAACTTCTGCCTTCAGCTCTTCGGACATTGCAATGTTCTTGGCGGCCATCGCAGCGCCTATCTGACCAGAAAGAGCCTTTCTTCTAGCTTGAGCCTCCTGTGCAAGGGTTTGTAGAGTTCGGCTCCCCTTATCGACCGACAAGATCGCTTCACCGAGGTTAAGCAGCAGTTCCCTAGGCATCGGGGGGAGCGGTCGGCCAGCCAATTCAAAAGCAATGGCGGCATCGGTCACGCCCCGCCGGGCCAGGGCAGCGGCAAAGGCGTCCGGATCGGCGCGGAGGGCTTTGAGATCATGCATAGCCCATGCCTTTGCCTTGGCCGCTGCGCTCACGCAAGCGCCCCCTTTCGCCGAATCGCCGGCCTGCCTATGGTGGGGCGGTGATCGTCACCTGCCCCAATTGCAGCGCCGCCTATCGGCTGGATGTCAGCACCGTGCTGCGCCGGCCCAAGCTGAAATGCGCCAATTGCCAGCACCGCTGGGTGCCCACCGAAGAGGTGGACGAGGATGAGGCCGTGGCCGCCGTGCAGGAAGAGCTGCGCGCCGCGCGGATGCCGCCGCCCCCGCCGCCCGAACCCGATCCGGAGCCGGAGCCGGAGGCCGAAGCCCCGGCCGAACCCGGGCCTGAGCGGGCCCCGGTGCTGAAATGGCTGCTGGCGATCGCGCTGGGCGCCGCCTTTGCCACCGCGTCGGCCGGGCTGTGGATCGGCCGCATCGATCCGGAACGCCTGCCCGGCGTGACCGAGGCGCTGGCCCAGGTCGCCCCGCCGCCGCCACAGCTGGACGTGGCGATGCAGGGCAGTGTCAGCCGGCTGGCCGGCAGCAGCCTGCTGGAGGTCACCGGCATCATCAGCAACCCCGGCAAGGCCAATGTGGTGGTGCCGCCGCTGCAGGCCCGGCTGTTGGTGAACGGCGCACGCACCCGCGACTGGACGATCCCGCCACCGGCCGCCGTGATCAAGCCGGGTCAGCGCCTGGCCTTTGCCTCCACCATCACCGATGTGCCGGCCGGGCCGGTTTCGG
>CAZAWH010000249.1:0-2387 GCA_964488775.1 uncultured Sandarakinorhabdus sp. | reverse complement strand
CTGGGGGAGGTGCCGAGCAGCGCGAGGCGGAGGGGGCCGGGGCCGGCTACTCTCCCGCCTTCACGCTGCCCCACGCCGCCAGCGCGCGGGCGCGGGCCTGTTCGTGGTTCACGATCGGGGCGGGATAATCCCGGCCCAGCTTCACGCCGGCGCGGATCAGGGCGACGCCGGCCTGCCACGGCGCGTGGATCAGGGCGTCAGGCAGCGCGGCCAGTTCCGGCACCCAGCGGCGGATATAGTCGGCGGCGGCGAACTTCTCGCTCTGCCCCACCGGCGCGAAGATGCGGTTGAACGGGGAGCTGTCGACGCCCGAACCCATCACCCACTGCCAGCCTTGCGCGTTGTTGCCATAATCGGCGTCGAGCAGCGTGTCCCAGAACCAGCGCTCGCCGTGGCGCCAGTCGATCAGCTGGTGCTTCACCAGAAAGCTGGCGGTGATCATCCGCACCCGGTTGTGCATCCAGCCGGTGGCCCACAATTGCCGCATGCCGGCATCGACAATGGGATAGCCGGTCTGGCCATGCTGCCAGGCATGGAGGCCGGCCGGATCATCGATGAAGGGAAAGCGGTTGAAGGCATCGCGGTTGGGTGCGTCGCCATGATCGGGGAACTGATCGATGATGTTGGCGGAAAAATCCCGCCAGCCCAGCTCGCGCAGCCAGGGTTCGGCCACCGCCGGCCCCACCGCATCGGCAATCGCATGCCAGGCGGTGGCGGGTGACACCTCGCCCAGCGCCAGATGCGGGGAGAGGCGCGCCGTGCCCTCCACCCCCGGCAGGTTGCGCGTGTCGTCATAGCGGGCGGCACGGGCGGCAAAGGCGGTCAATCGGGCCAGCGCGCCGGCTTCGCCGGGCTGCCATTCGCCAAAGCCGCCCGACCAGTCGGGCTTGGTCGGCCGCAGCCGCCATTGCGCCAGATCATCGCTGGTGATCCCCGCTGCATCGGCCCAGCGCAGCGCCGGTTCGGGCAGCGGGCGCGGCGGCGGCATCTGTTCGAGCAGCTTCTTCCACCACGGCGTGAAGATGCGATAGCGGCCGCCGCTGCCGCTGATCACCTGATCGGGCGGGGCCAGCGTGGCGCCATGATGCAGGCGCACATCGCCGGCCTCCGCCTCCTGCACGGCGGCCCAGGGTTCGTGGTGGCGGATGGCGTGGACTTGGGCCCCCAGTTCGGCGGCCAGCGCCCGCACGATCGGCCCGGCGCGGCCGCGGCGCAGGATCAGCCGGCCGCCGCGCTGGGCGATGCGCTGGCCCAGATCGGCAAGACTGTGGTGCAGCCACCAGCGCTGCGCCGCGCCCATACGCCACGCGCCCGGTGTTTCATCATCCAGCACGAACAGCGCCACCACCGGCCCGGCGGCGGCCGCGGCGCAGAGCGCGGCCTGATCAGCGAGGCGCAGATCGTTGCGGAACCAGACGAGTTGGGGGTGCATACATGCCTCTCGACACAAGGGAGCGGCAGCCGCTAGACGCTTGCGCGTCTGACGTCACGGGGATTGCAACACCATGCCGCAACTGGCCTATGTCAACGGGCGCGTGCTGCCACTGGCCGATGCCAGCCTGCATGTGGAAGATCGCGGCACCCAGTTTGCCGATGCGGTCTATGAAGTGTGCGCCGTGCTCAATGGCCGCATCCTCGATTGGGGCCCGCACCTGGTGCGGCTGCGGCGCAATCTGGCGGAACTGGGCATCGTCTGGAGCATGGCCGATGGCCCGTTCGGGTTGCAGGCCCGCCGCCTGATCGCCGCCAATGGCCACCGGGATTGCCTGCTCTATATCCAGATCAGCCGGGGCGTGGCGCGGCGCGATCATGCCTTCCCCGATGCGGCACCGGCCAGCGTGGTGATGACGGTCAGGCGCTTCGACTTTGGCCAACGGGTGCGCCAGCTCAGCAGCGGCATCACGGTGATCACGCAGGCGGACAACCGCTGGGGCCGGGTGGACATCAAGACCACCGGCCTGCTGGGCAATGTGCTGGCCAAGCAGGCGGCGCGCGAGGCCGGCGCGTTCGAGGCCTGGCTGCTGGCCGGCGAGACGGTGCGCGAGGGCAGCAGCACCAACGCCTGGATCGTGAAGGACGGGCGCATCATCACCCACCCCACCGGCACCAGCATCCTGCCCGGCATCGCGCGCGACAGCCTGATCCGGCTGGCGACGGCGGCGCAAATGGTGGTGGAGGAACGGCCCTTCACCCTGGCCGAAGCACGGGACGCGGACGAGGCGTTCCTCACCTCCACCACGGCGCCGATCCTGCCGGTGGTGGCCATTGACGGCCAGGCCGTGGCCAGCGGCCAGCCCGGCCCCATCACCCGCCGCCTTGGCGAGCTGGTCTGGGCCGAAGTGGCGCGGCAGACGGGCTGGGCAGCCTAGATCCTCCCCCTCTGGGGG
>CAZAWH010000248.1:0-2393 GCA_964488775.1 uncultured Sandarakinorhabdus sp. | reverse complement strand
CCCGACAGATCGGGCGACAAATGGGTGCAGACGGCAGCGCGCATGGCCGCCGTTATCAGCCCTGTTTCCAGGTCGCGCCACCCACCCAAGTGCCAGCTGCGGCGCGAAACTCCTCGATGATCACGTCGGCCCACACGCCGGCCGCGCCATAGGGATCGGCCATGATGAAGGCCCGGGCATCCGCTTCATCCGCCGCCTCGATCACCAGCAACGATCCCGATGGCGCCAACGGCCCGGCCACGCGATAACGTGCCATGTTGGCCTCCACATGCGCCAGGTGCGCGGCCAGATGCTGTTGCCTGAGCGGGCCTGCCCCTTGCGCATCCACGCAGCGCACGGCAAACAACGGCATCAGCCCACCTCCACCAGTTCCAGCAGCTCGCCCGCCGGGCCGATCACGGATCCGGCGCGGCGGCCGTCATACAGCGGGCCGTCGCGGCGCACCGGCGGGCTGATCCAGTCCACGGCGCAGGCATCCAGATCGCGCATCGCCAGCGTTACCAGCGCATTGCCCGGCGGCAACATGCCGTCATGGCGCGGGCGGACGATGGTTTGCGGCGGATAATCATCCACCTCCACGATCGGCATCCGGCCCTTGCCCACCATCTGCAGCGCCGTGATGAAATCATCAGGCAAGCCAAAGGCGGTGTTGATCATCTGATAGGGCAGTTCAAACACCGGCCCCAGATCAAGGTCAAGCTGATCGGCATACCAGCGGCAGGTGGCGGCCCGGTCGGGCGTCGCCAGGATGACGATGAAGATATGATCGGTGATACTGGCCGCCTTGGGCAGGTCCAGCGTGTCCATGTTCGCGAACACCTGGTTCAGGTAGATCATCTCCTGCCCCGGCCCCAGCGCCTGCATCGGCACAAAGGCGTCCATGCCCGGCAACTGCTTGGGTTCGCCCACGATGGTGAAGCCGCTGCCGGCCAGCCGGTCGGGCCAGCCGAACACATCCTGCACGGTCAATTCAAACGCGCCCCAGCCAAAGCTGGTGGTGGGCGTGAACCCGGCCACATCGGGCTGTTCCACCAGCCGGAACCAGCAGGGCGCGCCGCTTTTCGGCCGCAACACCGCATGGCGCCGGCCGGCACTGGCCGGGCAGCCCCAGCTCGCCGCCAGATCGGCCGGCAACGGGCCCTGTTGCACCAGATCAAGCTGCAGCGTGCCCTGATAGGCCGCAAGCCCAGCGGCGAGATCGGGCACGACCGACAGGCCGCCCAGGATGGTGCCATGCGGGATCATGCCCGAAACTCCGGTTTGCGCTTTTCGACGAACGCGGTGGTGCCCTCGGCAAAATCCGCGCCGGTGAAGGCGGCGGCAAAGATCGCCAGCGTTTCGGCATCGTCCGCCACCTGGCCATCCAGCACCCGACGCACAAAGCCCTTGATTGCCCGGGTCGAATGGCGGGAGGCGGCCAGGATGGCGTTCACGAAGGCATCGGGCGCATCGGCCACCGCCTCGATCAGGCCGATGGCCTGCGCCTCGGCCGCATCGACCAGGGCGCCGGTGAACAGCAAGCGCTTGGCCTGCCCCGGCCCAACCAGATCGACCAGCAATTTCACATCGTGCAGCGGATAGACCAGGCCCAGCTTGGCCGGCGTGATGCCAAAGCGCGCGGCGGGCGTTGCCACCCTCAGATCGCAGGCCATCGCCAGCCCGCAGCCACCGCCCACCGCATCGCCTTCGGCAAAGGCGATGGTGGGCAACGGGAACCGCGCCAGATCATGTTGCGCCCGGTTGATCGCCGCCTGGTTGGCCGCGCGCCATTCGGCGTCGTGCCGGTTGGCCAGCAGTTCGCTGATGTCTGCGCCGGCGCAAAAGGCGCTGCCCGGCGTCGCCGATTGCAGGATCAACAGCTTCACCGCCGGATCAGCCGCCGCCTCTGCCAGCAGGCGGGGCAGTTGCGCCCACATCGCCTGCGTGAAGGCATTGCGCTTGGCCGCCCGGTCGATCAGCAGCCGGGCGACGGGGCCATCAAGTTCAAGCCTGATCATGCAAGGGTCCTCCCCAAACTTGTTTGGGGAGGTGGCGCCGAAGGCGACGGAGGGGCCGTTGCCGCAGGAACCCCTCCGCCTCGCTGCACTCGGCACCTCCCCAAACAAGTTTGGGGAGGAACAGTTGGTCCCCCCTCATGCCGGCTGCACCCTGGCAAAATGCCGGGCAATCTCGTGCCGCGTCGTCACCCACACGCCATTGTGGGCGCGGACATGGCGGAAAAATTCCTCCAGTGCCCAGATGCGCCCCGGCCGGCCAATGATGCGCAGGTGCAGGCCCAGGCTCATCATCTTGGGATTGCCCTCCACCCCTTCGCGATAGACCTGGTCGAAATTGCGCTTGGCATAGGCCAGCCACTGCTCCGGCCCCATCGCCGGGTCGGTCCACATCTTCAT
>CAZAWH010000247.1:0-2395 GCA_964488775.1 uncultured Sandarakinorhabdus sp. | reverse complement strand
ATTTCTGGCGGCGCTGGCACATCAGCCTGTCGAGCTGGCTGCGCGACTATCTCTATATCAGCCTGGGCGGCAACAGGGGCGGCATCTGGTATATCTGCCGCAACCTGCTGCTCACGATGCTGCTGGGCGGCATCTGGCACGGCGCGAAATGGACCTTCCTGATCTGGGGGGCGCTGCACGGCGGCGTGCTGGCGATCGAACGGCTGTGGCGCGAATGGCGGCCGGCCGGCGTCCCGCGTCTGCCGGCGCCGCTGGCGGTGCTGCTGATCTTCCACATCGTCGTGGTTGGCTGGATCTTCTTCCGGGCCGAAACTCTGGACGCGGCGCTCAGCTATCTGGTGCAGCTGGCGGCCTTCCGCCCCGGCGTGGCGCTGGCCGGGCCGTTGATGTGCGGGATGATCGCAGTCGGCATGGCTTTTCATTTCACGCCCCCCGGCCTGTTCGCCGGCCTGGCGCGCCGGGTTGCCGCCTGGCCGGCGCCGCTGCTCGGCCTTGCCGTTGGCCTTTCCGTGCTGATCATCGATGCCCTGCGCTTTGAAGGCGTCGCCGCCTTCATCTATTATCAGTTCTGAGGGAGGGGTTGATGGCCGAGGATTTTTCATCCCCCGTCGATATCGAAAGCGACGAACAGGGCCTGTCCGGCCTTGGTCTGCTTGGCGTCGCCATGGGCATTGCCCTGTTCGTGCTGGCCCTGCTCAACACCCACGCGCTGGCGGCCTGGGCCGATGGGTTGGCGCCCAGCCCGCGATCGGCCCCCATCGTCGCTGCGGCGCACGGGCTTGCCGATACAACCGCGGCGCGGGGCCTGGATGGCCCGCGCGCCGCGCTGCATGCCGAATGGGATCAGGTGAAGGCCGCGCGCTGGGCCAATCAGCAGGATCCCGATCAGCGATAAAATTCGTGGTCTTCCAGGCGCGCCACCTTGGTGCGGCTGCGGAAGAAGCTGTTGGGCCGCTTCCACGTGGCGTGGAAATAGAGCGCGCCCTTCGACATGTCGCGGGTTTCGCCGGCCAGCACGTCGCGGGCCACGGCCACGGCTTCGGCCCACTCGGCACTCTTGCGGTTCGGCTTGTAGCGGGACAGGCGGAAAAACTGGCCGCGCTGGTTGGCGACTTCGCAGACATGGTCACCAAAGCCGCGCTTCACCCGGTTCACCAGCACATGCGCCACGGCGATCTGGCCGGCGCGCGGCTGGTTGCCGGCTTCATGATGCACCACCTTGGCGATGCAGGTGACGGCGCGGGGATCAAGCTTGGGCGCATCGGCCCGGGCTTGCGCGCCGGCTTCGGCGATTGCGGCGGCGGCCACCACGGCGGGGCGCTGGCCAACATCAGGCGGGCTGGACGGGGTGGCCACATTGGCAAGGGCCATGCCGGACACCAGCACAACGGCCGCACCAGCGGCCAGAATCGAAATTCGTTGTGAAATACTGGGCGAAAATTCCACGGTTCAAACCAAAACTGCGCTCCTGCGGCAGACGGCAGCCCAAACTCCGGCTCCGGTGCGACAGGCACGACCTGCACGGCAACAACCAGAACACGCGGTTGCACAGCCGGCCTCAAAAATTCAGACGGCCGCCATGCCGCCCCGTTCATCTGCGGTCAACCCTGCCCGCGACGAACCGCCCGCCGGTTTCGGCCAGTGGAGGCCCGGCCTCAGCCGTCCAGCAGGGCCTTCAGCCGATCGTTCACAACGCCCGGGGCGGCCTTGCCGGCCATGGCGCGCATGACCTGGCCGACAAAAAAGCCGAACAACTTGTCCTTGCCGCCGCGATATTCGGCCACCTTGTCGGGGTTGGCTTCCAGCACGGCCTGGATGGCGGCATCGATGGCTCCGGTGTCGGAAACCTGCTTCAGCCCGCGAGCTTCCACGATGGCCGCGGCGCGCTCGCCGGTCTCCAGCATGGCTTCGAACACCTGCTTCATCAGCGGGCCCGACAAGGTGCCATCGGCCCCCAGCGCCAGCAGTTCGGACAGGGCGTCCGGGTCCACCGGGCTGTCGCCAATGTCCCGGCCCAGCCGCTTCAGCGCGCCGAACAGATCGCCCGACACGAAGTTGGCAACCCGCAGCGCCACCTCGGCCTCCGGCTTGGCGAGGCGGCGGGCGGTTGCGGCCAGCGCGGTTTCAAACCAGGCCGCGGTTTCCTGCTCCGCCGTCAGCACGCCGGCCAGATAGGGCGACAGGCCCAGATCGGCCTGATAGCGCGCGCGCTTGGCCGCCGGCAGTTCCGGCAGGGAGGCCCGGCACTGGTCGATGAACGCATCGTCAAACACCAGCGGCAACAGATCGGGATCGGGGAAATAGCGGTAATCATGCGCGTCTTCCTTGCCGCGCATCGACCGGGTGGTGCCGCTGTTCGGATCGAACAGGCGGGTTTCCTGCACCACGGTGCCGC
>CAZAWH010000246.1:0-2408 GCA_964488775.1 uncultured Sandarakinorhabdus sp. | reverse complement strand
GCGCACGCCCGCGCCGCCCGCGCCCGCGCCGAGGCGCAGGCGCTGGCCGATCGGCTGGCCCGGCTGGCGCCCGCCCCCGATCTGGCGCCCCTGCAGGCCGCCGTCGCCACCGCCGAAGCCGCCGTGGCCGCCTGTGAAACCGGTGTGGCCGATGCGGAAGGCCAGCGCCCGCCGCTGGAAGCCGCGCGCAGCGAGGCCGCCGCCGCCGTGGCCGCCGCCCGCGCCACCCTGGCCAGCCTGGAGGCGGAAAGCAGCGCGCTCGCCCGCCGCCTCGCCGCCGATCAGGGGGCGGGCAAGGGCGGGGGCCCGCGCATCGCCGACAGTCTTGAGGCCGCCGCCGGCTTTGAAACTGCGCTGGCCGCCGCGCTGGGCGAGGATATGGAGGCAGGGCCGGCCAGTTCAGCGCAACCGCGCCGCTTTGCCGGCGCGGCCGCCGCCGATGATCCGCCGCTGCCGGCCGGTGTCACCCCGCTCGCCCCCCAGGTGCAGGCCCCGCCCGAACTGGCCCGCCGGCTGGCGCAGGTGGGCGTGGTCGATGCGCCGCCGTCGGCCGAATTGATCGCGGCCCTGCGCCCCGGCCAGCGGCTGGTGAGCCGCGACGGCAAGCTGTGGCGCTGGGACGGGCTGGTGGACGACGCCAAGGGATCGGGTGGCCGCACCGATGCCGCCGCCGCCCGCCTGCGCGCCCGCCGCCGGGCCGCCGAACTCGCCAGCGAACAGGCCGCCGCCGCCGCGGCCGTCACCACCGCCACCACCCGGCTGCGCGAGGCCGAAGCCGCCGCCAGCGCCGCAGCCCAAGCCGAACGCAGCGCCCGCGCCGCCCGCGATGTCGCCGCCCGCACCCTTGCCGACGCACGAAGGCAGCTGGCCAGCGCCGAAACCGCCGCCGCCCGCGCCGCCGGCGAGCAGGCCAGCCTGGCCAGCGCCGCCACCCGCGCCGATGCCGAAGCCCAGCGGCTGGCGGCCGAAGCCGAAACGCTGCGCGCCGCCGTGCCGGCCGCCGATCATGTCGCGGCGCTGGCCGCCAGCCTTGCCCAGGCCCGCGATGCGGCTGAGCGGGCACGCCAGGCGCTGGCGCGGGCACGCAGCGACCAGGATGCTGCCACGCGCGCCGCCGAATCGGCCACGCTTCGCGCCAATCTCATCACCCAGGAACGCGCCGATTGGGCTCGCCGCCTCGAACAGAGCGGCAGCCAGCGCGCCGAACTGGCCGCCCGGGCCGAGGCCGCCGCCGATGATCGCGCCGGCATCGCCGCCCGGGTGAAGGCGATCGCCGCCGATCTGGCTGGCCTCGCCGATCAGGCGCAAGCCGCCGATGCCACCCGCGTTGCCGCCGCCGATGCCCTTGCCAGCGCCGAAGCCGGGGTGGAACAGATCAACACCCGCGCCCGCGCCGCCGAAGCCCAGGTCGCCGAAGCCCGCGAACTGCGCGCCCGCCTGCGCGCCGAGGCCGATCATCAGGATGAAGCCCGCGGCCAGATCGAGCGCCAGACCGGCGAGCGGTTCCAATGTTCGCCGCCGATGCTGCCCGGCCGCTTCGGCTTTGCCGCCGACCCTGGCGACCCCGAGGCGCTGGCCATCCAGCTCGATGGCCTCACTGCCGAACGTGACCGCCTGGGCCCGGTCAACCTGCGCGCCGATATTGAACTCAAGGAACTGGAAGAACAGGCGAAATTGACCGTGGCCGAAAAGGCCGAGCTCGACACCGCCATCGCCCGCCTGCGCGGCTCCATCGGCAGCCTGAACCGCGAGGGGCGGCAGCGGCTGCAGGCGGCGTTCCAGGCGGTGGACGCGCATTTCCGCACCCTGTTCACCGATCTGTTCGGCGGCGGGGAGGCGCAGCTAGCGCTGATCGAATCCGATGATCCGCTGGAGGCCGGGCTGGAAATCATGGCCCAGCCGCCGGGCAAGAAGCTGCAATCCCTCACCCTGTTGTCGGGCGGGGAACAGGCGCTCACCGCCACCGCGCTGATCTTCGCGCTGTTTCTGGCCAATCCGGCGCCGATCTGCGTGCTCGATGAAGTGGATGCGCCCTTGGATGATGCCAATGTGGAACGCTTCTGCGACCTGCTTGATCGCATGGCGGCCGAAACCGCCACCCGCTTCCTCATCGTCACCCACAATGCCGTGACGATGAGCCGGATGCACCGCCTGTTCGGGGTCACCATGGGCGAACCCGGCGTCAGCCAGCTGGTCAGTGTCGACCTGCAGGCGGCCGAGCGGCTGCTCGCCACGGCCTGATCGCCCGTCTCATACCAAAGTGTGCACTGCACAATGGTTGACACCCCAAGCCCGGCCCTCTAGGACGCGCGCCAAGCCCAACTGGCATCGCCAGTGGGGCCTTCTGCCGCACCCGGCAGATGTTCAGGACGACAGGGGTTTTCGCCTTGGCCGACCGCCACACCGAC
>CAZAWH010000245.1:0-2458 GCA_964488775.1 uncultured Sandarakinorhabdus sp. | reverse complement strand
CAGCGACTTGGGATCGGCCAGGGCATAGCCATATTCAAAGCCGAGCACGCCGAATTCGGACAGCGGGCTGTCCAGCACTTCGAAGCGCGGGTCCATCGCCTTCAGCGGCACATAGCGGCCGCCCGATTTCTGATCGGTCCACACCGCGTGGCGCTGGCTGAAGGTGCCGCGGCCGCAATCCTGGCCGGACAGCCGCACGCCATAGCCATCCTTCAGCAGCGAGCCGAAGGCCAGCGCCTCGCCGGTGGCCCAATCGATGTTGGCGCCGGTGGCGAACATTTCGGCCTTGGCATCAAGCACGCGGGCGAGCGTGCGGTGGATGTTGAAGCCATCGGGCACGGTGGTCAGCTGCTTGCCCAATTGGTGCAGTTCGGTCATCGACACGCCGGTCATCGCGGCGCGGCGGCTGTCAATCGCCTCCTTGGGGCGGCCCAGGCCCGCCCAGCGGCCACCGAACCAATCGGCGGCATTGGCCTTGAAGCCGGCGGCGGCATCAAATTCATCTTCCAGCATCGCCACATAGGTGTCGATCATCGCCTTGTAGCCTTCCGGCGTCAGCACGGCTTCGCGGGCCAGGCGTTCGGCGTAAATCTCGCTGACCGGGCGCTTCTTGCCGATCACGGCATACATCAGCGGCTGGGTGAAGCTGGGCTCGTCGCTTTCGTTGTGGCCGAAGCGCCTGTAGCACCACATGTCGATCACCACGTCGCGGCCAAAGCGCTGGCGGAATTCGGTGGCGACCTTGGTGGCATAGGTCACGGCTTCGGGATCATCGCCGTTCACGTGGAAGATCGGCGCCTGCACGATCTTGGCCACATCGGACGGATAGGGCGAAGAGCGGGCAAATTGGGGAGACGTGGTGAAGCCGACTTGGTTGTTCACCACGAAATGGATGGTGCCGCCGGTGTTGTAGCCATTCAGGCCGGAGAAGCCGAAGCATTCGGCCACGATGCCCTGGCCGGCAAAGGCGGCATCGCCGTGCAGCAGCACCGGCATGACGCGGCGGCGGGCGTCATCGCCGATGATCGTCTGGATGGCGCGCACCTTGCCCAGCACGACCGGATCGACCGCTTCGAGGTGGGACGGGTTGGGCACCAGCGAGAGGTGCACCCGGTTGCCATCAAATTCGCGATCGGTGCTGGTGCCGAGGTGATATTTCACGTCGCCCGAACCGCCGACATCATCGGGGTTGGAAGAGCCGCCGGCAAATTCGTGGAAGATGGTGCGGAACGGCTTTTGCATGACATTGGCCAGCATGTTGAGCCGGCCGCGGTGCGGCATGCCGAAGACGATTTCGGTGACGCCCAGCTGGCCGCCGACCTTGATGATCGATTCCATCGCCGGAATCATGGCTTCGGCGCCATCAAGGCCAAAGCGCTTGGTGCCGACATATTTGCGGCCGAGGAATTTCTCGTACTGCTCGGCTTCGACCAGCTTGTTCAGGATCGCGCGCTTGCCCTGCACACTGAACTGGATTTCCTTGTCCCGCCCTTCGAATTTTTCCTGCAGGAAACGGCGTTCCTCCACATCATTGATGTGCATATATTCGAGGCCGACATTGCCGCAATAATTGCGCTGCAGGATGGCGACCAGTTCGCGGATCGTGGCGGTTTGCAGGCCCAGCGCGCCGCCGATGTGGACGGGGCGATCCAGATCATTGGGACCAAAGCCATGATAGCCGGGGGTGAGATCGGCGGGCAGATCGCGGGTGGCCAGGCCAAGCGGATCGAGATTGGCGGCGAGGTGGCCGCGCACACGATAGGTGCGGATCAGCATCAGCGCGCTAATCGAATCCTGGGCGGCGCGGGCGATGTCTTCGGGGCTGGCACCGGCGGCGGCGGCCTGGGCCGCGGCCTTGCCGGCGGTCTTGGCGCTGCTTTCGGCGAACATGCCGGCGGCATCCAGCCCACGGGTCAGATCATCGGTCGGCAGGATCGGCCAGTTCGGCCGGGCCCAACTCGGCCCCGGCCGATCATCGGGGCCGGGCAGCAGGGCGTCCATATCCATCGTGACAGTCCTTAACGTCTCGCGATTCTGCCTTGTTTAACGGCACATGGCGGTAATGTCATGACAAACTGTCGCATGCCGGCCATGCAGTGCCAACATGCGGGGGGCGGTCCTCCCCCTTTTTGCGGCGATGCCCGCAGGGCGGAGGAGGCTGGGCAAGGGGCGCTTGCCAGCCCCCTCCGCCTCCCTGCGGTCGGCAGCTCCCCCAAAGGGGGAGGATCTCTCAGCCCTTGAGCACTTCGACCAGGGTTTCGCCCAGCAGCGACGGGCTGGGGGACACGCGGATGCCGGCGGCTTCCATGGCGGCGATCTTGGATTCGGCATCGCCTTTGCCGCCCGACACGATGGCGCCGGCATGGCCCATGCGGCGGCCGGGGGGCGCGGTGCGGCCGGCGATGAAGCCGACCATCGGCTTCTTGCGGCCGCGCTTGGCCTCGTCGATCAGGAACTG
>CAZAWH010000244.1:0-2502 GCA_964488775.1 uncultured Sandarakinorhabdus sp. | reverse complement strand
GCGGCCGAAGGGCGCGGCTGGCAGGTGGCGCCGGTGGATGCCAGCAACAGCCTCGTCCTGCGCGGCGATCCCGCCACGCTCACCAAACTCGCCCGCACCATCGCCGATCTGGATCAGGCGGCCAGCGCCGGCAGCGACGTGCGGGTGATCTTCCTGCAACATGCCGACGCCGAAAAGCTGGTGCCGGTGCTGCAGCAGCTGGTTGGCCAGCCGGTCAGCCCGGCCAGCCAGGCCGCGCCGCTGGTGCAACCAACCCAAAGCGCGTTTGGCAACGCCAATGCCGGCCAACCGGCCCAGGCCCAGCCCGCCGCGGCCCAGCCGCTGCCGGCCGCGCCGCAGGGCGGGCTCGGCACCTCCGGCTTTGTGCCGGGCGCCAGCATCGGCCGCGGCCAGGCGGTGATTGCCCGCTATGAAGGCGCCAATGCCATCGTCATCGCCGCGCCCGCCGATGTGCAGCGCCGGCTGGGCGAGGTGGTGCGGCAACTGGATGTGCGGCGCGAACAGGTGCTGGTCGAAGCCGTGATCGTGGAGATCAGCGATGTCGCCGCCCAGCGGCTGGGCGTGCAGTTCCTGCTCAGCGGCACCGGCAACAGCAACATCCCCTTCTCTGTCACCAACTACAGCAATGCCGCGCCCAATCTGCTCGCCGTCGCCGGGGCCATCGTCGCCGAAAACCGCTATGGGCAAGACAATGCGACCACGGTGCAGCTGCGCAACGCCGCGGTGAACAGCCTGTTGAATGCCAACGGCGGCCAGTTCGGCTTTGGCGGCAATCTGGGGTCCAACGCGGTGTTCGGCTTTGTCGTCAACGCGGTGAAGGCCGACACGGCATCCAACGTGCTGTCCACGCCTTCGGTGGTTACGCTCGACAACGCGCAGGCCCGCATCCTCGTCGGCCAGAATGTGCCCATCGCCACCGGCCAGGCCTTGAGCAACAATTTCGACAATGCCTTCCGCACCGTGCAGCGGCAGGACATCGGCATCCAGCTTGACGTGCGCCCGCAGATCAACGCCGGCGGCACCATCAAGCTCAATCTGCGGCAAGAGGTCAGCAGCATCGCCCAGGCCGTCGTCACCCAGAATGTCCCTGATCTGATCTTCAACAAGCGCGAGATTTCCACCACCGTCACCGTGGACGATGGCCAGATCATCGCGCTGGGCGGCCTGATCGATGAAAATGAACGCCGCGCCATCGAGAAGGTGCCGCTGCTGGGCGACATCCCGCTGCTCGGCAACCTGTTCCGTTCGAAATCGCGCAACCGCACCAAGACCAATCTGATGGTGTTCATCCGCCCCACCATCATAAGGGGCGCCGAAGATGCCGCCCGGCTGACCGGCGAACGCTATCAATATGTGCGCGCCGAACAGGCGGTCCGCGAAGGCACGGCCGACACCAGCCTTGATGCGCTGGTGCGCGATTATCTGAAGGCCCCGATCCCCGGCGCGCCGCCGCCGGCGCCAGCGGCCGAACAACCACCCGCCGAACCGCCGAAATGAGCCTCTCGCTCCCCTATGCCTTTGCCCGCGCCAACGGCCTGATCCTCACCGGGCTGGCCGATACCGCCGATGTCGCGCGCCGCCCCGGCAGCCGCACCCAGGCCCTGGCCGAGGTGCGCCGCATCGCCGGCCGGCCGCTGCGGCTGATCGATGTCAGCCAGGCCGAATTCGACAAGCTGCTGCAGGATCATTACGCCACCAGCGCCTATGCCGGGCAGACCGATGGCCTGCTGGCGCTGGCCGAGGATCTGCCCTCGGCCGAAGACTTGCTGGCCAGCGACGATGAAGCCCCGGCCATCCGCCTGATCAACGGCCTGATCGCCGAAGCCGCCCGGCTGAAGGCGTCCGACATCCATATCGAACCGTTCGAGGCCGCGCTGGTGGTGCGCATGCGCATCGATGGCGAGTTGAAGGAAATGCACCGCCTGCCCGCCGGTGTCGCCAGCCTGCTGGTCAGCCGCATCAAGGTGATGGCCCGGCTCGACATCGCCGAACGCCGTTTGCCCCAGGATGGCCGCATGGAACTGGCGCTGGCGGCCAAGCGGCTGGATGTGCGCGTGTCCACCCTGCCGGCGCGCGGCGGCGAACGCGTGGTGCTGCGCCTGCTTGACAAGGACAATGCCGGCATCGATCTCGCCGGGCTGGGCATGCCGCCGGCCATCGATGCCGCCTTCCGCGCCGCGCTGGCCAGCGCCAACGGCCTGGTGCTGATCACCGGCCCCACCGGCAGCGGCAAGACCACCACCCTTTATGCCGGCCTGAAACGCCTGAACGATGGCAGCCGCAACATCCTGACTGTGGAAGACCCGGTGGAATATGCCGTCGACGGCATTGGCCAGACCCAGGTGAACCCCAAGGTTGGCCTCAGCTTTGCCGCCGGCCTGCGCGCCATCCTGCGGCAGGATCCGGATGTGGTGATGGTCGGCGAAATCCGCGATGCCGAAACCGCGCAGATCGCCGTGCAGGCCGCGCTCACCGGCCATCTCGTGCTGTCCTCGCTGCACA
>CAZAWH010000243.1:572-2557 GCA_964488775.1 uncultured Sandarakinorhabdus sp. | reverse complement strand
CCGGTGCTAGAGGCGCGCTTCCCGGCGACGGGTGAGCGGGTGTAGCTCAGGGGTAGAGCGCAACCTTGCCAAGGTTGAAGTCGAGAGTTCGAATCTCTTCACCCGCTCCAGTCGCTGCGCAGATCGGCTGGCTGCGTGCCGCAGCCAGACTCGATCAAGCTCAGACAGCGAGCGAAAAAAGCGGCCATCGGGCCGCTTTTTTTGACTCGTCTGACGGCGCGGCTCTGCCGCGCTCTTCCTTCCTTCCCTTCATCCCAACAACGGACTCGGCGGCTTTGCCGCCGGCCGTGGCCCGGCGGTGTGCATTTGAAACCGCGTGCGCGCCAGGCCCGTCCCCTCCGCCCTGCGGGCACCTCCCCTTGCAGGGGAGGATCTGAATCCTGTCCCCCCTCGACTCGCCCGGCCCGTCACCCCATAACGGGGCCATGCACAACCACGCCCATTCGCACCCGTTGGGCGGCCATGATCATCATGGCCATGGTCATGTTCATGCGCCGGCGGATTTCGGCCGGGCCTTTGCCATCGGGATTGCGCTCAACCTCACCTATGTCGGCATCGAGGCGGCGGCGGGCCTGTGGTTTGATTCGATGGCGCTGCTGGCCGATGCCGGCCACAATCTGTCGGACGTGGCGGGGCTGCTGATCGCCTGGGGTGGGCTGGCGCTGGCCCGGCGCGCGCCCACCGATCGCTTCACCTGGGGCCTTTCCCGCTCGCCCATCCTGGCGGCGCTGGCCAATGCGCTGATCCTGGTGGCGGCCTGCGGCGGCATATTGTTCGAATCGGTGCACCGGCTGCTCTCGCCGCTGGCCGTGTCGGGCGACGTGGTGATGGCGGTCGCCGCGGTGGGCATCGTTATCAACATGGGCACCGCCCTGTTGTTCCTGCGCGGCCGCAAGGGCGATGTGAACATCCGCGGCGCCTATCTGCACATGCTGGCCGATGCCGGCGTGTCGGCGGCCGTGGTGGTGGGCGGCCTGGTGATCCGCCAGACCGGGTGGAGCTGGGTTGATCCGCTGCTTGGCCTTGCGGTGGCGGCGGTGATCCTGAAGGGCACCTGGGGCCTGTTGAAGGAATCGCTGGCGCTTGCGATGGATGCGGTGCCGCCCGGCATCGATCCGGCGGCGGTGCGCAGCTGGCTCGGCGGGCTGGAGGGCGTGGCCGCCGTCCATGATCTGCACATCTGGCCGCAGGGCACCAGCGGGGCGATCCTGACGGCACATCTGGTGATGCCCGCCGGCCATCCGGGTGACGAGATGCTGGCCAACATCGCCCACGCGCTGCACCACCGGTTCGATATCGGCCATGCCACGTTGCAGGTGGAAACCGGGGCGGACCATTGCCGGCAGGCGGTGGCCGATGGCTGCGGCACCGGGGATCATCACCATCACCACTGATGGATTCGACTGTGGCCAGCCGCGGCGCCAGCCGATAGAACCGCCGCCATGCGCATCATCGATCATCACATCGCCGGGCGGGCCGTGGCCGCCGGCAGCCGCACCAGCCCGGTGTATGACCCCAACAGCGGACAGGTGCAGGCCGAGGTGCGCCTGGCCGGCGCCGATCTGCTTGAACAGGCCGTCAGCGCCGCCCGCGCCGCGCAGCCGGCCTGGGCCGCCACCAACCCGCAGCGCCGCGCCCGGGTGATGTTCAAATTCAAGGAACTGGTGGAAGCCCGCATCGATGAACTGGCCCGCGTGCTCAGTTCCGAACATGGCAAGGTGATCGCCGACGCGAAGGGCGACATCCAGCGTGGGCTGGAGGTGATCGAATTCTGCTGCGGCGCGCCGCACGTGATGAAGGGCGAATTTTCCCACGGCGCCGGGCCGGGCATCGATGTCTGGGCCTTTCGCCAGCCGATCGGCATCGGAGCCGGCATCACCCCGTTCAATTTCCCGGCGATGATCCCGATGTGGATGGCCGGCGTGGCCATCGTGACGGGCAATGCCTTCATCCTGAAACCGTCGGAACGCGATCCCACCCTGCCG
>CAZAWH010000243.1:0-562 GCA_964488775.1 uncultured Sandarakinorhabdus sp. | reverse complement strand
CTGCCGCATCTGTTGGGCGACATCTTCCGCGACGCCGGCCTGCCGGATGGCATTTTCAGCGTGGTGAACGGCGACAAGGAAATGGTGGACGCGATCATCCAGCACCCGGATATCGCCGCGATCAGCTTCGTCGGTTCATCGGACGTCGCGCACTATATCCATGCCGAAGGCTGCGCCCGCGGCAAGCGGGTGCAGGCGATGGGTGGGGCCAAGAATCACGCCATCGTGATGCCCGATGCTGATCTGGACCAGGTGGTGCGCGATCTGGCCGGCGCCGCCTTTGGCAGTGCCGGCGAACGCTGCATGGCGCTGCCGGTGGTGGTGCCGGTGGGCGAGGAGACGGCGGAACGGCTCCGGGCGATGCTGCTGCCGGCAATCGCCAGGCTGCGCATCGGCACCAGCACCGATCCGGAAGCCGATTATGGCCCGGTGGTGACGGCGGCCCACAAGGCGCGGATCGAGCACTATATCCAGATGGGGGTGGACGAAGGCGCCGAGCTGGTCGTCGATGGCCGCGGCTTCACCCTGCAGGGCCATGAAGGCGGCTTCTTCATCGGGCCCA
>CAZAWH010000242.1:0-2584 GCA_964488775.1 uncultured Sandarakinorhabdus sp. | reverse complement strand
CACCAGCACCGCCATCGACATCATCAGCGGACGCGATGACGGATTGAGGATGTGGTAATCGTGGGTCTTGGCTCCAGCCATGGCTCAGCCCCTGTCCTTCAAACTGTTACGATTTGTCGCAGCGCTTAGCGTGTCCCGCGCTGGCTTGTCCAGTGCGGCGACCGAAGATTCTGCCGGCTTGTCCACCGGATAGAAGGTGTAGCTCAGCGTGATCTCGTCGATCTTTTTCGCCACCGGATCATCCATGATCGCCGGATCGATATACCAGGTGACCGGCATGTCGACGGTTTCGCCGGCCCGCAGCGTCTGTTCGGTGAAGCAGAAGCATTCGATCTTGATGAAATATTGCCCGGCGACATCCGGCGAGACGTTGAACACGGCGCGGCCGGTGATCGGCCGGTCACCGGTGTTGGTGGCCGTATAATAGGCCAGGCGCTTCTCGCCGATGGGAATGGTCACCTCGTTCTGTTTCTGGCGGAACCGCCAGGGCAGGCCGGGGGCGATGTTGGAATCAAAGCGCACCTTGATGGTGCGGCCGGCGACAGCAGCGAGGCGATCGGCCGTGGGGGCGGCGGCGGCGACCTGGGTGGTGCCGCCAAAGCCGGTGACCTGGCAGAACAGGCGATAGAGCGGCACCGCGGCATAGGCGACGCCGATCATGGCGATGGCGACCAGGGCCACAGCGATGCCGGTGCGGCGGTTGGCCTGGGCCAGCGAGGCGCTGGCCGGGTTCATGATTGCGGGGCGGCCGGCGCGGCGGCGGGCGCAGACGCCGGCGCAGATGCCGCCTGGGGCGCATCGGGCGCGTTCTTCACCTGGCCCGTCATCCGCACCACGGTGATGCCGAAGAACAGCGCGACCAGCGTGAACAGCAGGACGCCCAGGGCCCGGTTGCGCGATTCGCGGCGGGCGTAAAAGGCGGCGCGTTCATCCGCGCTCCAGTTGGCGGGCTCGACACTCATGGCAGCAGCAGCCGATCGGCGACAAGCGCGCCGAACAGGCAGGCCAGATAGAGAAGGCTGAACTTGAACAGCTGTTTTTCCGGCAGCATGGCGGCCGGCGCGGTGGCGGTGTTGCGCCACACCTTCACCGCCATCGCCATG
This sequence comes from uncultured Sandarakinorhabdus sp., assembly GCA_964488775.1. Classification (GTDB taxonomy): domain Bacteria; phylum Pseudomonadota; class Alphaproteobacteria; order Sphingomonadales; family Sphingomonadaceae; genus Sandarakinorhabdus. The sequence continues at coordinate 1,481 of CAZAWH010000242.1, read as the reverse complement.
AAGATGATGCCCAGCGTGATGGCGGTGCCGCCATAGGCCCAGTTGGCGAGGCCGAGCAGGGTCGGCGCGATGGTGACGGGCACCAGCAAGGCGGAATAGCCCAGGATCTGGCGACGGGTTTCGGTGAGCCCGTGGGTGACGGGCAGCATCGGCACGCCGGCCTTGGCATAATCCGCTTCCATGAACAGCGCGAGCGCCCAGAAGTGCGGCGGCGTCCACAGGAAGATGATGGCAAACAGGATCCAGGCCAGCAGCGGGGTGTCGCCGGTGACGGCGGCCCAGCCGCAGATGACCGGGAAGGCGCCGGCGGCGCCGCCGATGACGATGTTCTGCGGCGTGCGGCGTTTCAGCCAGGCGGTGTAGACGACGACATAGAAGAGGATCGACACCGCCAGCCAGGCTGCGGCGACCCAGTTGAGCGCCAGGCCCATGATGGCAACCGAACCGGTGCCGAGGATGACGCCAAAGGCCAGCGCTTCGGCGGGTTGCAGCTTGCCGGCCGGCAGCGGGCGCTTGGCCGTGCGCTTCATCACCGCATCGATATCGGCCTCATACCATTGGTTGAGCGCGCCGGCGGCACCGGCGGCGACCGCGATGCACAGGATGCCGATGAAGGCGAGGAAGGGGTGCAGCTGCCCCGGGGCCGCCACCATGGCGCAGGCCGCGGTGAAGATCACCAGCGTCATCACCCGGGGTTTCAGCAGGGCAAAATAATCCCGCCAGTCGGCCAGCAGGGTGCTGGGGAGCGCGCTGGAAGGGGCGGCGGCATCAGACATTTGAATGGCCTTCGGGGGCGGAGCCGGAACACCGCCCCCGTGATGCGGTCACTTGATGACCGGAAGGGTTTCGAACTGGTGGAACGGCGGCGGGCTGGACAGGGTCCATTCCAGGGTGGTGGCGCCTTCGCCCCAATAATTGTCTTCCACCTTGCGACGCGAGGCGAAGCTGACAATCAGGTTGAGGAAGAAGAAGACCATGCCGAGGCCCATGATGGCGTAGCCATAGGACGCGATCTGGTTCCAATAGGCATAGACATCCGGGTAGTCGGGGATGCGGCGCGGCATGCCATCCATGCCCAGGAAGTGCATCGGGAAGAACAGCAGGTTCACGCCGATGAAGAACACCCAGAAGTGCAGCTTGCCCAGCAGTTCGTTGTACTGCTTGCCGAACATCTTGCCGAACCAGTAGTACCAGGCCGAGAAGATGGCGAACACGGCACCGAGCGAGAGCACATAGTGGAAGTGCGCCACGACGTAATAGGTGTCGTGGAAATAGGTGTCCACGCCGGCGTTGGAGAGCAGCACGCCGGTGACGCCGCCCACGGTGAACATGAAGATGAAGCCGATGGCCCACAGCATGGGCGTGTCGAACTTGATCGAGCCGCCCCACATGGTGGCGATCCAGCTGAAGATCTTGATGCCGGTGGGCACCGCGATGATCATGGTGGCGGCGGTGAAATACATCTTGGTGTTCACGTCGAG
>CAZAWH010000241.1:0-2586 GCA_964488775.1 uncultured Sandarakinorhabdus sp. | reverse complement strand
CTGGGCCATTGCCGAAAATGCCCGGCCGGGCAGCCCGCTGTTTGGCCGCATCGATACGGCCAGGGTCGCGGTGATGGGCCAGAGCTGCGGCGGCGTGCAATCGTTCAAGGTCGCCGCTGATCCGCGCATCACCACCATGATGATCTGGAACAGCGGCATCGGCATGATCCCGAACAACCCGCCCAATCCGGACGCGGTGTTGGCCAGCATCCACACGCCAATCGCGCTGATCCATGGCGACAAGGATCGCGATGTCGCCTTTTACGCCAGCGAGGCCAATGCCCGTGCCATTGCCAAGGTGCCGGTGTTCCAGGCCTGGCAAGACGGCATGACCCATCTGGGCACCTATGGCCAGAAGGACGGCGGCTTTTACGGGCGGATCGCCGTGGCCTGGCTGGACTGGCAGCTAAAGGGCAACCGCACGGCCGGGCGCATGTTCGCCGGCCGTGATTGCACCCTGTGCCAGGATGCGAGCTGGCACGTGTTCAAGGCGCGGATCGATTGATCAGCCGGCGATTGCCGCCTTCACCGCGGCAATCGCCTCGGCGGCCTTGGCACCATCGGGGCCGCCGGCCTGCGCCATGTCGGGCCGGCCGCCGCCGCCCTGCCCACCCAGGGCCGCAGCGGCAACGCGCACCAGATCCACGGCGCTGATGCGGCTGGTCAGATCATCGGTCACGCCGACGGAGACGCTGGCGCGACCATCGTTGACCGCGATCAGCACAGCAACGCCGCTACCAAGGCTCTGCTTGGTCTCATCGATCAGGCCGCGCAGCGACTTGGGATCAAGCCCGTCGAACACCCGGCCCTGGAAGGCGACCCCGGCCACCGTTTCAACAGCCGCCGCGCCGCCGCTGGCCGGGCCAGCCAGCGCGAGGGCCTTCTTCGCCTCGGCCAGTTCGCGTTCCAGGCGCTTGGCATTGTCGATCAGGGCGGCGACGCGGGCCGGCACCTCTTCCGGGCGGGCCTTGATGGCGCCGGCGGTTTCCAGCAGCAGCGCCTCACGCTCGTTCAGCCATTCGCGCGCGGCGATGCCGGTCTTGCCCTCGATGCGGCGCACGCCGCTGGCCACCGCGCTTTCGCTGGTGATCTTGAGCAGGCCGATATCGCCGAGGGCGCCGACATGGGTGCCGCCGCACAGTTCGACGCTATAAGTGTCACCGCCATCATCGGCGCCCATGGAGAGCACACGCACCTCCTCGCCATATTTTTCGCCAAACAGCGCCATGGCGCCGGCTTCGATGGCGGCGTCCGGCGTCATCAGCTTGGTGGAAACGGCGCGATTGCCCAGGATCTGGGCGTTCACATCGGCTTCGACCTGCGCCAGTTCGGCCGGCGTCATCGCCTTCTGGTGGGAGAAGTCGAAGCGCAGATAATCCTGGCCGACATAGCTGCCCTTCTGCGTCACATGCGTGCCCAGCCGGCGGCGCAGCGCGGCGTGCAGCAGGTGGGTGGCGCTGTGGGCGCGGCGATGGGCGCCGCGCTGCGGCGCGTCAACATCCAGCTTCACCACATCGCCCACGGCCAACGGCCCGGCGGTGAGCGTCACATCATGCAGGTGCAGCTTGCCCAGCGCTTTCCTTGTGTCGGTCACGCGGCTGGTCAGCCCCTCGCCCCAGCTGATGCTGCCGCCGTCGCCGGCCTGGCCGCCGCTTTCGGCATAGAAGGGCGTCTGGTTGGTGATGACCACCAGCTTGTCGCCGGCATCGGCGCTGGCAACCGTCACGCCGTCCTTCACCAGGGCGACGACCTTGGCCTCCCCGGTCAGGCTGGTGTAGCCGGTGAATTCGGTGGCGCCTGTCGCGTCGGCAATGTCGAACCAGACCGCCGCATCCTTGGCCTCGCCCGAACCGCTCCAGGCGGCGCGGGCGGCGCGCTTCTGTTCGGCCATGGCGGCATCGAAGCCGGCGCGGTCCACGCCCAGCCCGCGGGCGCGCAGGGCATCCTCGGTCAGGTCATAGGGGAAGCCATAAGTGTCATACAGTTTGAAGGCGACATCGCCGGGCAGCGTGCCACCGGCCGGCAGCCGGGCGCTGGCTTCATCCAGCAGGCCCAGCCCGCGTTCCAGCGTCTGGCGGAAACGGGTTTCCTCCAGCTTCAGCGTTTCCTCGATCAGGGCCTGGGCGCGGCCCAGTTCCGGGAAGGCCTGGCCCATGGTCGCCATCAGCGCCGGCACCAGCTGGTGCATCAACGGCTCTTTCGCACCAAGCAGATGGGCGTGGCGCATGGCGCGGCGCATGATCCGGCGCAGCACATAGCCGCGGCCTTCGTTGGCCGGCAGCACGCCATCGGCCACCAGAAAGCCCGACGAGCGCAGATGATCGGCGATCACCCGGTGCGAGGCGCGGGCTTCGGCGGTAAGTGCCTTGCCAACCTTGTCCTCGCTGGCGGCGATCAGCGTCTTGAACGTGTCGGTGTCATAATTGTCGTGCACGCCCTGCAGGACGGCGGCGATGCGCTCCAGCCCCATGCCGGTATCGATGCTGGGGCGCGGCAGGTTCAGGCGGGTTTCCTTGTCGACCTGCTCATACTGCATGAACACCAGGTTCCAGATCTCGACGAAACGGTCGCCATCCTGATCCGGGC
>CAZAWH010000240.1:0-2590 GCA_964488775.1 uncultured Sandarakinorhabdus sp. | reverse complement strand
CGGCCAGCGCGTTGGGCCCGGCCTTGGCGGTGATGGTGGTGCCTTCCAGCGGATCAAGCGCGATATCGATGCGCGGGCCGGTGCCGATGGCCTTGCCCACCTTCTCGCCGATGAACAGCATCGGCGCCTCGTCCCGCTCGCCTTCGCCGATCACCACCGTGCCATCGAAATCCAGCTGGTTGAGCGCGTTGCGCATCGCCTCCACGGCTGCGGCATCGGCGGCCTTCTCGTTGCCGCGCCCGATCAGCCTGGATGCGCCAATGGCGGCATATTCGGTGACGCGCACCATTTCGAGCACGAGCACGCGATCAAGCACATGGCTGGGAGCCGTCATGAGAAATATCACCCCGTTGGTTCGAATCGTTGGCGCACAGCCTTACGCGCCGCAGCCGATGGGCGAAAGGCGTCAAAAATCCAGTATGTGCATCATCACCGGCTGCCCCACCACGGCGGGGGAGGCCGCCATGCGCGCCAGGCTGTCCACCACATCGGCCTCGCGGGCTTCGTGGGTCACCATCACCACCATGGCATCGCCGCTGCTCGACGTGCCGCGCTGCACCAGGCTTTCGATGGAAACCCCGCAATCCCTGAGCGCCGCCGTCAGCTCCGCCAGCACGCCGGCCCGATCGGCCACGTTCAGCCGCAGATAATATCGGCCCCGCCGGCCCGCCGCATCGGCGCGGGGCAGGGCGGCCAGATCCGCCACCGGCATCACGAACGGCGGCCGCACGTCGCCGCGGGCAATGTCCACCAAATCGGCCACCACCGCGCTGGCCGTCGGCCCTTCGCCGGCGCCGCGCCCCTGGAAAAACAGCCGGCCAACGAAATCGCCTTCCACCACCACGGCGTTCAAACTGCCCATGGTGGTCGCCACCGGGTGCGCCATCGGCACCAGCGCCGGGTGCACGCGCTGGAACAGGCAGCCATTCTCGGCTTCCGCCAGGCCCACCAGCTTGATGCGGAAGCCCAGCGCGGCGGCCTGGGCAATATCGGCGCTTTCGATGGCGCGGATGCCGGTGCAGGCCACGCCGGCAAAATCGATGCGCGCCCCAAAGGCCAGTGCCGCCAGGATCGACAGCTTGTGCGCCGTGTCGATGCCATCAATGTCGAAACTGGGATCAGCTTCGGCAAAGCCCAGCGCCTGCGCATCGGCCAGCACCTCGGCAAAGCCCAAGCCTTCGGCTTCCATGCGTGACAGGATATAATTGCAGGTGCCGTTCATCAGGCCATAGACCCGCGTGATGCGGTTCGCCGCCGCGCCTTCGGCCAGCCCCTTGATCACCGGAATGCCGCCGGCCACCGCCGCCTCATATTTCAGCGGCAGGTCGGCTGCTTCCGCCGCCTCGGCCAGCGCCAGGCCATGATGGGCCAGCATCGCCTTGTTGGCCGTCACCAGCGGCTTGGCCGCCGCCAGCGTGCGGCGCGCCAGCGTCAACGCCGGGCCATCGCTGCCGCCGATCAACTCCACCACCACATCCACATCATCGCGGGTGGCAAGCTCTGCGGCATCATCCACCCAGGCGATGCCATCAAGGCTGATGCCGCGATCCCGGCTGCGGTCCCGCGCGCTCACCGCCGTCACCACGATCGGCCGCCCGGCCCGCCGCGCCACCAGATCGGCATTCTGCGCCAATATCTTCACCACGCCGGCGCCCACATTGCCCAGCCCGGCGATCCCGATGCGAAGTGCGCTTGCCATGGCTCAGCTCCCCGCCTTCACCGACGGCGTGTTCACACCCATCGACTGCAGATATTTCCGGATATTCCGCGCCGCCTGGCGCAGCCGCTGCTCATTCTCCACCAGCGCGATGCGCACGAACCCCTCGCCATCCTCGCCATAGCCAACGCCCGGCGCCACCGCGACGCCCGCCTCGGTGAGCAATTGCTTGGAAAACTCCAGGCTGCCCAGATGCGCCAGCGCCGGCGGCAGCGGCGCCCAGGCGAACATGCTGGCCCGCGGCGCCGGAATCTCCCACCCGGCCCGGCCAAAGCTTTCCACCAGCACATCCCGCCGCCGGTGATAGAGCGCGCGGTTCTGCGCCACGATATCCTGCGGGCCATTGAGCGCCGCCACCGCCGCCGCCTGGATCGGCGTGAACGCACCATAATCCAGATAGGATTTCACCCGCGTCAGCGCCGAAATCAGCGTCTTGTTGCCCACCGCAAAGCCGATGCGCCAGCCCGCCATCGAATAGGACTTGGACAATGAGGTGAACTCGATCGCCACATCCTTGGCGCCCGGCACCTGCAGGATCGATGGCGTCGGCTGCCCATCAAAATAAATCTCGGAATAGGCCAGATCCGAAAGCACCCAGATCTTGTGCTTCTTCGCAAACGCCACCACCCGCTCGTAAAAGGCCAGATCAGCCACCTCGGCGGTCGGGTTGCTTGGATATCCCATCACCAGCACGCTGGGCCGCGGCACCGTGAACCGCACCGCCCGCTCCAGCGCCTCGAAATAGCGTTCGTCCGGCGTCGTCGGCACGCTGCGGATGGTCGCGCCGGCAATGATGAAGCCAAAGGTGTGAATGGGATAAGACGGGTTGGGCGCCAGCACCACATCGCCCGGCGCGGTGATCGCCTGCGCCAG
>CAZAWH010000239.1:0-2608 GCA_964488775.1 uncultured Sandarakinorhabdus sp. | reverse complement strand
CCCCAAGGCCGCCCCCTCCGCCCTGCGGGCACCTCCCCCAGAGGGGGAGGATCATGATCAGGCGTTCCCCACCTGGCCCTGCTGCTGCTGCGCCAGATAGAGCGCGCCGAAGTCGATCGGATCGAGCATCAGCGGCGGGAAGCCGCCGTCGCGCACGGCATCGGCAATGATGCGGCGGGCAAACGGGAACAGGATCCGCGGGCCTTCGATGATGCAGAACGGCTCCAGCGCTTCATCGGGCACATTCTGCAGGCCGAACAGGCCGGCATAGAGCAGCTCCACCATGAAGGTGGGGGTGCCGTCCACATCGGCCTTGGCGCTGATCTTCAGCTCGACCTCATAGACATTGTCGGCCGCCTTGCGGGCGTTGACGCCAACATTGACGTCGATGCGCGGTTGCGCCTGCAGCTGCAGGCTGTTCGGCGCATTGGGGTTTTCGAAGGACAGGTCCTTCACATACTGGGTGATGATCGCCACCTGCGGCATCGGCTCATCGCCAAAGCCGTTTTCGGGATTGGCACCCAGATCGATTTCGTCAGCCATCGGGCCTGTCCTTGCAAAGTGAGGCTTATTCGTCGTCGCCGGTCACGACCGGGCCGCTGTCCTGGCCCTTGGCCGAGACATCGCGATCGACGAATTCGACAATGGCCATCGGCGTGGCGTCCGAGCGGCGGATGCCGGCCTTGAGCACGCGCACATAGCCGCCCTGGCGGTCGGCATAGCGGGCGGCCAGCACGTCGAACAGCTTCACCAGCTGGGCATCATCGCCCATGCGGGCCATGGCGAGGCGGCGGTTGGACAGGCCACCATGCTTGGCCAGCGTCACCAGCTTTTCCACATAGGGGCGCAGTTCCTTGGCCTTGGGCAGCGTGGTCTTGATCTGCTCATGCTTGATCAGGCTGGCGGCCATGTTCTTCAGCATGGCAATGCGGTGGCTGCTGGTGCGGCCGAGTTTGCGATGGGCAACGCCGTGGCGCATGGGTGTTCACTCCGTTCGTTCGGGGGCCGTATCAGGTACCCCGGACCAGGCTGAAGGATGGGGTCAGCCAGATGCCCCTTTTGCCTCGAAAGGCGGTGCGGGTCGCGGCAAAGCCGCGCCCTTGACGTCGAACGGGCTGCCGTTGGCGGCAAAGCCGCCGCCGGCACCCGCCGGCCGGACTGCGCCGAGTCTGACGCCAACGCTGCGCGTTGCCGTCAGCCGGCTTGTCAGAATTCCTGTTCGAGCTTCTTGGCCATCTCTTCGATGTTCTCCGGCGGCCAACCGGCAATTTCCATGCCGAGGCGCAGGCCCATCTGGGAGAGGACTTCCTTGATCTCGTTCAGCGACTTGCGGCCGAAGTTCGGCGTGCGCAGCATCTCGCTCTCGGTCTTCTGCACCAGATCGCCGATGTAGATGATGTTGTCGTTCTTCAGGCAGTTGGCCGAACGCACCGACAGTTCCAGCTCGTCCACCTTCTTGAGCAGATAGCGGTTGATGCTGGCGCTGTCGTCCACTTCCACGGCGCCACCGGCGGCGGCGGCATGGGCCACCGGCGCGGCAACGGCCGCATCCTCGAAGTTCACGAACAGCTGCAGCTGGTCCTGCAGGATCTTGGCGGCATAGGCCAGGGCGTCTTCCGGGCTCAGGCTGCCATCGGTTTCCACCGTGATGGTCAGCTTGTCATAGTCCAGTTCCTGGCCAACGCGGGTGTTGTCCACCTTGTAGCTGACCTGGCGCACCGGCGAGAACAGCGCATCGACCGGGATCAGGCCGATGGGGGCATCGGCCGGACGGTTGGCACTGGCCGGGACATAGCCCTTGCCGGTTTCCACCGTCAGTTCCATGTTCAGCGTGGCGCCGGCATCGAGGTTGCAGATCACCAGATCCTTGTTCATCACCTCCATGTCGCCGGTGACGGCGATCTGGCCGGCGGTGACCGGGCCGGGGCCAGTGGCGTTCAGATAGACGCGCTTGGCGCTGTCACCCGCCATGCGGATGGCCACCTGCTTGATGTTCAGCACGATGTCGGTGACGTCTTCGCGCACGCCCGGCAGGCTGGAAAATTCGTGCAGCGCACCGTCCATCTTGATGGCGGTGACGGCGGCGCCCTGCAGCGAGGACAGCAGCACGCGGCGCAGGGCGTTGCCCAGCGTCAGGCCGAAGCCGCGCTCCAGCGGTTCGGCGATGAACGCCGCCTTCTGCTTGCCATCACCGGTGGGGCGCTGCTCCAGGCGGTTCGGCTTCTTCAGTTCGGTCCAGTTCTTGGCGATGACTGCCACGGGGTTCACCTCGATTTGGGGGGGAGCGGATCGTCACCCACTCGTCCCGTTGGACGATGAATGTCTTGAACGCTGGGCGCCACGGATGGAGCCCGGCGCCAGGGCAGACGGATCAGACGCGACGGCGCTTGGGCGGGCGCACGCCGTTGTGCGGGATCGGCGTCACGTCGCGGATGGCGGTGATGACGAACCCGACGGCCTGCAGGGCGCGCAGGGCCGATTCACGACCCGAACCGGGGCCGCGCACTTCCACTTCCAGGGTGCGCACGCCATGTTCGGCGGCCTTCTTGCCGGCGTCTTCAGCCGCCATCTGCGCCGCGAACGGCGTCGACTTGCGGCTGCCCTTGAA
>CAZAWH010000238.1:0-2737 GCA_964488775.1 uncultured Sandarakinorhabdus sp. | reverse complement strand
GGCTGTGCACATCGTGGCGCACCGCGCCGTTGCCGGAAAAATCGATGAAGGCGATTGTTTCGCCCAGCACATCGCCCACCTCGGCATAGCTGAGCACCTGGTCATAATAGCCTGTGCCCACACAGAAATCGCGATTGCCCGGCGAGGTGAGGCCCACCACGCGCTGCCGCCCCCGCGCCGCCTGTGCCACGCCCAGCGCCGTCTTGGACGAGGCGGACGACAACAGCAGCGTGTCCACCGGTCGGTCGGCCATCAACGCATCGATCAGGAAGGCGGTGGCATAGAGCGGGCGGAACAGGCTCTGCAATTCCTCGCTGCCCCAATCGCCGCTCGCCGCGGTATAACGGTTGTAGAAGGGCGGCAGCCCGGCACGATGGGCGGCGCCATCGGTGAAGCCGGCCCGGCTCGCCGCCACCGGCTGCACCAGCGCGGCGCCGGCCATCGGCCAATAACCGAAATAACGGTCACCGGCCGCAACGCCCGTGGCCTGGCTGTCCTCCACCCGGCCAAAGCCCCACACCGGCACCACCCCAAAGCCATCTGGCCCCGGGAAGAAATTCCAATAACCGAAATCCTCGCCATGCACGGCATAGGTGACATTGTTCGCCGTCAGCGCGAACTGCTCGACGATGATGCGCGCCTGCCCCGGCGCGGCGGCGCCGGCATCGGCCAGCACCTCGGTTTCGGCCAGGGCCCCCTTGCGAACAGCGATCAGGCTCATGCGTCTTCCCTCCAGATGGCAACCCCGGCCGGTGGCACCGGGTTGCTGCCGATGATCGGCAAGATTGGCAGATCAACGGCCGTCGGGCCATAGTTGAACAGGAATTTGAGGTCGCCCAGCCGCTCCACGCGCACATCCGGGCCCAGGTCCTGCACAACCAGGCCGGCCGCCGAAGCCACCTCGGCCATCACCCGGCCCAGCAGGCCCGCATCCACCCCGCCGGCCAGATAATGCGCCCGGCCCGCCGCAAACCACAGGCCGCGCCCGTCATCGAGGCGGGATTGCACCGCAACGCCGGCGCCCGCCTCCACATCCTCCATCCAGCCGGTCACCACCCCGCCATTGCCCACGGCCAGGCTGATCCCCGGCGGCAGGCTCTCCACCCGGGCCACCCTGATGTCGATCAACGCCTGCAACCCATCGGGCGGCAAGGCCGGCGGAATGGCGAAATCGCGCGTCTTGCTCCCCGTGCGCGGCCCGGCCAGCAGCTGCGCGCCGCTCGCCGACAGCCGCTGCGCCAGCCCGTCATCCACCACCACCTGTACCGGCAGCAGCACCAACCGGTATCCGGCCAGATCGGCATCGGGCGGCACGATATCCACGCTCAACCCCAGCCGCCGCGCCGCCGTGTGCCAGGCCATGGCGATGGCCAGCGCATCCTGATCGCGACCCTGCGGCTGGCTCTGCACCGCCCACACACTGTCATAATCAAACAGCAACGCCACATCGGCCTGCCCACGCTTCGGCAATGGCCCCAGCCGCGCCAGCCCTTCGGCCAGCGCCGCCACCTCCGGCCAGGCCGCGGCCGGCTGGTTGTCCGGCCGGTTCAGCCCGGCGTGCATGGCCTCCTGGCCGGTCGGGGCCTGGCGCCAGCGGAACCAGCTCATCCGCTCCGCGCCCTGCGCCACGGCTTCCCAGCCCCACAGCTCAACGGCACCCTTTGCCGGGGCCGGGTTCCACGCCGCCCAGTTGACCGGCCCCGGCTGCTGTTCGATCACCCACCAGCGCCCGCGCCCACAGGCGCGATACAGGCTGTGGTGAAAGGCGGTCAGATCGGGGTGGCCGATGCGCAGGTAACGCGCCTTTTCGGCCGACGTGAACGGCCCCTGCCCCAGAAAGCCGATGGGATAGCTGTCCCACGTCGCCACATCCAGTTGCCGGCCCACGGCAAAATGATCAAATTCGGTGAACAAGCCCATGAAATTGTGGACAATATCCCGCCCCGGCGAGGCGGCGCGCAAAATCTCCACCTGCGCCGCGTTGAACCGCTCCACCATCGCCGAGCTATAACGCTGCCAGTCCAGCCGGTGCGCCGGGTGGCTTTCCGTCACCGTGCCGAACGGCGCATCCACCTCGTCAAAGCTGCGATACTCCTGCGACCAGAAGCTCAGTCCCCACGCCGCGTTCAGCGCCGCAACACTGCCATAACGCTCGGCCAGCCAGCGCCGGAACCCGGCCCTGGCCGCATCCGACGTGCTCACCACCGTGTCGTGGCAGCCATATTCATTGTCGGTCTGCCAGGCCACCACCGCCGGATGCTCGCCATAGCGCTGTGCCATCAGGCGGGTGATGCGCCTGGCCTGCTCCAGATAGACATCACTCGAGAAACAATAATGCCGCCTCGACCCAAAGCCGCGCACCTGCCCGTCGCGCCCCTTGGCCAGAATCTCCGGATGCGCATCCACCAGCCATTTCGGCGGCGTCGCCGTTGGCGTGCCCATCACCACCTGCAATCCCGCCGCGTGCGCCAGGTCCACCGCGCGATCCAGCCAGTCCCACTGCAAGTGCCCCGGCTCCGGCTCGATCCGGCTCCAGGCAAATTCGCCAATCCGCACGAACCGCAGCCCCAGCGCCGCCATGCGCGCCACATCACTGGCCCACAGCGCTTCAGGCCATTGTTCCGGATACCAGCAGACGCCCAGTTTCATGGCGGATTGATTGGCATGGATGCCCGCTGATGGAAAGCCGCCCAAAGATCCTCCCCCTCTGGGGGAGGTGCCCGCAGGGCGGAGGGGG
>CAZAWH010000237.1:0-2772 GCA_964488775.1 uncultured Sandarakinorhabdus sp. | reverse complement strand
CCCGATCCCTGGCCCAAGGCCCGCCATGCCAAGCGCCGCTTCATGAACCCCGGCCCCATCGACCGCATCGCCCGGGTGCTGAAACCGGGTGGGGAGTTCCGTTTTGGCACGGATCACCCGATCTATTGCCGCTGGGCGTTGATGCAGATGCAGCGGCGTGGCGATTTCCGCTGGATCGGCGAGACTGCCGCCGATTTCCTGACGCGGCCGGCCGATTGGCCGCAAACGCGATACGAAGCCAAGGCGCGCCGGCTGGGCCACGAGGTGTGGTATTTCCGCTGGCAGCGCCTGTGAGCCGCTGCGGTGACCGACGCCTGGTACAGTCACGAGTTTGACGCCGCGCTGGAGCGGCACGGCGTGGGGCGCGGACGGCAGATTGTCTACACCGTGCTGTTCCTGCCGCCCGAACTGGCGCGCCAATTGCCGTTGGATCAGCACCCGCAACTGCGCATCGAAGGCGAAATTGCCGATGTGCCGATGGCCGGTGCGTTCATCTCGGCCGGGGATGGCCGGCGGTATGTGATGGTTTCCCCCGATGTGCAGCGTCAGGCCGGCGTGGGCCCCGGAGACTGGGTGACCATGCGCTTTCGCGTCGCCGATCAGGATGCGGTGGATGTGCCGCCAGCGCTGGAGGCGGCCCTTGGCCGTGATGCCGAGGCGCAGGCGGCCTGGACCGGGTTGACCAGCGGTCGGCGGCGGGCCCTGGCGCATCTGGTGGCCAGCGCACGCACCGATTCGACCCGGGATCGCCGGGTGGCGGCCATCGTGGTGGCGATCACTGGCCGGCCGGTGCCGCCCGCGTTGGCTGCCGATGTGGATCGGCTGGCATATCTGTTCGGCCGGCGGCGCGCACCGTGACCAGCCATGTGACAGACTGTGTGACAGGCTGTGTGACACTGGGACCATTGACCGCGCTGCGGCACTTCGCCTAGGCCTTCGCCCCGTGAGCCAGTATCTCGACTTTGAAAAGCCGATCGCCCAGATCGCCCAGCGCGCCGCCGATTATCGCGCGGCCGGTGACGAGGCGGGCGCCCGCCATGCCGAAGGGGCGGCGCGGCGGTTGCTCGCCGAAACCTATGCCCGGCTGACGCCGTGGCAGAAGACCATGGTCGCCCGCCATCCGCAGCGCCCGCATTTCACCGACACGGTGAAGGCGCTGGTGGCCGATTTCATGCCGCTGGCCGGAGACCGTGCCTATGGCGAGGATGAAGCCATCATCGGCGGGATCGGCACGCTGCGCGGCCAGAATATCCCGGTGGTGGTGATCGGCCATGAGAAGGGCAGCGACACTGCTTCGCGTGTGAAGCATAATTTCGGCATGGGCCGGCCCGAAGGTTATCGCAAGGCCGCCCGTCTGGTCGAGCTGGCCGGCCGGTTCAACGTGCCGGTGATCACCCTGGCCGACAGTGCGGGCGCCTATCCGGGTGTGGACGGCGAAGCCCGCGGCCAGGCCGAAGCCATTGCACGGGCCACGGCGGCCTTTCTGGCCGCCCCGGTGCCGATCATTGCCGCCATCACCGGTGAAGGCATGTCGGGCGGGGCCATTGGCATCGCCGCGGCGGACCGGGTGATCATGTTTGAACACGCCGTCTATGCCGTGATCTCGCCGGAAGGCTGCGCCTCCATCCTGTGGCGCACGGCCGAAAAGGGCCAGAACCGCGCCGCCGATGCGGCCGAGGCGATGAAGGTGACGGCAGCCGACTGCAAGGCGCTGGGCGTGATCGACACGATCGTGCCGGAACCCCTGGGCGGTGCGCATCGCGATCCGCAGGCGGCGATTTCCTCGCTTGCGATGGCGATTGCCGCCGAGTTGCAGCCGCTGCTGGGCAAGAGCCCGGGGCAGTTGATCCGCGAGCGCCGCGCCAAATATCTGGCGATGGGCCGCACGCTCTGACGCCTCTGGCCGGCGCGCGCCGGCACGGTTAGGATGGCGGCATGATCAACGCCCGCCTGCCCCTGATTGCCCTGATGCTGATGGCCGCGCCGGCCCTGGCGCAGGCGCCGCCCGGCCTGTCCCCAGCCGAGCGGCAGGAAGGCGCGCAGGCCCATCCCCAGATTGTCCAGCAATTCGGCGGCGCGATGAGCGGGCCGGTGGCCGATTATGTGCGTGCGGTGGGGCAGAAGATCGCGGTGCAATCGGGCGGCGGCGCGCGGCCGCAGGATTACACGGTCACCCTGTTGAATTCCAATGTGAACAATGCCTTCGCCATCCCTGGCGGCTATGTTTACATCACCCGGCAGTTGCTGGCCCTGATGAACGACGAGGCGGAACTGGCCTTCGTGATGGGCCATGAGGTGGCGCATGTTGCCGCCCGCCACGGCCAGAAACGCCAGACTCGCGCCGCGCTGGGCAACATCCTGGCCGGGCTGGCCGGGGCGGTGACCGGATCGCAGATCATCGGCCAGGGCGCCGGCATCGTGGCGCAATTGACCACGCTCAGCTTCAGCCGCGAACAGGAACGCCAGGCCGACAGCCTGGGCGTGCGCTATCTGACCAGTGCCGCCTATGACCCGTTGGCCAGCGGCGACATCCTGGCCGCACTGGGCGCGCAGACCAGTCTGGAGGCCCGGTTGAAAGGACAGAGCGGGGCGGAGCCGTCGAAATGGCTGTCCACCCATCCCGCCACCGGCGAGCGGGTGGCGCGCATCCGGGCCGAGGCGCAGACCTTTGTGCCCCGGGCCGGCACGCGCGCCCACAACCGCGACGCCTTTTTGAACGCCATCGATGGCCTGCCCTATGATGATGATGCCGCGCAGGGCGTGGTGCAGGGC
>CAZAWH010000236.1:0-2781 GCA_964488775.1 uncultured Sandarakinorhabdus sp. | reverse complement strand
GGCGGCATCGGCATGTCGGGCATTGCCGAGGTGATGGCCAATCTGGGCTTTGCCGTGCAGGGGTCGGACGCGGCGGAATCCTATGTGGTGGAAGGGCTGCGCAAGAAGGGCATCACCGTCTTCATCGGCCAGAAGCCGGAGAATGTGGCGGGCGCCGCCGTGCTGGTGATTTCCACCGCCATCAAGGCCGACAATCCGGAAGTGATGGCAGCCCGCGCCAAGCGCATCCCGGTGGTGCGCCGCGCCGAAATGCTGGCCGAACTGATGCGCCTGAAAAGCTGCGTCGCGGTGGCCGGCACCCACGGCAAGACCACCACCACCTCGATGGTCGCCACCCTGCTTGATGCCGGCGGGCTGGACCCCACGGTGATCAACGGCGGCATCATCAATTCGATCGGGTCCAACGCGCGGCTGGGCGCGTCGGACTGGATGGTGGTGGAGGCCGATGAAAGCGACGGCAGCTTCCTCAGGCTGACCGGCACCTTCGGCATCGTCACCAACATCGATCCCGAGCATCTGGATCATTGGGGCGATTTCGAAAAGGTGCGCGAGGGCTTCCGCCAGTTCGTGAACGCCGTGCCCTTCTATGGCGCCGGCATCTTGTGCATCGATCACCCGGAGGTGCAGGCGCTGATCCCGCGCGTCAGCGACCGGCGCATCATCACCTATGGCTTTGCCGCCACCGCCGATGTGCGCGGGCTGGACGTGACGCCGGTGCCGGGCGGCAACCGCTTTGCCGTGCTGGTGCGCACCCGCGATGGCCAGAGGCGCATCGATGATCTGGTGCTGCCAATGCCCGGCCGCCACAATGTGCAGAATGCGCTGGCCGCCATTGCCGTGGCGCTGGAACTGGGCGTGGATGATGACGGTTTGCGCGCCGGGCTCGCCCGCTTTGGCGGCGTTAAGCGCCGCTTCACCAAGGTCGGCGAAGTGGCGGGCGCCACCATCATCGACGATTACGGCCACCACCCGGTGGAGATCAAGGCCGTGCTCGCCGCCGCGCGGGAAGGCGCAACTGGCCGGGTGATCGCTGTCGTGCAGCCGCACCGCTTCACCCGGCTGCGCGATCTGATGGGCGAATTCTGCGCCGGCTTCAACGATGCCGACATGGTCTATGTCGCGCCGGTTTATGCCGCTGGCGAAGCCCCGATTCCGGGGGTGGATGCCGCTGCCCTCGCCGCCGGGCTGGTGGCCGCCGGCCACCCCAGCGCCGAAACGGTGACCGGGGCGGACAATCTGGCCGTCAAGCTGGCCGGCGTGATCCAGCCGGGCGACCAGGTGATCTGCCTGGGCGCAGGCGACATCACCAAATGGGCGGCCGGCCTTGCGGACGCGATTGCGCGGGTGAAGGCGGGATGAGCAGGAAGCGCGCCAAGGGGCCCGAGGGTGTATCGATTGTCGAAATGCTCGAGCAACTGCTTGAGCAGAGCAAGACGGGCGAGTGGTATGTTGGAACGCAAGGCCCAGATGACGAGGGGGAGGAGTTTGGGCCAGTCTCGTTTACCGACCCGTCCGAGATCAGACCTCAGGGGAAGTTGACCCGCAACGCACCGCTCGCACCCCTGGTCTGGTTCAAGGCCGGCGGCATGGCCGACTGGTTGTTTGAACCAGCCGATCCAGACGATCTTTGCTGGTTCCTGGACATGCTTTCGCCCGAAGTGCCGGTGATGGCGCTGGGCCTGGGCAGCAATCTGATCGTGCGCGATGGCGGCGTGCCCGGCGTGGTGGTGCGGCTGGGCAAGCCGTTCAGCAAGGTCCGCGCCGTGGGCGACACGCTCGTCTGCGGTGGTGGCGCCAGTGGCATCGCCGTCAGCAGCGCGGCGCGTGATGCCGGGCTTGCGGGCCTGGAGTTCCTGCGCGGCATCCCCGGCACGGTGGGCGGCTTTGTGCGCATGAACGGCGGCGCCTATGGCCGCGAGGTGGCCGATGTGCTGGTGGACGTGACCATCGTCACCCGCAATGGCCTCATCGAAACCCGGCCGGCTTCGGCGCTCGGCTACAGCTATCGCCACTCCAACCTGGCCGATGGCGAGATCGTCATCGCCGCCCGCCTGAAGGGCCAGCCGGGTGACAAGGAAGCCATCCAGGCCGAGATGGACCGCATCGCCGCCGCGCGGGAGGCCAGCCAGCCGCTGCGCACCCGCACCGGCGGGTCCACCTTCAAGAACCCACCGGGCCTGAAGGCGTGGGAACTGGTGCACAACGCCGGCTGCCGGGGCCTGCGGGTGGGCGGCGCCGAAGTGAGCGAGAAGCATTCGAATTTCCTGATCAACAGCCACGGCGCGCGGGCGGCCGACATCGAGGCGCTGGGCGAACTGGTGCGCGCCCATGTGCTGCGGGAGCAGGGCGTGAGCCTGGAATGGGAGATCCAGCGGGTGGGGCGGGTGAATTCCCCCTCTCCCCTTGGGGGAGAGGGTGGCGAGCCGCAGGCGAGCCGGGTGAGGGTATCATGAAGGTTGCAGTCCTCATGGGCGGCTGGTCCGCCGAGCGTGCGGTGTCGCTCACCTCCGGGCGCGGCATTGCCGATGCCTGCCGCAGCCTGGGCCACGACGTGACCGAGATCGACATGGGTCGCAACCTCGCCCAGCAACTGCTCAGCGCCGCGCCCGATGTCGTGTTCAATGCGCTGCACGGCACGCCCGGCGAGGATGGCAGCGTGCAGGGCGTGATGGACCTGTTGGGGCTGGCCTACACCCACAGCGGCCTCACCACCTCGGCGATTGCCATCGACAAGGAATTGACCAAGAAGATCCTGGTGCCCGCCGGCATTCCGATGCCGCA
>CAZAWH010000235.1:0-2808 GCA_964488775.1 uncultured Sandarakinorhabdus sp. | reverse complement strand
GCCCAATAGGGCCCCAAGGGCGACGATCATGATCCTCCCCCTCTGGGGGAGGTGCCGAGCGGAGCGAGGCGGAGGGGGCGGCACATTCGGGGCCTGCGTGCCCCCTCCGCCCTGCGGGCACCCCCCCCAGAGGGGGAGGATCGTCCCAGTCTGCCCTTCACCTCACGGGATCAATATCTGCCGCACCGCCTGGCCCCCGGCCAGGGCATCCAATGCGCTGTTGATCTCGGCCAGCGGCATGATGCCCGACAGCAACCGGTCCACCGGCAACCGCCCGGCCCGCCACAGCGCGATATAGCGCGGGATGTCGCGCGCCGGCACCGCCGATCCCATATAGCTGCCGATCACCGTCTTGGCCTCTGCCACCAGGCTCACCGCCGGGATGGTGAAGGGGTCGGCCGGATTGGGCAGGCCGACGGTGATGATGCGGCCGCCGCGCGCCGCCGTGCGATAGGCTTCGGCCAGAACACTGCCCTTGCCCACGCTTTCGATGGCCACCCGCGGCGCGCCATGGCGGGCAAAGGCCGCGCCCACCTCGTCGGGCGCCACGGCGGCGCGCGCGCCCAGGTCCAGCGCCAGCGCGCGCTTTTCGGCCACCGGATCAATCGCAATCACCGGTTCCGCCCCGGCCGCCACCGCGCCCAGCAGGGCGGCCAGGCCAACCCCGCCCAACCCCCAGATGGCGACGCTTTCGCCCGGGCGCACCGCGGCGGAATTGAACACGGCACCCACGCCGGTCAACACGGCACAGCCGAACAGGGCGGCAATCTCGGCCGGAATGTCATCATCGATCGCAACACAGCTGCGTTCATCGATCACGGCATGGCTGGCAAAGGCCGACAGCCCCAGGTGGTGGTGCACCGGGTGGCCGCAATCGCTCAGCCGGAAGCCGCCGCCCAGCAATTCGCCCTTGCCATTGGCCGCGGCGCCATTGCTGCACAGCCAGGGCTCACCGGCATGGCAGGCATTGCAATGGCCACAGGCCGGCAAAAAGGCCATCACCACCCGCGCCCCCGGCTGCAACCGTGCGCCCGGCCCGGCGGCCAGCACCCGCGCCACCGCCTCGTGGCCCAGCGCCATCGGCATCGGGCGCGGCCGATCGGCGTTCACCACCGAAAGATCGCTGTGGCACAGGCCCGCCGCCTCGATGGCGACCAGCAGTTCGCCCGGCCCCGGCGGGGCCAGATCCAGCGATTTCAACGTCAGCGGCCGGCTCTGGGCATAAGGCTGGGCGGCGCCCATGTCGGCCAGAACGGCGGCGGTGGTGGTGCTGATCATGGCATCACCCTATCGGGCAATCGGGCCGCCGCCAATGTGGCGCGGGCCAGCGCGGCGGTGGAATTGATCAGCGGCAGCGGCACGTCGCCTGCACGCAGCACCAGCGGCACCTCGGTGCAGGCGGCGATGATCACCTCGGCCCCGGCATCGCGCAGCCGCGCCGCCTCACCCGCCAGCGCCAGCCGCACCGCCGTACCGGTGTCCCCGGCCTTGATGGCATTCACCGCCGGCTGCACTTGCCCCAGATCGCCGGCCAGCACCGGCACTGGGCTGGCCCTGCCATACAGATCCAGCGCCAGCGTTGCCCCCACGCCCAACACCCCGATCGCCTGCGGGCCATAGGCCATGGCTTCGGCCACGGCGGCATCGATCATCGACACAAAGGGCGCCGCCACGATCGCATCGGCCCAGCCATGGGCGGCGTTGCACGGCATCGCCAGGATCTCGGCCCCCTGCGCCACCAGCCCGGCCGCCATCGCCGCCAGCGCCGGCCCGGGGGAATCGGCCCCCAACAGCGCGGCGGCATTGCGGTCCGGCACATGCGGGTTGGAATCAATCAGCACGCGCGGATGGTCAGTATCGCGCGCCGCCGCCACGCCGGCCACCAGCAGGCCCAGGAAATCGGCCGTGGCCGCCGGCCCCATGCCGCCGATCACCCCGATGGTGCGCCAGCCGGGCACGATCACGTCAGGCGTCGGGTCTCTGGCCATCAGTTGAAGGCGGGATCGCGCAGCACGTCGGCAAAGGCCGGCAACGACGGCGCACCGCCGGTGTGCAGGAACAGCACGCGTTCGCCGGTGAACGCACCGGCCCGGGCCAGCGCGATCAGGCCGGCCATCGCCTTGCCGCTGTACACCGGGTCCAGCAGGATGCCCTCGGCCCGGGCCAGAAGGCGCACCGCCTCCACCATCTCGCGGGTGGGCAGCGAGTAACCGGGGCCAACCCAATCGGCCAGCGCCACGATATCGGCCGCCTGCGGTTGCGGCGTGCCCAGCAGATCGGCGGTGGCCTGCGCCAGTTTCAGCACATTGGCCTCCTGCTCCGCCCGCGGGCGGCGCACGTTGATGCCGGTCACCGGAATGCCGGCGTTCAGGGCCACCAGCCCGGCGATCAGGCCGCTGTGGGTGCCGGCGCTGCCCGATGCCACCACGATCCGGTCAAACGCCACGCCGGCCTCGAAGGCCTGGGCCATGATCTCCTGCGCGCACGCCGCATAGCCCAGCGCACCCAGCGGCGAGGAACCGCCGCCCACGATCACATAGGGCTTGCGCCCCGCCGCCGTCACTGCGGCCGCCTCTTCGGCCAGTTCGGCAGCGAGGTCGCTGCCGGCCTTGACCATGCGGATGCTCTCCGCCCCCATCAGGTCAAACAGCAGATTGTTGCCCAGCGCCGCCGGCGTGTAGCTGCCCGGCACCCGCTCCTCGATCACCAGGCGGCAGGCAAGGCCTTCCTTGGCCGCCGCCGCCAAGGTGAGGCGGCAATGGTTGGATTGCGGCGCCCCCACGGTGATCAGCGTGTCTGCCCCCTGGG
>CAZAWH010000234.1:0-2885 GCA_964488775.1 uncultured Sandarakinorhabdus sp. | reverse complement strand
GCGCCGCTCTATCACGCCGCGCCGCTGCGTTACTGCATGAGCGTGCACAAGTTTGGCGGCACCGTGGTGGTGATGGAGAAATTCGATCCCGAGGCCTATCTGCGGCTGGTGGAGCAATATCGCATCACCCACAGCCAGTTGGTGCCCACGATGTTCGTGCGCATGCTGAAACTGCCCGAGGATGTGCGCCGCGCCCACGACCTGTCGTCGCTGCAGGTGGCCATCCATGCCGCCGCGCCCTGCCCGGTGGACGTGAAGCATGCGATGATCGCCTGGTGGGGACCGGTGATTTATGAATATTACAGCGCCACCGAAGGCGCCGGCTTCACCGCCATTTCCCCGCAGGAATGGCTGGAACGGCCGGGCAGCGTGGGCAAATCCATCCTGGGTGAAATCCGCATCCTGGATGATGAGGGCAACCGGCTGGGCCCGAACCAGGTTGGCCAGATTTTCTTTCACGGCGGCAGCAGTTTTTCCTACCACAATGACCCGGAAAAGACCGCCAGCGTGATGACCGAACATGGCGCCACCTTTGGCGACATCGGCCGGGTGGACGAGGAAGGCTATCTGTTCCTGACCGACCGCCAGGCCTTCATGATCATTTCAGGCGGTGTGAATGTTTATCCGCAAGAGGCGGAAAACACGTTGATTTCGCACCCCGAGGTTGCCGATGTCGCCGTGTTCGGCATTCCGGACGAGGTGATGGGGGAGGCCGTGCACGCCGTGGTGCAGCCGCGCGACATGGCGAAAGCCGGGCCTGATCTGGAGGCGGAGTTGCTGGACTATGTGCGCAGCCGGCTGTCCCACGTGAAATGCCCCAAGCGCATCGATTTCCGGGCGGAATTGCCCCGCCATGACACGGGCAAGCTCTACAAGCGGTTGTTGAAGGACGAATATTGGGCTGCGGCTGCACCCGGGGTCTGAGACCCATCACCACCATTGCCGGCCGGTTCCCGCCTGCTAAGCTTGTGCCATGAGATTGTTCAGCCGCCTGCTTCTCGCCCTTGCCCTGTGGCTGGCCGCGCCCGTGTGGGCGGTGCCGGCAATGTGGCAGGTGGGGGAAGGCGACCGCATCGTCACCATTTACGGCACCGTTCATGCCCTGCCACCGGGCCAGAACTGGCTGACGCCGGCGGCGGACAAGGCCTTTGCGGCTGCCGATGACGTGGTGGTTGAAGTGGTGTTTCCCGACCAGCCGATGGTGATGCAATCGCTGATGATGCGGATGGGCACCTTGCCGGCGCCGGTGCCGCTGGCCAGCCGGGTGCCACCGGAACTGCGGCCCAAGCTGGCGGTGCTGGTGGCGCAATCGGGGTTGCCGGCCGATGTGCTGGACCGGCTGGACAGCTGGCTGGTGGCGATCACCCTGGTGCAGATCGGCATGGTGAAGGCCGGGCTCGATCCCGAAGCCGGCGTGGATGTGACGCTGAGCAACCGGGCCAAGGCGGAAAACCGCAAGCTGGTGGGCCTGGAGACGGCGGAAGGGCAATTCCGCCTGTTTGACACGCTGCCCGAGGCCGAGCAGCGGCTGTTGCTGGCATCGGCGGTCGAGGATGCCGGCAAGATGGCCGAGCAGTTGCGCGCGCTGGTGGCGGCCTGGCAGGCGGGCGAGATCGAGCGCATCCTGAAGGAATTCGATGATTCGAGCCTGTCGCCGGAACTGGAGCAACGCTTGTTCACCACGCGCAACGCCGCCTGGGCCGATTGGGTGCAGAACGCGCTGAAACAGCCGGGCCGGCATTTCATGGCGGTCGGCGCCGCCCACATGGCCGGCCCCAAGGGCCTGATTGCCATGCTGGAAGCGCGTGGGCTGAAGGTGCGGCGGGTCGAATGAGGCGCTGGCTGGCCCCGGTGGCGTGCCTGTGGGTGGCCGCCTGTTCGCAGGTGGATGAACCGGCCGCCCACGCGCTGGTGGACCGGTTCCACACCGCCCTCAATCGCAGCGACTGGGCGGCGATCGATGCCATGCTGACGCAAGACGCGCGGCGTCTGCGCCCCGGCATCGGCACGGCGCGGGCCTTTGGCAATCTGATCACCCGGCATGGCCGTTATCTGGGTGGGGAACTCGCCGGGCTGACAGACGAGGATGGCCGCATCACGTTGGCCTGGGCGGCCAAATACGAGAATGGCCCGGTGTCGGAACTGTTCGTCCTGCGCAACGAGGGCGGCACGTTGAAGATCGAGAGCTTCACCGACAATCCGCGGCCGTGACTGGCGGCACGCGGCGGCGCTTGCCAAAGCCGGGCTGATCGCCTATGCGCGCCGCTTCGCTGTGGCAGCGCCATTTTCGCATCCCTGGAGGCGGCGGCTGGCAGAGCGATCATATCCATCAGGAGCGAGCAATGAGCGAATCTTTCAAGCTCGCGGCTGAACTTCGCGCCAAGGCAGGCAAGGGAGCCTCCCGCGCGATCCGCCGCGAAGGCCGTGTTCCGGCCGTGATCTATGGTGCTGGCGAAGCTGCGACCACCATCCACGTCGAGGAGAAGATCCTCGTCCGCCAGCTGCACACTGGCCATTTCATGAACGCCATCGTCGAGCTGGAGCTGGACGGCACCACCATCCGCACCCTGCCGCGCGATGTCGCCTTCCACCCGGTCACCGATCGGCCGATCCATGTCGATTTCCTGCGCCTGTCGGGCAATGCCGTCGTCACCGTGACGGTGCCGGTGCATTTCGTCGATCAGGAACTTTCGGCCATCAAGCAGGGCGCCATGCTGAACATCGTCGCGCACGAGCTGAAGCTGGATTGCGCGCCGGATGCCATTCCGGATGACGTGACCGTGAGCGTTGCCGGCCTGCAGGTTGGCGCGTCGATCCACATCGGCGACGTGAAGCTGCCCGCCGGCGTGAAGCCGCACGGCCGCGAAACCGATCTCACCATCGCC
>CAZAWH010000233.1:0-2888 GCA_964488775.1 uncultured Sandarakinorhabdus sp. | reverse complement strand
CAGATCGCCGTGCAGGCCGCGCTCACCGGCCATCTCGTGCTGTCCTCGCTGCACACCAACGATGCCGCCAGCGCCATCACCCGCCTGCGCGATTTCGGCATCGAGCCGTTCCTGCTCGCCGCCACGCTGCGCGCCGTCGTCGCCCAGCGGCTGGTGCGCCGGCTCTGCCCCGCGTGTCGCGTGTCCCGCCCCGGTGACGCCGCCAGCCTCTCCGCGCTCGGCCTGCCCGCCGGCACGCCGCTGTGGCACGCGCCCGGCTGCCCGGCCTGCAACCACACGGGCTGGCAAGGCCGCGTTGGCCTCTATGACCTCCTGCCGCTCACCGACAGGCTGGCAGCGCGCATCAACGCCGGCGCCACCGCCGCCGAACTGGCCGAAGGCAGCCCCGGTCTCACCGCCGTCGCGGCGCAGGCCGTGGCCGAGGGCCTCACCACCCCGGCCGAAGCGCTGCGGGTGATCGGGGGCAGCGATGGCTGAGTGGGCCTGGGAGGCGCTGGACGCCGCCGGCAAACCGCGTGCGGGCCAGCTCGCCGCCGCCAGCCGGGAGGCCGCGCATGCCGACCTGATGGCGGCCAGGCTGTTTCCCACCCGGCTGGAACCCGCCGCCGCCCGCCCCGCCCCCACCGCGCGCCGCCGCCTCAAGCCCGCCGCGCTCGCCCTCTTCACCCGGCAACTGGCCACGCTCGCCGCCGTCACCCCGCTCGAAGAGGCGCTGCGTACCATCCGCACCCAGGCCGAGGCCGAACGCGGCAATGCCGCCGCCGTCATCGCCACCATCCACGCCGCCGTGGTCGAAGGCCGCCGCCTGTCTGACGCGCTGGCCCTTGAACCGGCCAGCTTCCCGGCCCTTTATCGCGCCATGGTCGCCGCCGGCGAAGGCGCCGGCACCCTGCCCGGCCTGCTGGAACGGCTGGCCGCCCTTCTGGAACGCCAGGCCGAACTCAGGGGCAAGCTTCAGGCGGCGCTGGCCTATCCCGCCGCCCTCACCGTCGTCGCCACGCTGGCCGTCACCGCGCTGATGGCCTTTGTCGTGCCCCGCATCGCCGAACAATTCGCCGACATCGGCCAGACCTTGCCGCTGCTCACGCGCATCGTGGTTGGCCTCTCTCACCTCATCGCCGGCTGGTGGTGGCTGCTGGCGCTGCTGACCGGCGGCATGATTGCCCTGGCCGCCCGGGCACTGGCCGATCCCGCCGCCCGCCGCCGCGTTGATGCCCGCCTGCTCACCCTGCCGGTCGCCGGCCGGCTGATCCGCAACTGGCAGGCCGCCCGGCTGGCGCGCACGCTGGCCATGATGATCGCCAGCCGCCTGCCCATCGTCGACGGGCTGAAGCTCACCCTGCCCACCATCGGCAACCACGAAATCCGCGCCCGCGTGGCGCAGATGGCCGACGACATCAGCGAGGGCGCCAGCCTCACCGCCGCCATGAAGCGCGCCGCGGTGCTGCCGCCGCTGCTGGTCGCCATGGCGGCGGGCGGCGAAAGCGCCGGCCGGCTCGACGTGATGCTCGATCGCGGCGCCGACGCGCTGGAACGCGAGCATGAAGCCGCCACCCGCGCCGCGCTGGCGCTGCTGGAACCGGCGATCATCCTCGTCATGGGCGGCGCGGTGGCGGTGATCGTGCTCTCCATCCTCCTCCCCATCCTGCAACTCGAAAGCCTGGCCAGCCAATGAAGAGCCCTCACCGCCAGCCCCTTGCGCCCTGCGGGCACCTCCCCCAGGGGGGGAGGATGAATGGCTTCACCCTCATCGAACTGATGGTGGTGATCGTCATCATCGGCATCCTCACCACCGTCGTCGTCATCAACGTGCTGCCCGATGTGGACAAGGCCGCCGTCACCCGCGCCCGCGCCGACATCGCGGCGCTGGAAACCGCGCTCACCAGCTATCGCGCCGATCACATGGCGGTGCCCAGCACGGTGCAGGGCCTTGCCGCGCTGCAAAGCCCGCCCAGCGACCTTGCCCAGCCCGAACGCTATCGCCCCGGCGGCTATGTCAGCCGCCTGCCGAAAGACCCGTGGGGCCATCCCTATCAATATGCCGCCCCCGGCCGCGCCGGCCCGTTCGACGTCTGGTCGATGGGCCCCGACGGCAAGACCGGCCCCGGAGCCGACCAGGATGACATCGGCACCTGGAACCTCTGAGGCGGGGTTCACCCTCGTTGAACTGGTGGTGGCCATTACCATCATCGGCATCGCCGCGGCCGCCATCGTGCTGACCCTGCCGGGCGCCGGCGACGACGCGCGCCGGTCAGCGCTGCGCCTTGCCGCCCACGCCAGCGCCGCGCGCGATGCCGCCATCCTGTCGGGCCGGCCGGTGCTGTTCACGCACGGCCCCGGCGGCTGGCAGGCCGGCACCCAGCCCCCCGTGCGCCTGCGCCGCCAAGTCCGCCGCCCCGCCACAAGCGCGCCCCCTCCGCCCTGCGGGCACCTCCCCCAGGGGGGGAGGTGCGAACGCGGCTTCTCCCTCATCGAAGTCATGGTCGCGTTGGCCATCTTCGGCCTCGCCGCCGTCGCGCTGATCCGCCTGCAGGGCGTCAGCCTGGCCAGCGCCACCACCCTGTCCGACCGTGGCCAGGCCGCCATCGTCGCCCGCAACCAGGCGCTGGAAGCCTGGCTGTCCGCCACACCGCCCGGCCCGGCCCAGGGCCGCGAGCGCGCCGGCTGGCAGGATTGGGCCTGGACCCGGCAGACCAGCCCCGGCCCCGATCCCGGCACCATCCGCATCGCCGTGACGGTGCGCGCGGGCAACGGCCAGACCATCGCCAGCGACCAGCTGCTGTGGAGCCGGCGATGAAGGCCAACGGCTTCACCCTCATTGAACTGCTGGTCGGCCTGGCCATCTTCGGCCTGATGGCCAGCGCCGGCACCGCGCTGCTGGCCGGCAG
>CAZAWH010000232.1:0-2910 GCA_964488775.1 uncultured Sandarakinorhabdus sp. | reverse complement strand
GCAGCGGTTCGGAAATCCCGGTCGATTCAATCACCAGCGCATCGAACCGCCCGGCTTCGGCCAGCCTGCGCACCTCGCTCAGCAGATCCTCGCGCAGGGTGCAGCAGATGCAGCCGTTGGTCATTTCCACCAGCGTTTCCTGAGTCTGCGCCAGGGCCGCCTCTCCACCGCGCACCAGATCGGCATCGATATTCACCTCCGACATATCGTTGACGATCACCGCCACCCGCCGGCCCTCGCGATTGGCCAGGATATGGTTCAGCAGCGTGGTCTTGCCGGCACCCAGAAAGCCGGACAGCACGGTCACCGGCAATCGTGTGTCTTCCGGATCAAGCATAACCGCCCTTTCAGTCACATGTTATCTTGTATCATTTGCCAGCCCAGTCCGCGATTTGCAAGCAGCGGTCCGTCCATCGCCGCCCGGTGCAGCCTGTCCGCCATGGCACGGCCCTGAAGACAGGGCCGCAATCGGGCGGTATGAACCCGCCATGGCCCGGCTGCTTCTGTTCAACAAACCCTTCGGGGTCCTGTCGCAATTCACCGACCGTGGATCGCCGACGGCCCGATCGACCCTGTCGGACTATATTGCGGTCAAGGGCGTCTATCCCGCCGGGCGGCTTGATCGGGACAGCGAGGGCCTGCTGCTGCTGTGCGATGATGGCCGTCTGCAGGCGCGCATCGCCGATCCACGCTTCAAGCTGCCCAAGACCTATCTTGTGCAGGTTGAAGGCAACCCGCAGGCGCACGCGCTGGAACAGTTGCAGCAAGGCGTGCAGCTGAATGATGGCATGACCCTGCCGGCCGAAGTGGCCCGCATGGAGCCGCCGGAGCTGTGGCCACGCGACCCGCCCATCCGCCACCGCAAGTCCGTCCCCGACTCCTGGCTCAAGATCACCATCCGCGAAGGGCGCAACCGGCAGGTGCGGCGCATGACGGCTGCGGTCGGCCTGCCCACGCTCAGGCTGGTGCGCTGGTCGATCGGCGACTGGACGGTGGCCGGCATTACGCCAGGCCAGTTCGTGCAGATCATGGCTTGAGTCCGCGTGTGAAGAAAAATCATCAGAGTATTGAATTACGATGAATTATCGCCACGCCTTCCATGCCGGCAACAGCGCCGATGTCGTCAAGCACAGCCTGCTGATCGCCCTCATCCGGGCCCTGCAGCAAAAGCCGGGCGCATTGACCCTGATCGACACCCATGCCGGCTGCGGGCTCTATGATCTGTTCGGCGATCAGGCCCAACGCACCGGCGAGGCCCTTAACGGCGTGGTGC
Source organism: uncultured Sandarakinorhabdus sp. (assembly GCA_964488775.1). GTDB lineage: Bacteria > Pseudomonadota > Alphaproteobacteria > Sphingomonadales > Sphingomonadaceae > Sandarakinorhabdus. Next base: position 1,637 of record CAZAWH010000232.1, on the reverse strand, counting down.
GGGCCTTTGCCGATCAAGACCCTGTGCTCGATGCGTATCGCGCTGCCGTTCGGGCGGTGAACACCGGGACCGAACCCCGGCTCTACCCCGGATCGCCGCACATCCTGGCCCAGCTGCTGCGCCCGCAGGATGTGCTGATCCTCAACGAAAAACATCCAGAGGACGCCCGCGCCCTGCGGCACGCGATGCGCGGCACCGCTGCGGCCGTGCATGAGCGCGACGCCTATGAACTGTGGCTGGCAATGCTGCCAACCCGCACGCCGCGCGGTGTGGTGGTGGTGGACCCGCCCTTCGAACAGACGGACGAACGCGCCCGGATCACCGCCACCCTCGCCGCCGCGCAGCGCAAATGGGCGCATGGCGTGACGATGATCTGGTATCCGCTGAAGGATCGGGCGACCCATCTCCAGTGGAAACAGCAGCTCCGCAGGCTCGACATCGCGAAATTCCTGACGGTCGAGCATTGGCTCTACGATGACGATCAACCCGGCATCTACAACGGCGCCGGTCTGTTCATCATCAACCCGCCCTATGCCTTTACCCAGCAACTGCCGCCCCTGCTGGATGCCTTGCGCGCCGCCCTGGCGCCCGAAGGACATCGCGGCGCGATCACAGCGGATTGGCTGGCCGCATAGCCGCGTCGACAGGCGTCACCATGGGTCATCCCGGCACTTGGCGGCGGGCGATTTGGCCGCCACTATGACCGACGCCGGCCGCAAGCGCCTGCCGGCAAGGGAGCCCGCGATGGATCATGCCGGAGACGCCACGCTGCCGCGCACGCTGGGCGGCCTGCAATTGTGGGGCATTGCGGTTGGCCTGGTCATTTCAGGCGAATATTTCGGCTGGAGCTATGGCTGGGCGGCGGCGGGCACGCTGGGCTTTCTGATCACCGCAGCCGGCGTTGCGGCCCTTTATGTCGCCTTCATCTTCAGCTTCACCGAACTGACCACGGCGATCCCTCATGCAGGCGGCCCCTTTGCCTACAGCCTGCGGGCGTTCGGGCCGCTCGGCGGTGCCATTGCCGGCTATGCCACACTCATCGAGTTCCTGTTTGCACCGCCGGCGATTGCCCTGGCGATCGGCGCCTATCTTGCCGTTCAGTTTCCGGGCAGCGACGAGAAACTGGTGGCCACCGGCGCCTATGCCGTGTTTGTCACGCTCAACATCGCCGGCGTCGCGATCGCGGCCAGTTTTGAGCTGGCGGTCACGCTGCTGGCGGTGGCCGAACTGCTGGTGTTCATGGGCGTGGTGGCGCCGGCCTTCCAGTGGCAGGCCTTTGCCGCTGGCGGCTGGGCGGGGGCGACGCAGTTCAGAGCTGCGGCCCTGCCGGGCATGTTGGCCGCCATACCCTTTGCCATCTGGTTCTTCCTGGCCATCGAAGGCGTCGCCATGGCGGCCGAAGAGGCCCGCGACCCCCGGCGCACCATTCCGCGCGCCTATGTGGCGGGCATGATGACCCTGGTGCTGCTGGCCTTTGGCGTGATGCTGTTTGCCGGTGGGTCGGGCGATTGGCGCGCCCTGGCCAACGTCAACGATCCGCTGCCGCGCGCCATGCAGGCGGTGGTGGGGCAGGCCAGCGGATGGCTGCACATGCTGGTGTGGCTGGGGCTGTTCGGGCTGGTCGCCTCCTTCCACGG
>CAZAWH010000231.1:0-2922 GCA_964488775.1 uncultured Sandarakinorhabdus sp. | reverse complement strand
CGGTTGCAGCAGATCCAGTTCCTGCTGGAGCGCAAGGAAGCGGCGCTGGCCCAGGCCCGCCGCCACATCGCCATGAAGGCCCGGCTGGAGCTGTGGCTTTACATCCATGTGCCGGTGACCATCGCGCTGCTGGCGGCGCTGTTCGCCCACATCATTTCCGTGTTCCTGTATTGGTGAGGCGGGCATGAGCTTCATCATCCGCCAATTGACCAAGCGCGCCGACGGCGGCGACATCATCCGCACGCGCACCCTTGTGCAGGCCGAAATCAGCATCGGGCGCGGCACCGATTGCGATATCCAGCTGCCCGATCTGGCCGTGATGCTGCGCCATGCCCGGCTGGTGCGCATCGCCGCCGGGCGGGTGAGCATCGAAACCACCGGCGGCGTACCGGTGGAGGTGGGCGGCAAGTTCGTCACCCGCGCCGATCTGGATCTGGCCGATGCCCCGGCGGTGGACATCGGGCCGTTCCGCCTGTCGCTTTCGGCCGGGGATGATGGCGCCGTGGCCATCACCGCCGAACGGGTGATCCCGCCGATCGACAGCGCCGATGCCGGCCAGGAAGTCTCCATCTTCTCGCTGCAGGGGGCGATGCCCACCCGGCGGCGGCTGGCCTGGGTGGGCGCGCTGGCGGTGCTGATCGGCCTGTTCCTGATCCCGCTGGTCCATTTCATCGGCGAGAGCCGCGCCAGCCTGCCGAAGGACATGCTGGCCGAAGCCGCCCGCCCGGTGACGCCGGGCCAGGCCTTTGGCGATGGCAAGCTGCGCGTGCCGACGGCGCGGCCCGCCGCGGCGGGCGGTTTTGCCCCCGATGAAGTCTGGTCGTCGGGCCCGTTGTCGAACGCCCATGCCAGCCTGTCCAACAATTGCGGCGCCTGCCACACCCAGGCGTTTGTCAGCGTGACCGACGGGGCCTGCCAGGCCTGCCACACCAGGGCGGCGCTGCCCGATCACGCCGCGCCGGCACGGCTGGCCCAGGGCCGCCTGCCCGAAACCGGGGTAATGGCGGCGGCGCACAGCGCCTTCAACCTGCCGCAGGGCCGCTGCACCAGCTGCCACAAGGAGCATGAGGGCGAAGCCACGGTGATGACGGTGGCCGAACAATTCTGCACCGATTGCCACGCCGGGCTGAAAGGCCGGTTGCCCGACACGGCGGTGGCGGATGTGCCGGGCTGGGCCAGGCATCCCGATTTCCGCGCCACGCTGGTGGCCAGCGCGTCCGCCACCCGGCCGGTGTTTGCCCGCACCGCGCTCAACGGCGCGCGCGAACGCTCCGGCCTGATCTACCCGCACGACATCCACCAGTCCGCCACCAACGCGGTAGCCAACATGGCGCGCAAACAGGGGTTCAGGCTGGCCGGCGACGGCAGCCTGCCCTGCGCCACCTGCCATGTGCCCGACGCCGATCAGCTGCGCTTCAAGCCGATCGACATGGAGGCCAATTGCGGCGCCTGCCATGATCTGGCCTTCGCCCGTGATGGCGGCACTTTGCGCACCCTGCCGCACGGCAAGCCGGCCCAGGTCGCCGGGATCATCCGCGATTTCTACCTGTCCCAGGCCGTCGCCCCGCGCGCCGGCGTGCAACGCATCGCCTTTGACCGCCGCCAGCCCGGCCGCATGGCCGAGGTGGAGGCAAGCCAGCTGCGGCTCGCCTCCATCAGCGATGCGCAGGGCCGCGCCCGCGCCGCGGTGGCCGGCATCTTTACGGGGAAGGGCCTGTGCACCGATTGCCATGTCGTCACCGATACGGGCGCCGCCGACATCACCCGCCGCTTCGCCATCGCTCCGGTCAGCCTCAACGATCATTATCTGCCGCAGGGCCGTTTCCCGCACGGCAAGCACAAGACTTATGACGGCAAGACCGGCGATGCCGCCTGTGTCGCCTGCCACAGCGGCATCACGCGATCGAAGGCGTCCACCGATGTGAACATCCCCGGCGTGGCCAATTGCCGGCAATGCCATGGCGCCCCGGCAAAAACGCTGCTGGCCAACACCGCCAAGGCCGGTGACAGCTGCGACACCTGCCATGGCTATCATGATGGCGTGCTGCCGGCCGGTCCGGTGCCGGCTGGCCACACGGCCACGCCCCGGGTTGCCACCGCCCGCGCCGCCGGGGCGCGCAGCTGATCGCCGGGCGGCCCTTGCGCGCGGCCGTGGCCTGCGTCACTCTGCACAGCGGCTGCGTATCTGCCGGGGGAAGGGCTGTTGCCGTTCGGGCGCAGCCGGCGGGGGCGAAGACATGCTGATTGCCCAGGTGACCGATATCCACCTTGGCTTCCAGCCGGATGATCCGGCGGAGCTGAACCGCAAGCGGTTTGACGACGTGCTGGAATCGCTGCTGGCGCTGAATCCGCAGCCCGATCTGCTGCTGGCCACCGGCGATCTGACCGAACATGGCAGCATCGCCTCCTATGAAACGCTGAAGGCCATCACCCAGCGCCTGCCGTTTCCGGTGCATTTCGCCCTGGGCAACCATGATGTGCGCGCCAATTTCCGCGCCGTCTTCGCCGATGTGCCGGTCAACGAGACCGGCCATGTCCAATATGATTTCGTGCACGGCCCGCTGCGCTTTGTCGTGCTCGACACGCTGGAGGAAGGGCATCACGGCGGCGCCCTGTCGGACGCGCAGGCCGGGTGGCTGGATGCGGTGCTGGCGCGCGACCCGCGGCCCACCGTGCTGGTGCTGCACCATCCGCCGATCGAAACCGGCAATGGCTGGATGACCGAGGATCTGGATGCGCCCTGGGTGCGGCGGCTGGCAGCGGTGGTGTCACGCCACCCCCAGGTGATCCGCATGCTCACCGGCCATCTGCACCGCGCCATCGTCACCGGCTGGCACGGCACCACGCTGGCGGTGTGCCCTTCGGCCGCGCCGCAGGTGGCCATCGATTTCCGCAGCATCGATCCCGATCACCCGGACGGGC
>CAZAWH010000230.1:0-2938 GCA_964488775.1 uncultured Sandarakinorhabdus sp. | reverse complement strand
TTGGAAAAGGTGCGGGTGACGATCAGGTTGGGCAGCGTCTGCGCCAGCGCCAGCCCATCCTCATACTCGTCCTCGACGAATTCGGCATAGGCGCAATCCAGCACCAGGACGACATTGGCCGGCACACCGGCAATCAGGCGGCGGATATCGGCCGCCGGCAACAGCGTGCCGGTGGGGTTGTTGGGATTGGCGACATAGATCACCCGCGTCGCCGGGGTGACGGCGGCGAGGATGGCATCCACATCGCCGGTATAATCCACATCGGGCACAACCACCGGCGTTGCCCCCACCCGGCGGGTGGCGCCTTCATAAACGGCAAAGCCATGGCGCACATGGATGATCTCGTCCCCCGGCCCGGCAAAGGCAGAGGCGATCATGTGCAGGATCTCGTCGCTGCCGGTGCCGCAGATGATGTGGGCCGGGTCCACGCCATATTTGGCGCCCAGCGCCGCCCGCAGCGCCGTGGAGGCCGGATCGGGATAGCGATGACCTTCGGCCAGCACCGCCTGCATCGCCGCCACCGCCTTGGGGGAGGGGCCCCACGGATTCTCGTTGGACGATAATTTCGCCACCACCGGCGCGCCATCCGCCTTGGCCTTGCCGGGCACATAGGCGTGCATGGCCTCGATCCAGGGCTTCATTGCAGGCGCTTGGGCGGGGGCTGGGGTGGGTGCGGCGTTGCTCATGCGGGCGCGTTAGCGAATATCGCTTCCCCCGTCACCCCCACGGCTTTATCTGGGCGGCGGATGGACCAACGTTTCGGCCTCGACAAGCGCATCACCCTGCCCGGCGATTTCCCGCTGGCGGGCGGCGGCGTGCTGCCCGAGCTCACCATCGCCTATGAAACCTATGGCCGATTGAACGCCAATGGCAGCAACGCCATCCTGATCTGCCACGCCCTCACCCTTGATCAATATGTCGCCAGCACCCATCCGCGCACCGGCAAGCCGGGCTGGTGGACGCGCCTGGTTGGCCCCGGCAAGCCGGTCGATCCCGATCACTGGTTCGTCATCTGCGCCAATGTGCTGGGCGGCTGCATGGGCTCTTCCGGGCCGACGTCGATCGATCCGCGCGACGGCCAGCCTTATGCCATGCGCTTTCCGGTCATCACCATCGGCGACATGGTAGCGGCGCAGACCCGCCTGCTCGACCATCTGGGGATCGAGCGGCTGCACGCCGTCATCGGCGGTTCCATGGGCGGCATGCAGGCGCTAACCTGGGCGGTGAACCACCCGACCCGCGTGCAGAAGGTGGTCGCCATCGCCACCGCCGCCCGCCATTCGGCGCAGAACATTGCCTTCCACGAAGTCGGGCGCCAGGCGATCATGGCCGACCCCAAGTGGCAGGCCGGGCTCTACGCGCCTGATGCACCGCCGGCCGATGGCCTGGCCGTTGCCCGCATGGCCGCGCACATCACCTATTTGTCCGAAGCCGGCCTCACCGAAAAATTCGGCCGCCGGCTGCAAAACCGTGATGCGGTGTCCTTCGGGTTCGATGCCGATTTCCAGGTCGAATCCTATTTGCGCCACCAGGGCCTGTCGTTCGTGGAGCGGTTCGACGCCAACTCCTATCTCTACATCACCCGCGCCATGGACTATTTCGATCTGGCCGAACCCTTTGGCGGCAATCTCGCCCGCGCCTTTGCCGGCAGCCCGTGCCGCTTTGCGCTCGTGTCCTTCACCTCCGACTGGCTCTACCCCACCACCGAAAGCCGCCGCATCGTGCGCGCGCTCAACGCGGCCGGGGCGCCGGTGTCATTCGTCGAACTGGAAAGCCCGTTCGGCCACGATGCCTTCCTGCTCGACGCGCCGGAAATGAACCGCGTTGTCCATGGGTTCCTTGCGGCATGACCCCGATTCCGCTGCGCCCGGATCTGGCTGCCGTGGCCAATGCCGTGCCGGAAGGCGCCCGCGTGCTGGATATCGGCTGTGGCAATGGCCAATTGCTGGCCTGGCTGCGCGACACCAAGGGGGTTGAAGGCCGCGGGATCGAGCTGGATGCCGCCGATGTCGCCAGCGCGGTCGGCCGCGGCCTGGCCGTGGTGCAGGGCGATGCCGATACCGATCTGGCCGATTATCCCGATGCCGCCTTTGACGTGGTGATCCTGTCCAACACGCTGCAGGCGATGCAGCGGCCGGCGGCCGTGCTGGCGCAGCTGGTGCGCATCGGCCGCAGCGCCATCGTCTCCTTCCCCAATTTCGGCCATTGGCGGGTGCGCTTGAGCCTGACGCTCGGCGGCCGCATGCCGGTCACCCGCTCGCTGCCGGTCAGCTGGCATGAAACGCCCAACATCCATTTCTGCACCATCGCCGATTTCGAGGCGCTGGCGCGCGAGATGGGGCTGACGGTGGAGCGCGCCACCGGCCTTGCGGCGGGCCGACCGCAGGCCCTTTGGCCCAATCTTCTGGCGGATACCGGGGTGTTCGTCCTGCGGCGATAGGCTATCATCCCGCGTGTGGACCCTGATCTCGATCCCGAACTGATCCGCTTCTTGCGCGAGGAGCTGGGCCATGATCTGCCATCAGGTGGCGCATGGACCTTCACTGGCCCGCTGTGGATCTGGAAGGGCAAGGCCGCCGACGGCAAGCCCAGCCCGATGAGCTGGCATTTCCTCACCATCACCGGCCCGGTCGCCGATGCCATCCGCGCCGGCGCGCCGGGCCGGTCGGCGGCCTGGGGCAGCGTCTATGTGAAGGTCCGCCTGGGCGGCACCGCATGGGCGACCTCGGTGTTCCCGTCGAAGGAAGCGGGCGGCTATCTGCTGCCGGTCAAGGCCGCGGTGCGGAAAAAGGAAGGCGTGGGCGAGGGCGACACGGTAACGGTGGAGCTCAGTCTCTGACCACAATCCTCCCCCGCTGGGGGAGGTGGCGCCAAAGGCGACGGAGGGGGCGGCAAGGACCACACACGCCAGCCCCCTCCGCCCCTCGGGCCCCCCCCC
>CAZAWH010000229.1:0-2969 GCA_964488775.1 uncultured Sandarakinorhabdus sp. | reverse complement strand
GCGGTGGCCGACCGCTCAAGGGCCGCATCCAGATTTCCGGCGCCAAGAACGCCGCGCTCACACTGATGCCGTGCGCGCTGCTGACCGACGAGCCGCTGACCTTGCGCAACCTGCCGCGCCTGGCCGATATCGACACGTTCGGCCATCTGCTCAACAACCATGGCCTGTCCACCACCATCGAGGGCACCAGTCCCGATGAATTCGGCCGGGTGATGACGGTCCGCGCCAACCGCATCACCTCCACGCTCGCCCCCTATGACATCGTGCGCAAGATGCGCGCCTCCATCCTGGTGCTCGGGCCGCTGCTGGCCCGCGCGGGCGAGGCGACCGTGTCGCTGCCGGGCGGCTGCGCCATCGGCAACCGCCCGATCGATCTGCATCTGAAGGCGCTGGAGCATCTGGGTGCCGAAATCGAACTGGCCGCCGGCTATGTGAAGGCCACCGCGCCCAAAGGTGGTTTGCCGGGCGGCAAATATGTCTTCCCGATCGTGTCGGTGGGGGCGACGGAAAACGCGGTCATGGCCGCCGTGCTGGCCAAGGGCGTTTCCGTGCTGGAAAATGTCGCGCGCGAACCGGAAATCGTTGATCTGTGCAACTGCCTGGTGGCGATGGGGGCCAAGATCCAGGGCATCGGCACCGAAAAATTGACCATCACCGGCGTGAAGGAACTGCACGGCGCCACCTATGCCGTGATGCCCGATCGCATCGAAGCCGGCAGCTATGCCTGCGCCGCGGCCATTGCCGGTGGCGAGGTGGAACTGGTCGGCGCCTCCGCCGAGGATCTGGGCGTCACGCTCGACATGCTGCACGAAGCCGGTGTGGAAACCGCGCCGACCGCCGATGGCATCATGGTGCGGCGGACCGGGCAGATGAAGGGGATCAACGTGTCGACCGCGCCCTATCCGGGCTTTGCCACCGACATGCAGGCCCAGTTCATGGCCATGCTCACCGTGGCCGATGGGGCGTCGCTGCTGACGGAAACCATCTTTGAAAACCGCTTCATGCACGTGCCGGAACTGGCGCGCATGGGCGCCGACATCACGGTGCGCGGCCGTTCCGCCATCGTGCGCGGTGTGCCGAAATTGAACGGGGCGCCGGTGATGGCCACCGATCTGCGCGCCTCCATGAGCCTGGTGCTGGCCGGGCTGGCGGCGGAGGGCGAAACCACCGTCAGCCGCATCTATCATCTTGATCGCGGCTATGAGCGGCTGGAAGAGAAGTTGCAGGCCGTGGGCGCCGATATCGAACGCGTTGGCGATGGCTGAACGATTGGCTCTCCTCGGTCAGGAACCGGGGGATATCGCCACCGTCTCGGCGCTGTTGCAGGACGCGACGCTGCGGCTGGCCGATGTCGGCTATGACCGCAAGGCGCGGCGGCTGGCCTTGCTGGTCAACCGCTTCCGCCGCGAAGTTGATGCCCCCAGCCGCATCCGCTGTGCCTTCCGGGTGGAGACGGTTGGTGCCGTGCAGCGCGCCGGCTGGCCGAATGATCCCGAAGCGGTAACCGCCATCCTCTCGTTGGCCCAGGATGGCGACTGGCTGGTGATCACCTGCGCCGCCGGCATTGCCATCCGCGCCCGGGTTGAGGTGATCGATCTGGTGCTGGAGGACATGGGCGAGCCGTGGACCACCGCGCGGGTGCCGCGCCACGATCAGGCCTGACGCGCCGCCACCAGCCGGAGCAGGGCACAGGCGATCAGCGATTTCGCCACCGCGCCCGGCAGCAAGATGGCCAGCGCCCCGGCATCACCGCCGCGCCAGAGGATCACCGCCCCGCCCAGCGCCAGCAACAGGCCATGGGCCGCCAGCATCAACCCCAGCGTTGGCTGCCAGCCCCAGCCGGCGCGCCAGCGCATCGCCAGCCGCGCGGCCAGTGGCATCGCGATGATGAAGCCGGCGCTGTATCCGCCCATGGCCGCCAGCCCGCCCTTCATCCCGGCCAGCACCGGCAGGCCCAGCGCCGCCAGCCCCAGCCAGGCCAGCACCCCGATGACGCCGGCCAGGCCAGCCAGGGCGCCGCCCAGGCAGATGATCAGCGATTGCAGGGTGATCGGCACCGGCCCCAGCTCAAGGGCCAGCGGCGCGGCCAGGCACAGGGCCAGCATGGTCAACAGGCCGCCCCACGGCGGCGACACAAGGCCGGTCATCAGCTGCCGCTGGAAACGCTGCCGGTCTTCTTCATCGCGCCGGCCACTTCCGGCGGCATATAATTCTCGTCATGCTTGGCCAGGATGGTTTCGGCCTGGAACTGGCCGGTGGCTGGATCGATGCGGCCTTCGGCGATCACGCCCTGCCCTTCGCGGAACAGATCGGGCAGGATCCCGGTGTAGGTGACGGGCACCGTCTGCGCCATGTCGGTCACCACAAAGCGCACCGTCGCGCCCTCACGCTGGACCGAACCTTTTTCGACCATGCCGCCCAGCCGGATGGCGGCGGTGGGCGCCGGGCCCTTCTTCAGATCGGACGGGGCATAGAAATAGGTCGCCTTCTCGCCCAGCGTCGAAAAGGCCAGCGCGCCGGCACCACCCAGCGCGGTGAGCGCGCCGACAACCAGCCACAGGCGTTGATGCTTGGCCTTCATTTGCGCCTCGACTCCTCGGCCTTCTTCTCGGCGCTGCGCATCGACACAAAGGCCCAGACCAGGAGGCCGATCAGGCCGACCAGCGTGATGGCATAGGCCGGCCAGATGAAATTGGCCCACAGATCGGGACGGGTGACGACGCCGTCCATTACGCCAAAGCCTCCGCCATGCGCCGGCTGCGCGCGTCAACCCGTTGCTGTGCCAGCATGGCGCGCATCCGCATCAGCACGATGGCGGCAAACAGGAAGGAGAAACCGGCGACCGACAGCAGCAGCGGCGTCAGCAGCGCCGGCGCGATCTTGGAACTGGCATTCACCACCGAGATGGAGCTGCCCTGGTGCAGCGTGTTCCACCATTCCACCGAATATTTGATGATCGGCAGGTTGAT
>CAZAWH010000228.1:0-2996 GCA_964488775.1 uncultured Sandarakinorhabdus sp. | reverse complement strand
TCGGCAATGCCCAGTTCGACATGCTGGCCGGCGCTGCCGCCCTGCCATTTCTGCGGCGAGGGGATTTTGGCCTGTCGGAACACATCGGGCATCTGCTGCCGCCGGAACAGGCCGCGGGCATTGACCCAGGGCCCCAGCCCGGTGGAGACGGTGACATCGGGCGAGGTGGTGACGATGCGCTCGCTCAACGGCCCGCCGGCCTTGGCCAGATCGAACAGGATGCGGCCAAAGGCGGATTGGGTGGATTGTTCCTCGCCCTGGGGCGCCGGGATCGCCGGCACCGGCACCGCATCAAACGCCCGGTCGTGTGGCAGGCGGGCGGCGGGGCTGGCGGCGACAAAGGCTTTGAGCGCGGCGGCCTGGTTGTCGCCCAGCCCGGCCCAGGGTTCCCACTCGGCCCCCGGTGCAATCCCCAGACTGTCGCGCAGCCCCTCGATCTGGGTGGGCGTCATCAGGCCGGCATGGTTGTCCTTGTGGCCGGCAAAGGGCAGGCCCCTGCCCTTCACCGTGTAGGCGATGATCAGGCAGGGCCGGTCGTCGGCGGCAGCCTCGGCATAGGCATCAAGCAGGCTGGCGATGCAATGGCCGCCCAGATCATTCATCAGCAGCGCCAGCGCCGCATCATCATGGGCCGCCAGCACCGGGGCCACCGCATCGCCCAGATCGGCCCGCAGCCGCGCCCGCCACGCCGCGCCGCCCTGATAGGTGAGCGCGGCATAATCGGCGTTGGGGCAGGCATCGATCCAGGCTTCCAGCGCCGCGCCGCCCGGCCCGGCAATCGCCGCCTGCAACCGCTTGCCATGTTTCAGGGTGATCACCCGCCAGCCGCAGGTTTCGAACATGTCGTCAAAGCGGCGGAACATGCGGTCGGCGGTGGTGTGATCCAGGCTCTGCCGGTTGTAGTCCACGATCCACCACACGTTGCGGATGTCGTGTTTGTAGCCTTCGATCAGCGCCTCATAGATATTGCCTTCATCCAGCTCGGCATCGCCCATCAGGGCGATCATGCGGCCCATCTGTTCGGGCGCCAGCCGGCCGTGGGCGACCAGATAATCCTGGAACAGGCTGGCAAAGGCCGTCACCGCCACGCCAAGACCAACGGAACCGGTGGAAAAATCCACCGGAATCACATCCTTGGTGCGGCTGGGATAGGATTGCGCCCCGCCAAAGGCGCGAAAGGCCTGCAGTTTTTCGCGGCTCTGGTTGCCCATCAGATAATGGATGGCGTGCAGCAACGGGCCGGCGTGCGGCTTCACCGCCACCCGGTCGTTGGGCCCCAATGCCGCGAAATAGAGGCTGTCCATGATGCTGGTCATGCTGGCGCAGCTGGCCTGGTGGCCGCCCACCTTCAGCCCGTCGCGACTGTCACGCAGATGGTTGGCGTTGTGGATGGTCCAGCTCGACAGCCAGCGCAGGCGGGTGTCGAGCGTTTCCAGATGGGCAATGGTTTCGGGCGTGGGGGGCAACATGCGCCCGCCCTTGCCGCGAAACGCGCGGGCGTGCAACGTAGAGGCACAGGCCGTGAACGCACAAATATCATCCCCCGTGATGGCCCGGAGAAGCCAAATCGGCGTTGGCAGGCGGCGCGGGCGGGGCAGCGCCCCCCGGCAAGCCGACTGACGACGTTGATTTGGCTTCTCCGGACCACCGCAGGCGGGACTTTCAGGCCCGATGCAGCGCTCGCTTCGCTTGGGCGGTAGCTTCTGCTACCGCCACTGCGCTTGCTCACTCGCCTCGGGCCTGAAAATCCCGTCCCGGGGGATGATATTTGTGCGTTCACGGCCCAGGAGAACCGAACATGCTGCTCTGGTCTGCCCCCGATCCCGCCCCCAATCCGCGCCGGGTGCGCCTGTTCCTCAAGGCCAAGGGGCTGGAGATCGAGGAGCGCATGGTCTCGCTGATGGCACGGGAGCACAAGTCCGACGCCGTGCTGGCGAAGAACCCGCGCGGCCAGGTGCCGTTTCTGGAGCTGGACGATGGCCGGGTGATTTCCGAAACCATCAGCATCTGCCGCTATCTCGACGAGCTTCACCCCGAACCGCCGCTGATCGGCAGCACTGCCTTTGAACGGGCGGAGACCGACATGTGGATCCGCCGGGTGGAAACCGGGCTGGGCACGCCGGTTGGCCTGTTCTGGCAGCATGGCCACCCGCTGACGGCCAAGCTGGTCAACCAGGTGCCGGGCATGGGCGACGCCGCCCGGGCGCAGGCACTGGCCATGCTGGGCTGGTTCGATGGCCAGCTGACCGGGCACGACTGGCTGGCTGGCGACCGCTTCACCCTGGCCGACATCGCGCTGATCAGCATTGTCGACTTTGCCGGCTGGATTGGCCTGGCCATGCCCGAAGCGGCAACGGCGCTGCGGGCATGGCATGGCCGTGTGGGTGAGCGGCTGGGGCTTTAGAAGAACAATTTGCGGAACGACAGCGTCACCGTGCGGCCAAGCGGGTCGAGCTGATCGCGCAGATAGCCCAGCGGTTCGGCCCCGGTGCGGTTGCGCACGTTGATGCGGTCGTTGAAGATATTGTCCACATTCAGGCTGACGCGGCTGCCGCGCAGCCAGGGAACCTTGGTGAGGATTTCCTGGCGCTGGCCCAGATCGACAAACAGCCTGAGATTGGCGGTGGTGCGGGGCGAGAAGAACAGATCGTTGGGCGATTGCGTCGCGCCCGACGGATCGACCAGCACGCTGGTGCCCGATTGCCAGTTGACGCCCAGCCGCCCGCCAAAGCCGCGGCGGCCGGCACCGGCGCGCAATTCGATCTGGTGGCGCGGCGCGCCGCCCTGGTTGCCGATGGCCGAGCCATTGAGCAGATCCAGCACCGGCACGCCGGGGCGGATGCCAATCTCGTTCTGGAAGGTCCAGGTGTGGAACAGCGCCACCTGCAGCCGGCCATCGAGGAAGCCGCGCGGCGGGCCGCCACCACCACCCCGGAACCCGCCGGGCGGGCCACCGGCAGGCGGGCCACCGGCGGCTGGCGCCGGCGCTGCGGTTC
>CAZAWH010000227.1:0-3002 GCA_964488775.1 uncultured Sandarakinorhabdus sp. | reverse complement strand
CTGGGGGAGGTGCCCGCAGGGCGGAGGGGGCTGGCCAGCGCCGCCGTGCGCGCCGCTTGCGTCAGCCTGCGGCTGCCACCTCCCCCAGAGGGGGAGGATTTACGCCGGCACCTGCCCGTTCAGTTCCAGCGCCGCGCCCGCCAGATGCAGGCTGCCGGTGATCAACACCAATGGCGGCGCATCGCCGGTGCGGGCAATCGCCTTCAACGCCTGGCGCAGATTTGGCGCGCTGGCCGTGGCCATGCCCATCGCCGACGCGGTGGCAGCCAAAGCCTGGGGATCATGGCCGGCGTGGCCCGGCACCGGCACGGTGTAAACCGCACTGGCCATGCCGGCGAACGGCTTCAGGAAACCTTCGGCATCCTTGTTGGCCAGCATCCCGGCCACCAGCAACAGGCGCTGGCCCGGCTGCAACAGCGGGCGCACGCTTTCCGCCAGCGCGCGGCCGGCGGCGGGATTGTGGCCGCCATCCACCCACAGGCTGCTGCCGGCCGGCAGAAGCTCGGGCAACGGCCCCTGGTCCAGCCGCTGCAACCGCGCCGGCCATTCGGCCCAGCCCATGCCGGCGCGCAGCGCGGCCTCCTTCACCGGCAGCACGCTCTGGGCGCGCAGCATGGCGATGGCCAGCGCGGCATTGTCATGCTGGTGGCTGCCCGCCAGCCGGGGCAGCGGCACCGCCAGCCGGCCATCGGCATCGCGATAATGCAGCTGGTTGTCATAGACGGCGGCATCCCAATCCTGGCCGCGGATCACCAGGCGCGCGCCGGCCAGGCCGGCAATTTCGGCAATGCGCGCCGTCACCGCCGCCGGGTGCCGGCCGGTCACCAGCGGCACGCCGCGCTTGGCGATGCCGCTCTTCTCGCGCGCGATGTCGAGGATGGTCGGCCCCAGCCATTGCGTGTGGTCCAGCCCCAATTGGGCAATGCCCGACACCAGCGCCGATGACAGCACATTGGTGGCATCCATGCGCCCGCCCAGCCCCACCTCGATCACGCAGGCATCGGCCGGCACCGTGGCAAAGGCCAGAAAGGCCGCCGCCGTCGTCAGCTCGAAAAAGGTTATCGGCGCCTCGCCATTCAGGCGGATCACATCCTTCAGCAACACGATCAGGGCATCATCGGCGATCAATTGGCCGGCCAGCCGGATGCGTTCGTTGAAGCGCACCAGATGCGGGCTGGAATAGACATGGACGCGGTGGCCCTGTGCCTCGAGGCAGGCGCGCACCATGGCGCAGGTGCTGCCCTTGCCGTTGGTGCCGGCGACATGGAACACCGGCGGCAGGCGGTGGTGCGGATTGCCCAGCCGCTCTAGCAGCCGTTCCAGCCGGCCCAGCGACAGGTCGATCTCGGTCGGGTGCAGGGCATAGGCGTCGCGCAGCAGCGCATCCAGCACCGGATTGTCCGATCGGGCCGGCGGCATGCGCGCGCCGGGCGAAGGGCCGCCCGTGGGGGTCACGCCGAAACGCGCCCAATATCCCTGCGGGCCATCAACAAGCCGATCAGGCGGCCCAGCGTTTCCTTCAGGTCGCGGCGATGCACCACCATGTCGAGCATGCCATGTTCCAGCAGATATTCGGCGCGCTGGAAGCCTTCGGGCAGTTTTTCGCGGATCGTCTGTTCGATCACGCGCTGGCCGGCAAAGCCGATCAGGGCATTGGGTTCGGCAATCTGCACATCGCCCAGCATGGCATAGCTGGCGGTCACGCCGCCGGTGGTGGGATCGGTGAGCACGACGATATAGGGCAGGCCGGCATCATGCAGCTGCTGGATGCCCACCGTGGTGCGCGGCATCTGCATCAGCGAGAGGATGCCTTCTTGCATGCGCGCGCCGCCGGCGGCGGTGAACACGATATAGGGGGCACTCGCGGCCAGCGCCGCATCCACGCCGGCCAGGAACGCCTCGCCCACGCCCATGCCCATGGAACCGCCCATGAAGGCGAAATCCTGCACACCCACGATGGCGCGCCGGCCCATGATCTGGCCATCGGCCACCATCATGGCTTCGGGCTCGCCGGTGGCGGCGCGCGCCGCCTTCAGCCGATCGGTGTATTTCTTCTGATCCTTGAACTTCAACGGGTCCTCGGCCACCTTCGGCGAGGGCAGCACGCGATAATCGCCATCGAACAACTGGCTGAACCGCGCCTGGGGCCCGATGCGGTCATGATGGTCACAGCGCGGGCAGACGGAGGCATTGTCCTCCCACTCCTTGGTATAGACCATGGCGCCGCAATTCTTGCACTTGGTCCACAGATTGTCGGGCGTGTCGCGGCGGGCGAGAAACCCGGTCAATTGCTGGCGGGTGCGGGTGATCCAGCTCATGCTGCTTGGTCCTTTCGGGCCGTTCTGACGGCTTGCGCCAGCGCCGCCACCTGGGTGGCAACGCGGGCGGGAATATCGTTGGCGCGGGCCTCGGCGGCATCGCCAATGGCATCCACGATGGCGCTGCCCACCACCACGGCATCGGCATGGGCGGCAATGGCGGCGGCCTGGTCCGGCGTGCGCACGCCAAAGCCGACCGCGATCGGCAACGGCGTCGCCGCCTTCAGGCGGGCGACAGCGGCAGCGATATCGGCAGCGGCGGCCGAATTGGCCCCGGTCACCCCGGCCACGGCGACATAATAGAGGAAACCCGACGCTCCGTTCAGCACCGCCGGCAGCCGCTGGGCATCGGTGGTCGGCGTGGCGAGGCGCACCAGGTGCAGGCCATGGGCGGCCAGCGCCGGGGTCAGCTCCGCCGCCTCCTCGGGCGGCAGGTCGACGACGATGCAGCCATCGATGCCGGCAGCCTTGGCCTCGGCGGCGAACCGCTCCGGCCCGAAGGCGAGGATCGGGTTGAAATAGCCCATCAGCACGATCGGCGTTTCATCATCCGTGGCGCGGAACGCGCGCACCATGGCCAGCAACGCCTTCAGCGTAGTGCCGCCCCCCAGGCTGCGCAGATTGCCGCGCTGGATCGCCGGGCCATCGGCCATCGGATCGGTGAACGGCATGCCCAGCTCGATG
>CAZAWH010000226.1:0-3012 GCA_964488775.1 uncultured Sandarakinorhabdus sp. | reverse complement strand
CGATGCCACCCACACGCCGATGTTCCACCAGATCGAAGGCCTGGTGATCGACAAGGGCATCACGCTCGCCCACCTGCGCTGGACGCTGGAAACCTTCATCAAGGCCTTTTTCGAGGTCGATGATGTCGTGCTGCGTTTCCGCCCGTCCTATTTCCCGTTCACCGAACCCTCGGTGGAGGTGGATGTTGGCTACTCAGCCAAGACCGGCAAGCCGGCCGGGGCCGGCCAGGTTGACAAGTGGCTGGAGGTGCTGGGGTCCGGCATGGTCCATCCGCGCGTCATCGCCGCCTGCGGGCTTGATCCCAACGAATGGCAGGGCTTTGCCTTCGGCACCGGGGTCGATCGCCTCGCCATGCTGAAATATGGCCTCACCGATCTGCGCGCCTTCTTCGATGGCGACATCAAGTGGCTGAAGCATCACGGCTTCTCCGCTTTTGACCTGCCCTCCATTTCTGCCGGAGCTGTCTCGTGAAGTTCACCCTGTCCTGGCTCAAGGACCATCTCGACACCACGGCCAGCGTCGACGAGATCGCCGACGCGCTCACCCGTTGCGGCCTCGAGGTGGAGGGCATCGAAAATCCGGCGGACGCGCTTGGCGCCTTCACCATCGCCCATGTGCTGACTGCGCAAGCGCACCCGCAGGCCGACAAGCTGCAGGTGCTCAGCGTCGACACCGGCGACGGCGCCCCCGTGCAGGTGGTGTGCGGCGCCCCCAATGCCCGCGCCGGCATGAAAGGCGTGTTCGGCGCGCCCGGCACCTATGTTCCCGGCAGTGGCATCACGCTCAAGGTGGCGGCCATCCGCGGCGTCGAATCGAAGGGCATGATGTGTTCCATGCGCGAGCTGGAACTGTCCGACGAGCATGACGGCATCATTTCCCTGCCCGATGACGCGCCGGTGGGCGCGCGCTATGTCGATTGGGCCGGCCTCAACGATCCCGTCTTCGATATCGCCATCACGCCCAACCGGCAGGAATGTCTCGGTGTGCTCGGCATTGCCCGCGATCTGGCCGCCGCCGGCATTGGCACGCTGAAGGCCCGCACGATTGCGCCGGTCCCCGGCCGCTTCCCGATGCCGCGCCCGATCACCATCGCGGATGCCGACGGCTGCCCCGCCTTCGCTGGCCGTGTCGTGCGCGGTGTGACCAACGGGCCGTCGCCTGACTGGCTGCAGCGCCGCCTGCGCGCCGTCGGCCTGCGCCCGATTTCGGCGCTGGTCGATATCACCAACTTCCTCTCCATCGACAGCGGCCGCCCGCTGCACGTCTATGATGTGGCCAAACTGCAAGGCGGCCTCACCGCCCGCCGCGCCCGCGCCGGCGAAAGCGTGCTGGCCCTCAATGGCAAGACCTATGCGCTCGACGAGAGCATGACCGTCATCGCCGACGATGCAGAGGTGCACGACATTGGCGGCATCATGGGCGGTGAGCACAGCGGCTGCGCCGACACTACCACCGAGGTGCTGATCGAGGCGGCCTATTTCAGCCCCGAACGCATCGGCGCCACCGGGCGCAAGCTGGGCATCAACAGCGACGCCCGCGCCCGCTTCGAACGCGGCGTTGATCCCCTGTTCGTCGTCCCCGGCCTCGAACTGGCGACCCGGATGGTGCTTGATCTGTGCGGTGGCGAAGCGTCGGACATGGTGTTGGCCGGCGCCATTCCCGATCCGGCGCGCAGCATCGCCTATCGCCCGGCGCGCGTCGCCGGCCTGGCCGGGCTGGACGTGGCGGCCGATGAACAGGCTGCCATCCTGACCCGCCTCGGCTTTGGCGTCAGCGGCAGCGGCGACGTCTGGCAGGTCAGCATTCCGTCGTGGCGGCGCGATGTCGATGGCGAGGCCGATCTGGTCGAAGAGGTGGTGCGCATCCACGGGCTGGACAAGGTGCCATCCACCCCGTTGCCGCGCGGCGACGGCGTGGCTGCCCCCACCGCCACCCCGCTGCAGCGCACCCAGCGCCGCCTGCGCCGGGCGCTGGCCGCGCGCGGCCTTGATGAAGCCATCACCTGGAGCTTCCTGCCCCCGGCCGATGCCGAGGCCTTTGGTGGCGCTGCCTTCGCGCTGGCCAACCCGATCTCCGCCGACATGGCCGCCATGCGCCCCAGCCTGTTGCCGGGCCTGCTCTCGGCCGCCGCCCGCAACATGGATCGCGGGACGGCGTCAGTGCGCCTGTTCGAGCTGGGCCAGCGCTATCTCGCCGATGCGGAGCGGCCGACCGCCGCCATCCTGTTGGCCGGCGAAGCCCGCGCCCGCGACTGGCGCACCGGCCCGGCCGTGAAGCCCGATGCCTATGACGCCAAGGCCGAAGCGCTGGCGGCGCTGGCGGCGCTGGGCGCGCCGGTGCAGCGCCTGGCTGTCGCCCCGCCGGTGGATGGCTGGTGGCATCCGGGCCGCGCCGGCCGGCTGGTGCTGGGCAAGGTGGCGCTGGCCGATTTCGGCATCATCCACCCGCGCACATCGGCTGCGTTCGACGTGAAGGGCCCGGTCGCCGCCGTTGAACTCTATCTTGATGCGCTGCCGCCGCGCAGCCGCAAGCGTGACGCCTATGCGCCCAGCCCGTTGCTGCCGCTGACCCGCGATTTCGCCTTCGTGGTGGATGAAGGCCTGGCCGCTGACAGCCTGATCCGCGCCGTGGCCGGGGCCGACAAGGCGCTGATCACCAATGTAAGCCTGTTTGACCGCTATGCCGGCCCCGGCGTGGAGGCCGGCAAGATCAGCCTGGCGGTGGAAATCACCCTGCAGCCGACAACGGCCACCCTGACCGACGCCGACATCGAAGCGATTTGCGCCAAGGTGGTGGCGGCGGCGGCCAGGCTCGGCGCCGTGCTGCGCGGCTGATGCGCCCCCTTTCCCTCATGGGGCGCAATGCCCTATGAGGGAGGGGAGCGGGCACCCTGGCCCCGCATAGCCTGTCCCGGAGCCAATGGCCCCCTTCCCCTGGCTGGACGCCGGCATCATCGCCGGCCTGATCCTGCTCAACGGCTTTTTCGCCATGTCGGAACTGGCCATCGTGTC
>CAZAWH010000225.1:0-3100 GCA_964488775.1 uncultured Sandarakinorhabdus sp. | reverse complement strand
CGCGAAGGCGGCCGCACCGTCGGCGCCGGCGTGGTTGCGTCGATCATCAAGTGAGTGTATGGGGCCGCTTCCCTAGGGGAGCGGCCCTGATTCGTTGATGCGCGACATCGCAGCATTGACGAGCAAGCCGGGCCCCGCGGCTGAACACCAGGGGCAAGAATTTCGAAGCGGCCGGTGCAACCCCGACCTTCCAGTTCGGGGATGAACCGGTCCGCTTTTTTTGAGTGCTGGCGGCTCTGGCCGTCAGGAAACGCTGTTTGACAAGATTGGTGCCATGGACGCTCAAAACATCCGCATTCGCCTGAAGGCCTTTGACCATCGTGTGCTCGATATGGCCACCGGTGAGATTGCCGACACCGCCAAGCGGACCGGCGCTGCCATCCGTGGTCCGATTCCGCTGCCGACGCGCTTCGAGAAGTTCACCGTGAACCGCTCGCCGCACGTCGACAAGAAGAGCCGTGAACAGTTCGAGGTGCGCACCTACAAGCGTCTCCTCGACATTGTTGATCCCACCCCGCAGACGGTTGACGCGCTGATGAAGCTCGATCTGGCCGCCGGCGTGGACGTGGAAATCAAACTCGGCAAGTAACCGGCCTACCAAATACGCGGAGCGACTTTGGAAGGGTCACGCCCCTCCCGGATCAACCGGTTGGGGCCTCTGATGAAAGGAAACAGATCATGCGCACTGGCGTGATCGCGAAGAAAATGGGGATGACGCGGATCTTCCGCGAAGATGGCCGGCACGTGCCGGTCACCGTTCTCGCCCTCGAAAACAACCAGGTCGTCGCGGTGAAGACCGACGAGACCGATGGCTACACCGCCGTGCAGCTTGGCGCCGGCGTGAAGAAGGCCAAGAACACCAGCAAGCCGGAACGCGGCCACTTCGGCAAGGCCGAAGTCGAGCCCAAGGCCAAGGTGGCGGAATTCCGGGTTGCGGCTGATGCCGTGCTGGAACCGGGTGCCACCATCAGCGCCGATCATTTCGTTCCGGGCCAGCTGGTGGACGTCACCGGGATCACCCAGGGCAAGGGCTTTGCCGGCGCCATGAAGCGCTGGAACTTCGGTGGTCTGCGCGCCACCCACGGCGTTTCGGTCTCGCACCGTTCGCACGGCTCGACCGGCAACCGCCAGGATCCGGGCCGCACCTTCCCGGGCAAGAAGATGGCCGGGCACATGGGTGCCAAGCAGCGCACGCAGCAGAATCTGGAAGTCGTGTCGACCGACGTCGAGCGCGGCCTGATCTTCGTGATGGGCTCGGTGCCCGGCTCGAAGGGTGGCTGGCTGCTGGTCAAGGACGCCGTGAAGGTTCCGGCGCCGGCTGACCGCCCCTATCCGGCCGCGCTCAAGGCGGCTGCCAACACCAACGTCGTCGCTGAAGTGGTTGATGCCGCTCCGGCTGCCGACGAATCCACGGAGGCTTGATCATGAAGGTTCAGGTGAAGACCCTGACCGCGGCCGACGCTGGCGAGATCGAGCTGTCGGAAGCCGTGTTCGGCAAGGAGCCGCGGCTGGACATCCTGCACCGCGTCGTGACCTGGCAGCTGGAAAAGCGCCGCGGCACCGCCCGCAAGGCGCGTGAACGCAGCGAAGTCGCCCGCACCGGCAAGAAGCTGGGCAACCAGAAGGGCGGCGGCCGGGCCCGTCACGGCAACCGCGCTGCGCCGCAGTTCATCGGCGGCGGCAAGGCCCATGGCCCGCGCGTGCGCGATTTCAACCCGTCGCTGAACAAGAAGATCCGTCGTCTTGGCCTGGCCACCGCCCTGTCGGTGAAGGCCCAGGAAGGCAAGCTGATCGTGGTGGAAGACCTGAACCTTGGCGAAGCCAAGACCAAGGCCTTCATCGCGTCGATGGAAAAGCTGGGCATCACCTCCGGCCTGTTCATCGATGGCGCTGCCGTGGATGCCGGGTTCGCGCTGGCGTCGGCCAACGTGCCGCATGTGGACGTGCTGCCGGCCATCGGCGCCAATGTCTATGACATCCTCAACCACGACACGCTGGTGCTGACCCGCGCCGCCGTTTCGGCCCTGGAGGCCCGCGTCAATGGCTAACATCGACATCAAGCACTACGACATCGTGGTGAAGCCGGTGATCACTGAAAAGTCGACGCTGGTCTCGGAATACAACCAGGTTGTGTTCCAGGTCGCCAAGGATGCCACCAAGCCGCAGATCAAGGCTGCCGTCGAAGCGCTGTATGGCGTGAAGGTGCTGGCCGTGAACACGATGGTGGCCAAGGGCAAGACCAAGCGCTGGCGCGGCCAGGAGTATCGCCGGTCCGACGTGAAGAAGGCCGTGGTGACGGTTGCCGATGGCGACCGCATCGACGTGACCACCAGCATCTAAGGGCGGGAAGTCATGGCTCTCAAGAATTTCAACCCGACCAGCCCTGGCACTCGTGGCCTGGTGCTGATCGACCGGTCCGCCCTGCACAAGGGCCGTCCGGTCAAGGCGCTCACCGAAGGTCTGAAGAAGACCGGCGGCCGCAACAACAAGGGCCACGCCACCGCGCGCGGCATTGGTGGCGGTCACAAGCGCCTGTATCGCGTCGTCGATTTCAAGCGCCGCCTGTGGGACGTCGCCGCGACCGTCGAGCGTCTGGAATATGACCCCAACCGTTCGGCCTTCATCGCGCTGGTGAAATATGCCGACAAGGTTGGCACCCAGGCCTATATCATCGCGCCGCAGCGCCTGAACGTTGGTGATCAGGTGATCGCCGGCAAGAAGGTCGACGTGAAGCCGGGCAATGCCATGGAAATCGGCCAGATGCCGATCGGCACCATCGTCCACAATGTCGAGCTGAAGCCCGGCAAGGGTGGCCAGATGGCCCGCGCCGCCGGCACCTTCGTGCAGGTGGTGGGCCGCGACAAGGGCATGGTGATCATCCGCCTGAACTCGGGCGAGCAGCGTTATGTCCGGGCCGAATGCATGGCGACGGTGGGTGCGGTGTCCAACCCGGACAACGCCAACCAGAACCTCGGCAAGGCCGGCCGCAACCGCTGGCTGGGCTATCGCCCGCTGACCCGCGGTGTTGCCAAGAACCCGGTTGACCACCCGCACGGCGGTGGTGAAGGCCGGACCTCGGGCGGTCGCCACCCGGTGACCC
>CAZAWH010000224.1:0-3132 GCA_964488775.1 uncultured Sandarakinorhabdus sp. | reverse complement strand
GAGGGCGAGAAGCCGCTCGTCAACATCATCGGGCCGCAATATGGCACCTTCAACATGCCGTCGGACCTGGCGGAGATCCGCCGCCTGATCGAAGGCATGGGCTGCGAGGTGAACATGGTGTTCCCGCTGGGCACCCACCTGGCCGATATCCGCCGCCTCGCCGATGCCTCGGTGAACGTGTGCATGTATCGCGAATGGGGCCGCAACCTGTGCGAGACGCTGGAGCGGCCCTATCTGCAGGCGCCGATCGGGCTGAACAGCACCACCGCCTTCCTGCGCAAGCTGGGTGAGTTGACCGGGGTGGACCCGGAACCCTTCATCGAGAAGGAAAAGCACACCACGCTGAAGCCGCTGTGGGATCTGTGGCGGTCGGTCACCCAGGATTTCTTTGCCACCGCCAGCTTCGGTATCGTGGCGACGGAAACCTATGCCCGTGGTATGAAGGTGTTCCTGGAAGACGACATGGGGATGCCTTGCGTGTTCGCCTATCAGCGCAACGCCGGCGTGAAGCCCGACAACGAGAAGGTGCGCGAATCGATTCGCACCACCAGCCCGCTGATCGTCTTCGGCAGCTACAACGAACGCATGTACATGGCCGAAGCCAACAGCCGGTCGATCTACATCAACGCCAGCTTCCCGGGCGCCGCGATTCGGCGGCACACCGGCACCCCGTTCATGGGCTATGCCGGCTGCACCTGGATCATGCAGGAAGTGTGCAACGCGCTGTTCGACGCGCTGTTCTTCATCCTGCCACTGTCCACCCAGATGGACAGGGCCGACGCCACGCCGTCGCGCCTGCTGGAAGCGGTGATGTGGGCCGACGACGCCCGTTCCGAACTGGATCGCATGGTCGAGAAGGAGCCGGTTCTGGTGCGGATTTCGGCCGCCAAGCGCCTGCGCGACGCGGCGGAGCGGGCCACCCGTGACGCTGGCGAGAAGCTGGTGACACTGGATCGGCTGCGCGCTGCCGCCCGACTTTATGAGGCGCAAGCGGCATGACGAACAATTCCCTCTTTTCACATGGTTACAAAATTGCCATGGAGGGTTTTGGAGGAATTGGCTTGACGGACCCCCTGTCCAGAGAGCTTGACAGTCTTTGCGGTGGAATCATCCTACGCCGCGAAGCCGCCGGTCGGGCGAGGCCATAACGGCCCCGTGCGGCGGAACCATCGGAGGAAAAGGCATGAGTGACAACAAGATTGGTCCGGGTACCTACCTGACCGACGCCGAAGCGAAGGAGTTCCACCGGGGCTTCGTCGTGTCGATGGCGTTCTTCGTGATCGTGGCCGTTATCGCCCACTGGCTGGTTTGGGTGTGGCGTCCGTGGCTGGGCTCCAAGCGCGCCTTCGCCGCGACCGAGATCCACCAGATCCAGCAGGCCGACGCTTCTGGCGTCGCTGCGCCCCGGGCTTAAGGAGCGACGACAATGTGGAAGATCTGGCAGACCTTCAACCCGCAGCGCATCTGCACTGCCCTGGCGGTGTTCCTTTTCACGCTGGCCATCCTGATCCACTTCATCCTGCTCAGCACCGACCGCTACAACTGGCTGGACGGCGCCGAGCCGAAGGAAACGGCGGCCATCACGGAAGCGTCGCAGGCCGCCTGACCCCGGTCAGGCTGCCCGGACACATCCGGTCAAGCGCGCGATGGGCGGGCTGGTTCCGCCGCCCGCCCATCCGCACCCTTGCAACGGGCCCGTTCTGCTGATCGATCCTGATCAGCGGCAACCTGGGGGAGGTGCGCCATGGCAGTGTTGAGTTTTGAACGCAAATATCGAGTCCGAGGGGGCACGCTGATCGGCGGTGATCTCTTCGACTTCTGGATCGGTCCTTTCTACGTCGGGTTCTTCGGGGTCACGACGATCTTTTTCGCTGCCCTGGGTACGGCACTGATCCTGTACGGAGCCGCCATCGGTCCAACGTGGAACCCGTGGCTGATCAACATCGCGCCGCCTGATATTTCCTACGGGCTGGCGCTGGCGCCGCTGAAGGAAGGCGGGTTGTGGCAGATCATCACGATCTGCGCGCTCGGGGCCTTCATCAGCTGGGCGCTGCGCGAGGTGGAAATCTGCCGCAAGCTGGGCATGGGCTATCATGTTCCGGCCGCATTCGGCATGGCCATCCTGGCCTATGCCACGCTGGTGGTGTTCCGCCCGCTGCTGATGGGTGCCTGGGGCTATGGTTTCCCCTATGGCATCTTCCCGCACCTCGATTGGGTGTCGAACACCGGCTATCAGTATCTGCACTTCCACTACAACCCGGCCCACATGCTGGCGGTGAGCTTCTTCTTCACCACCACGCTGGCGCTCGGCCTGCACGGCGCGCTCGTGCTGTCGGCGGTGAACCCGGCCAAGGGTGAAGTGGTGAAGTCGCCGGAATATGAAGACACGTTCTTCCGCGATCTGATCGGCTATTCGGTCGGCACGCTGGGCATCCACCGTGTGGGCCTGCTGCTGGCGATGAACGCCGGCTTCTGGAGCGCGGTGTGCATCATCATCTCGGGTCCCTTCTGGTCGCGTGGCTGGCCGGAGTGGTGGACCTGGTGGCTCAACCTGCCGATCTGGCGTTGAGGACGGACACGCACCATGGCTTATCAGAACATCTTCACGCAGGTTCAGCTCCGCGGTGAGCTGGAAGCCGGCGTCCCGCTGGGTCCCAACAACGACTCGCGCTTTGGTCCGTTCGGCACGTCGTGGCTGATGGGCAAGCTGGGCGGCGCCCAGATCGGCCCGGTCTACCTCGGCACGCTCGGCGTGGCCTCGCTGCTGTGCGGCTTCATCGCCATCGAGATCATGGGCCTGAACATGCTGGCCTCGGTGAACTGGGATCCTGTCCAGTTCGTCCGCCAGCTGTTCTGGCTCAGCCTTGAGCCGCCGCCCGCCAAATATGGCTTCACCTTCAACGTGCCGCTGAACGAAGGCGGCTGGTGGATCGCCGCTGGTGGCTTCCTCACCGCCTCGATCCTGTTGTGGTGGGCCCGCACCTTCGTGCGCGCCAAGGAACTGGGCATGGGCAGCCATGTCGCCTGGGCCTTCGCCTCGGCCATCTGGCTCTATCTGGTGCTCGGCTTCATCCGCCCGATGATGATGGGCAGCTGGGCCGAAGCGGTGCCGTTCGGCATCTTCCCGCACCT
>CAZAWH010000223.1:0-3140 GCA_964488775.1 uncultured Sandarakinorhabdus sp. | reverse complement strand
GCTGACCGCATGCAGGTCTACAAATATGTCGTGCACCAGGTCGCCCATGCCTATGGCAAGACCGCGACCTTCATGCCCAAGCCGATCAAGGACGACAACGGCAGCGGCATGCACACCCACCTGTCGATCTGGAACGGCAAGACTCCGCTGTTCGCCGGCGATCAATATGCCGGCCTGTCGGAAACCGCGCTGTTCTTCATCGGCGGCATCATCAAGCATGCCAAGGCCTGCAACGCCTTCACCAACCCCAGCACCAACAGCTACAAGCGCCTGGTGCCGGGCTTCGAAGCGCCGGTGCTGCTGGCCTATTCCAGCCGCAACCGCTCGGCCTCGTGCCGCATTCCCTATGGCACCGGCACCAAGTCCAAGCGCGTGGAAGTGCGCTTCCCCGATGCCACCGCCAACCCCTATCTGGCCTATACCGCGCTGCTGATGGCGGGCCTGGATGGCATCGAGAACCGCATCCACCCGGGCGCCGCGATGGACAAGAATCTCTATGATCTGCCGCCGCGCGAACTGAAGAAGGTGCCGACCGTCTGCGCCTCGTTGCGCGAAGCCCTGGGCGCCCTCGACAAGAGCCGCGCCGTGTTCACCAAGGGCGGCGTGTTCACCGACGATCAGATCGATTCCTATATCGAGCTGAAGATGGAAGAAGTGCTGCGCTGGGAAATGACCCCCGCGCCGGTTGAATTTGATATGTATTATAGCGCGTAAGCGGCGAGCCCGTAACGCGCAGCGTTACGGGCCGACTCGCGTCGCGCTCGGACGGCGAGCGAAAAAGGCGGCCCTTACAGGCCGCCTTTTTTGACTCGTCCGACGGCGCGGCTTTGCCGCGCTCTTTCTTCCTTTCTTCCTTTCTTCCTTCCCTTCGCAACCTGCCCACAAGCATCGCGTGCCCAGTCGCGCGGGCCTGGCCCGCGCGCGGCACCCATGGCCTGCAACAGCAGCGCCAAGAGACATGAACGAAAAAGGGCGCGGCAAAGCCGCGCCGTCGGACGAGTCAAAAAGGGCGGGGAATGCCCCGCCCTTTTCGCTCGCCGGCCGTGACTGCGCCGAGTCTGGCCACAACGCTGCGCGTTGTGGCCAGCCGGCTGGTCAGAACACCACACCAAACTCCAGCCGCCCGCGCACCTGGCTCTTGTCCATCCCCGCCGCGCCAAAGGCCGACCCCGGCGTGATCCCCGACACCGAAACATAGGAAAGTTCCGGCCGGATGAAGAAGCGGCTCCAGGTGTAGGTCGGCGTCACCGTCAGCGAGAAGGCGTTGGAGCCCGGCCCATAAAGGAAGCTGGCCGCCGTGGCGCGCGGTGCCTTGCTGTCGATATACTCGGCCCGCACCGGCAGGCTCCAATTGTCGTCGATCTTGTATTTCGCCAGCAGGCCGACGCCCCAATTGTCCGCCCTGGTGGTGCCCAGGAAGGGCAGATCCCCCACGCGGGCATATTGGAAATAGGGCTGCACCAACCATTTTTCGCCGGCATAGCTGTAGATCACGTTGAAGATGGTGCTGTTGTTCTGCACCGGCGGGGTGGAAAAGGTCGCCCGCGCATTGCGGTCCAGCGCGCCGCCGAGCACCAGCGACAGCGTGTGCGGCCCGTCCACATAGGACAGGATGCCCGACAGCCAGTTGAACTTGCCGGAGAAGAACCCGTCCGTCAGCGCCAGGCTGGCGCTCACCTTGCCCATGGTCACATTGGCCTGCACGCCGCGGGTCAGCACATTTTCCTGGCCCCACAGCACGCCGCGTTCGATGTTCATGTTCTGGAAGCTGAACGGCGCTTCTAGGCCGATCAGCGTCGGCAGGATGCCGGCCTGCACGTTGAAGCTGGACGACGGCGCCAGCTTGATCCACGCCTGCGGCACCGGGCCATAGGTCAGATCGGTGTAGCTGGTGGCCCGGGCATAGCCCAGACCCAGCGTCTCATGGCTGTACAACCCGGCCTGCACCAGAAACTGGAACACGCCTTCCGGCTTCTGGATGATCACCTGGGCGTTCGACACGTCGGCAAAACTGTCAGCCACGCCGGGCGTGCTGTTGCTTTGAAACCCGCCATAGCCGCTGGCAATGCCGGTGACATAGATTTTGGAACCGCCCAGATCAAAGCTGATCGGATCCGGATTGTAACTGATCGGGCCGGACAGCCCGGGCAACAGCGGCGGTGGCGCATCCTGTGCCAATGCCGCGCCTGCCAGTGCCATGGCCGCAGCCATGGCGGTACGCGATGCCGTCCGCATCGCCGTGCGCAAGTTCATCATGTGCTTCCCCCTGCCCAGAGAAAATTGGTCCGCACCACCCGCAACCGGGCAGCACTCCCAACCGGATGATGCAGCGCAGCAGAATCGAATCCTCTGGGGCAAATGGCGCAGCCTACGTCAAACGCCTGAGACCTGCTCCCAACCCACGGCAAATGCACAAAAAAAGGGGCCGGGCTGTTGCCCGGCCCCAGTAAATCCTTGGGGAGGATCGCCATATCGGCCTGCCCCTATTGCACTGCACAATGGCCGGTCGCAATGCGCGAAATTGCGTAGCTGCGGCACAAATGGTCGCAGTTCGGCCCCAACACGGCCTGCCAAGATGCTGGCGGCCAGCCGCGCCGCGCCCTATACAGTTGCCATGTCCGATCTGTTTGCCGCCACGCAAAGCTCTGCCGATTATGATGCCAGCCACATCGAGGTGCTGGAAGGGCTGGAACCGGTCCGCCGCCGCCCCGGCATGTATATCGGCGGCACCGACGAACGGGCCCTGCACCATCTCGCCGCCGAAGTGCTCGACAACGCGATGGACGAGGCAGTGGCCGGTCACGCCACCCGCATCGAGGTCACGCTGGACGCCGATGGCAGCCTGACCATCGCCGACAATGGCCGCGGCATCCCCATCGATCCCCACCCGCGCTTTCCCGACAAGTCGGCGCTGGAGGTGATCCTGACCATGCTGCATTCCGGCGGCAAGTTCAGCGGCAAGGCCTATGCCACCAGCGGCGGCCTGCACGGTGTGGGCATCAGCGTCGTCAACGCCCTGTCGGATGAAACCGTGGTGGAAGTCGCCCGCAACCGCGAGCTGTTCCGCCAGCGCTTCTCGCGCGGGGTGCCGCTGGGGCCGATCGAAAGCCTGGGCACCGTGGCCAACCGGCGCGGCACCA
>CAZAWH010000222.1:0-3142 GCA_964488775.1 uncultured Sandarakinorhabdus sp. | reverse complement strand
CGCCAGATAGCGGTTGGTGCGGCCCAGCACGGCATTTTGTTCGTGGATCAGGCAGGGCAGATAGAGCGACAGGCCGGCCAGCAACCCCGGCAGCGCCGGATAGCCACCAAAGCCCACCACCGCCCGCGGGCGGATCTGCCTGAACAGCGCCCGCGCTGCCTGCCGGCCGCGCCAGATGCTCAAGGCCACCTGCGGCAGCGCCCTCCAGCCGCTGCGGCCCGTCGAGGCGGCCTCCACCTTCGTCACCGGCACGCCCGGAAACAGGCCGGGGAAGCGCAAGCCCCGTTCATCGGTGACCAGATGCACCTTGTGGCCGCGCGCCATCAGTTCCAGCGCCAGGCAATGCGCCGGCACCATGTGTCCGCCCGTGCCGCCGGCGCACAGCACATAGGTGCCGCCGGGGCCGGGGGTGCGCGGGCGCGGTTTGTCGGTCATCAGGCCAGTGCGCCTTTCGCCCAGGGCCGGCCCTTGAGGAAGGGGTTGCAGCGGGTGAGGGCGAGCAGCATGCCGGCGCCCATGGAAATGGCCAGGAAGCTGGAGCCGCCATGGCTGATGAACGGCAGCGTCATCCCCTTGGACGGCAGCAGCGCCAGATTGACCATCATGTTGATCATCGCCTGCAGGCCGAACTGCACGGCAAGGCCGGAGGTGGCGAGGAAGATGAAGGGATCATCCTCCTCCATCGCCAGCAGCAGGGCGCGCACCACCAGCGCGATGAACAGCCCGGCCAGCATGAAGCAGGCGATCAGGCCGAACTCCTCGCCGATCACGCTGAAGATATAGTCGGTCTGGGCTTCGGGCAGGCGGAACTTCATGCGGCCTTCGCCCGGCCCGGTGCCCAGCCAGCCGCCGGCGCGGAAACAGTCCAGCGCCTTGTCGATCTGGAAGGTGTCGCCCGACCCGCTGATCCACTTGTCGATGCGGGCGGCAAAGTGATCCAGGGTGAAATAGGCCGCCACCAGCCCGACCGCGCCGACCAGCGCCAGGATGCCGATGATGGTCAGCGACAGGCCGGCCAGCGTCGCCTGGGACAGCCAGACCACCGAGATCAGCGCCGATTGCCCCACATCCGGCTGGGCGATCAGGCAGATCAGGGCCATGGCCAGGATGGCGGCGCTGATCTGCATGGTGGGCAGGCTGCCATCCTCCAGCTTCAGGCTGAGCAGCCAGGCCGTGGCGATGATGAAGCAGGGCTTGAAGAATTCCGACGGCTGGAACTGGAAGCCGGGCAACTGGATCCAGCGCGCCGCGCCATTGGCGCCGCCGCCGATGAACGGCACCAGGATCAGGGCGATCAGGCACAGGAAGGTGCCGGCCACCGCCAGACGTTTCAGGTTGCGGATGTTCAGCATCGATGTCGCCAGCATCAGCGGCAGGCCCAGTGCCACCCACAGCAATTGGCGATAGAGGAAATGCAGATCATCAAAGCGGACATTGCCGCCCGACAGCCGCCGGGCCGCAGCCGGCGAGGCGGCGGCCACCGCGGTGATGCCGGCGGCCACCAGCGCCAGGATCAGCAGCAGCAGCGTCTTGTCGATCGTCCAGAACCAGCGGCCCAGCGGCGACCGGTCCCCGCGCGACAGCGCCATGTTGCCGGGCAGGCGATAGCGGCGATCCAGTGGACGGCGTTCGGCATGATCAGCATGGGCCATGGCTGCGTCTCCCCCCGTCACAAGGCCGCGACCGCGGCGCGGAACGCGGCGCCCCGGGCTTCGAAATCGCGATACTGGTCGAAACTGGCGGCGGCCGGGCTGAACAGTACGACATCGCCGGCCTGCGCGCTGGCCAGGATGCCGGCGATGGCGGCTTCCAGCGTGCCCGCGATGCTGGTCGGCACATGCGGGGCCAGCTGCGGCGCAAACAGCGGCGCGGCCTCGCCGATCAGCCAGGCATGCACCACCTGGCCCAGATTGGGCAGCACGGCCGACAGATCGGCATGGCCGTCGGCATCCAGCTTGGGCCGGCCGCCGGCAATCCAGTGGATGCGGCCATAGGCGGCCAGCGCCGGCGCCGTGCTGTCGGGGTTGGTGGCCTTGCTGTCGTTCACCCACAACAGGCCATGTTTTTCGCCCACCGGTTCCATGCGGTGGGCCAGCGCCTGATAGGTGGCAAGGCCGCGCGCGATATCGGCATCGGCCAGCCCCAGCGCGCGGGCCGCGGCAACGGCGGCGCGGGCATTTTCCAGATTGTGCGGCCCCTGCAGCGACGGCCAGTCGGCCTGGGCACCTGGCAGGGCCACCTCCTCGATGATGGTGAGGGCGGCCGGGCCGCCGCCCACGCGATACTGCGCCTGGGCGGCGCGGCCGACGATGGCGGTGGCGCCCGGGCGCTGCATGGCAAAGATCCGCGCCTTGGCCGCGGCATAACCGGCCATGCTGCCATGCCGTTCCAGATGGTCGGGGGTGATGTTGGTCAGGATGGCGACATCACAGGCCAGGCTGTGGGTGATGTCCAGCTGATAGCTTGACAGTTCCAGCACCCACACACCGCCGGCGGGCAGCGGGTCTTGCGCCAGGATGGGCAGGCCGATGTTGCCGCCCATCGCGGCCGGCACGCCCGCGGAGGCCAGCAGATGGTGCAGCAGCGCGGTGGTGGTGGATTTGCCGTTGGTGCCGGTGATGCCGACGATGCGGCACGGCGGCAGGTGGGGCAGCGCCATCGCGAACAATTCGGTATCGCCCATCACCGGCACCCCGGCGCGGGCGGCGGCGGCAAAGATCGGTGCGGTGTGCGGCACACCCGGCGACACGATGATGCCGGCCAGGCCCGACAGATCGGCATTGACCAGATCGACCAGCGTGCCGTCGAACCCGGCGCGCGCGGCCTCGCCATCATCCCAGCCCCACACCGTGCCGCCCGACGCGGCCAGCGCCGCCGCCACGGCACGGCCGGTGCGGGCCAGGCCCAGCACGCCCCAGGTCTTGCCGGCAAAGGCGGGTGCGGTGATCAAGGTTGCGGCGCTCCATCCCCCCGCACGCCGTCGATACGCCACAGCGTGCGCGGTGCGGGGTATGCAGGGGTGAGGGACGGAGCGCCGCGAACGAGCATGGCCATTACCTGAGCTTCAGGGTGGCCAGGCCCGCTAGCGCGAGCAGGATGGCGATGATCCAGAAGCGGATCACCACGGTGGATTCTTTCCAGC
>CAZAWH010000221.1:0-3191 GCA_964488775.1 uncultured Sandarakinorhabdus sp. | reverse complement strand
AAGACCGGCTGGAAGGCATGGCCCCGGACTGGCCGGAATCGCCCGCCGCCGTGGCCCTGCGCGAACTGCAACAGGTGGCGGGCGAAGCCTTGCAGCAGGACAGCGCCGAACTGTTCGCCGCGCTGCTGGCGAAGTCGCAAGACGAACTGGTCAAGCTGCTGGCCGTGTGCGTGGCTTCCACGGTGGACGTGGTGACGCCTCGCGCCACGCCGCACCAGCCCGGCGAAGAACTGGCGCAGGCCGTGGGCCTCGACATGGCCGCATGGTGGCAGCCGACCGCCGAAGGCTACTTCAAGCATGTTTCCAAGGCCGTGATTCTGAAGGCCGTGGGCGAGTTCGCGCCGGAATCCGTCACCCGGCTGGGTAAGCTCAAGAAGGCCGACATTGCCAGCGAAGCCGAGCGGCTGGCCGATGGCACGGGCTGGATGCCTGCCATCTTCAAGGCCGCAGGCCCGCAGCAGGCAGTGCAGGAAAGCGCGCAGGAGGAAGGCCCGGAGCAGGACGCCCCGGAGGATGCCGAGGCAATGGCGGATGAAACCGCCGAGGCGCTGGCCGCTTGACCCGCGCCGAAGGCAAGCGCCCCGGCCTCGACCGGGGCGCTTCGCCGAAAGGAGAAGCCCCCATGACCCGCATCACCAGCAGCCGCCAGCGCATGGCGGCGATCTACGCCCCCGGCACAACACGCGCCCGCCGCTGGCACGGCGATGGCGACGTGCGCGGCTACCGCCCGCCCTCGGGCTGGTCGGCCCGCGCTGACCTCACCGACATTCATCCCATCACGGGTCGCGCCTTGGCTCGCGCCGTGTGGTGGATCATCGAGACGAAGGAATAACCATCGTCAGCACCGCGCCCAGGCCGTTCCGTCCTGGGCGCGGTGTTGAAGCCGAACAGCCGGAACATCACGCCGCCGCCCTCGCTCTGGCTCGGGCGGCGGCGTTGCAGGCATCGCGGTGGTGCGCGATGCCAGTATGTGCCGATCGGGTCAATCGGCTATTTCTGCTATGCCACACTTTCCGGCATGAGTATCAGCACCACCATGAAGACTTGGGCCAAGCGCATCAAACGCGATGGCGTGACGCTGTGGTTTGCCGGCAAGCATCCCCGCACGCCTTGGTATGCCAAGGCGCTGGGGTTGTTCGTGGTGGCCTATGCCCTGAGTCCCATCGACCTAATTCCAGACTTCATCCCGGTGCTGGGCTATCTGGACGATGTGATTCTGTTGCCCGTGCTGATCTGGCTGACCGTGAAGCTGTTGCCGTCCGAGGTGCTGGCGGAGTGCCGTGTGCAGGCCGATGAATGGATGCGAACAGAAGGGGCCAAGCCAAGGAGCCGATTCGGGGCCGTGATGATCTTGATGCTGTGGCTGGCGATGGGGGTGGCGTTGTGGCTCTGGCTCAAGCCGCATCTGTAGGCTGTTCATGATGGCGTACTGAATGGGCTGGGCGTGTCGGCGCAATGCGCCGCCGGGCTTTCGGGCTGCGCCCCGTGCCGACTTCGCCGTCACGGCCATTCGGCTTCAATCCCTCACGCCTTCGCGCCTGCGGCGCTGCGCGCTTCGCTTGCCTCCAGGGGAAAGCCCTGCGGGCTATCCCCGCCGCGCGATGCTTGGCGCCCCTCGATGCGGCCGAACCGGCTGCGCCGGATCGGCCCGGCCAGCGCCCCGCCCCGATGGGCGGGGCGCTGGCGAACACGCTGGCGCTTGCTGCGGCAGGTTGTGCAGGTGCGTGCCGTCCTCAACGCTGGCGGTTCCTGCCCATCACGTCACGAAGGACGGTTCACGGACAACCCGCCCGGCATCGCTATGGAGCTTCAACGCCACGCCTCAAGAGCGGCGCCGCAAGGTGCGGCGGGGGCGTTCTCGCTTGTCGTCGGGTGGTTGACCTGGCCCGCGTCAGTGGGCGAGCCGGAGAAGCCTTCATGCGGGGATGCCGAGTCGGCCCCATCTCCTTTCGGAGCGGTTCGGCCCAAGGCGTCCTTGTCTCGTTGTGAATCCTGGTGGGGGCGCGGCTGCGCCTCGGGCTTATGGCTGCAACCGTCCGGCGAAAACAATTTCCCCTGCGCTGCGCGCATTCCTCGCGGGACAAATTCTTTTCGCCTTCCGGTTCTCCACTGCGTTGCGACCGCAAGCGGTGCAGCCAGCCCGTCCCCCGCCGGCCGGATCACAACAAGGACGCGATGGGCGCGAACCTTGTTCAACCGAAAGGAGAAACATCATGGCCAACATCGGCACCTTCACCGCAGACAAAGACGGCTTCACCGGCACGCTTCGCACCCTGACGCTCAACGTCAAGGTCAAGCTGGTGCCCAACGACAAGGGCGACAACGAGAAGGCCCCTGACTTCCGCCTGCAGGCCGCCAGCCACGACATCGGCGCGGCGTGGAAGAAGACCAGCGAGGCCGGGCGGGAGTACATCTCCGTGACCCTCGACGATCCTTCGTTCCCGGCCACGGTCTACGCCCGCCTGATCGAAGACGAGGACGGCACGCACGACCTGATCTGGTCGCGCAGCAAGCCCCAGGCGGCCTGACGGCCGCCAGCGCCCCGCCCACGCGGCGGGGCGCTGTGTTGCGAATGCTGCGCTGTATCGGCAAGCAGAATGGCTTGGCAGTGTGCGGGATGTGTCTTGCCTGGCTACCAAGCAATGGCTTGAATTGGTAGAGGTACATGCGGGGCGGGTCGGTGCTGCGCACCACCGGGCTTTGCGGGCTCCGCCCCGTGCCGACTACGCCGTCACGGCCATTCGGCTCCAATCCCTGCCGCCTTCGCGCCTGCGGCGCTGCGCGCTTCGCTTGCCTCCAAGGGATCGGCGCCAGGCCCATCCCCGCCGCGCGGTGCTTGGCGCCCCTCGATACCGCCGAACCGGCTGGCACCGGATCGGCCTGGCACGCCCCGCCATGATGGCGGGGCTTCGGCGGCTATGCCTGGGCTACCGCCAGCAGTTCTTCGGCCTTGCTCATCAGCACTGCCGTGCTGCATTCGAGTGCGCTGGCGATCTTGAAGATGATCGCCAGCGTGGGCATGTGCTCGCCACGCTCGACCTTGCCCATGTGCGAACGCTCGATGCCCGCGAGGTGCGCCAGCGACTCCTGCGCGATGCCGCGCTCCGTCCGCAACGCGCGCACCGCCGCGCCGAAGGCTTGCGCCAGTTCGGCATCGAAGGTGGTGGCGCCCGCTGGCCGGCCGCGCTGGA
>CAZAWH010000220.1:0-3206 GCA_964488775.1 uncultured Sandarakinorhabdus sp. | reverse complement strand
GAGAGGGAACTGCGCCCCCCGTGATTTGATAGTGCCTCACCCGTTGGTAAAAGTCATCCGTCTGTTTGGCGATCGCCACCCCTCCCAATACATCACTATGTCCACCCAGGTATTTGGTTGAGGCATGGATAACCCAATCCGCTCCCAGGTCTAAGGGGTGTTGTAGCAGAGGGGTCGCCCAGGTGTTGTCAATGAGGGTGGTGATGCCGCGGCTGCGCGCCACCTGCGTGATGGCCGGCAGATCCTGGATCTCGAAACTCAACGAACCCGGCGATTCCAGCAGGATCGCCCGCGTCTGCTCAGAGATGATCTCAGCGATGCCCGCCCCGCAGCGCGGATCGAAATAGCGGGTGGTGATGCCCAGGGGGCTGAGCAGATGATCGGCAAAGGTCCGGCTTGGCTCATAGGCGCTGTCGGTGATCAACAGCTCGTCGCCCGCCTTCAGACAGGCCAGCAGGCTGGTGGTGATGGCGGCCACGCCAGAGGGAAACAGCTTGGTCCCGGCAGCGCCCGGCTCCAGCCCGGTCAGCGCGTCTTCCAGCGCCCAATGGCTTTGGGTGCCGCGCCGGCCATAATAAAGCCCGGCATCCGGATCGCGGATCGCCCGGTCCAGATCCGCCAGATTTTCAAACAGGATGGTTGATGCCCGCGCCACCGGCACGTTCACCATGTCCACGGCATGCTCACGCCCGGCCTGGGCCAGCTGCGTGCCCGTGCCCAGCCCCGACAGGTCAGCGCGCGGCGGCCGGCGCAGCGTCACGCGCCAAACCTCCTATTGGCCCGTGACGACCGGATTGTGCGGGTTGGCGCCCCACTCGCTCCAGCTGCCGTCATACACGGCCACATCGGTCTTGCCATTGAGCGCGGCGCCAAAGGCCAGCACCGGGGCCGTGATGCCCGAACCGCAGGTCGCCACCAGCGGCTTGGCCAGATCGATGCCGGCGCCATCAAACAACGCCTTGATCTCGGCCGGAGTCTTGTAGGTGCCATCCTCGTTGAACAGCGCGGCATAGGGGATGTTCTTCGAACCCGGGATATGGCCCGGGCGCACGCCGGGGCGCGGATCGGCTTCGGCACCGGTGAAGCGCGCGGCGGACCGGGCATCCACCACCTGTTCGGCCTTGGTGCGCAGATTCTCGGTCATCTGCGCCGCATCGCGCACCAGCTTCTTGTCCGCCCACACGGTGAAATGGCGGTGGCGCACGATCGGCTTGCCGCTTTCCACCGGCCGGCCCTCGGCCTGCCACTTGCCAAAGCCGCCATCCAGGATCGCCACCTCGTGCGCGCCGAACAGATGCAGCATCCACCACACGCGCGCGGCCGAACGGATCGGGCTGTTGTCATAGACCACGATGCGGCTGCCATCGCCCAGGCCCAGCGCCTGGCAGCGCGAGGCGAATTTCTCGGCCGGCGGCAGCATGGTGGGCAGGGGATTGGTCGCGTCCGACACTTCCTCGATGTCGAAGAACACCGCACCCGGGATGTGCGCGGCTTCGAATTCGGCGCGGGCATTG
Organism: uncultured Sandarakinorhabdus sp.; assembly: GCA_964488775.1. Classification (GTDB taxonomy): domain Bacteria; phylum Pseudomonadota; class Alphaproteobacteria; order Sphingomonadales; family Sphingomonadaceae; genus Sandarakinorhabdus. The sequence continues at coordinate 1,692 of CAZAWH010000220.1, read as the reverse complement.
CGACCATGGGCCGGCAGGAACAGGGTGGCGTCGATGATCCTGAGATCAGACTTGCCCATCTCTGCGGCAAGCCATTCAGTGGACACCAGAAGGTTCATGCGGCTACTCCCCGAGGATCATTGTCCGGACCAAGATAGAGGCGTGACATAATTGCGCAGCCAGCGCATGTCACCCCCATTGTCGGCTTGGACCATGGCTTTGTTACAGCTTGGAGAGATTAAGTGGTCGACGTGTTGCATTTGGGCCAGTCATCGGCCCTGCCGGCCAGCCCGGACGCGGCGGTGCTGGACTATCCGCCCAACCCGCGGCCTGGCGCGCTGTTCTTGGTGCGCTTCACCTGCCCGGAATTCACCTCGCTGTGCCCGGTGACGGGCGCGCCGGATTTCGCGCATATCGTGATTGACTATGTTCCCGATGAAACCATCGTGGAATCAAAGGCCTTGAAGCTTTTCCTTGGTTCGTTCCGCAACCATGCCGGCTTTCACGAGGATGTGACGGTGGGCATTGGCCAGCGCCTCGTGGCCGAAATGCGGCCCAAATGGCTGCGCATTGGCGGCTATTGGTATCCGCGCGGCGGCATCCCGATCGACGTGTTCTGGCAATCGGGCCCGGTCCCCGATGGCCTGTGGCTGCCCGATCAGGGGGTGCCCACCTATCGCGGCCGCGGCTGAGTTTGACCAAGGGGGGGGGGAGCCATGCTGATTCGCACCATCACCGCCGCCGTGCTGCTGGCCGGCAGCGCCGCGGCGCAAACCACGGCGTCAGCCGCCGACCAGCGGCTGAAGGCGGTTTACGAGGCCGAATGGCAATGGCGCCTGGCGCAGACGGGCCAAGAACAGGACGGGCTCGACACCCGGCCCGGCCCGCGCCTGCCCTGCGTCACCCCGGCCTGCCAGGCAGAGCGTCTGCGCATGTGGCAGGGCGTGCTGGATCAACTGGCCGCCATCCCCGATGCCGAACTGTCCCCGGCCGAACGGCTGAACAAGGCGGTGCTGGCCGAATCGCTGCGCGCCGAGGTGGCCAACATCAGGTGGCGCAGCCACGAAATGCCCATCAACAGCGATGTGAACGTGTGGAATTATCTGCCGGCCCAGGCACCGTTCCGCACCGCACAGGAATATCGAAACTATATCAGCCGGATGCGCGATATTCCTCGCTGGTTTGATGAACATGTCGCCAACATGCGCGCCGGCCTGAAACGCGGCTTCACCCCGCCGGCCATCACCCTGAAGGGCCGGGACGGGACGCTTGCCGCCCAGATCCGGCCGGCGGCGGACAGCCCATTTTATGCGGCGTTCCGGGCCATGCCGGCCAGCATCCCGGCGGCCGAGCAGGAGCAACTGCGCGCCGAGGCCCGGGCGGTGATCGACAGCATCGTCAACCCGGCGCAGACCAGGATGCTCGCCTTCCTGCGCGCCGAATATCTGCCCGGCGCCCGCACCACCACGGCCGCCCGTGATCTGCCCGATGGCACCGCCTGGTATCGCGATCAGGTGCGGGAATTCACCACCACCGATCTGACGCCCGAGGCCATCCACCAGATCGGCCTCAAGGAAGTCGCCCGCATCGATGCCGATCTGCGCGCCGCCATGGTGCAATCGGGCTTCAAGGGCGAATACAAGGATTTCCTGGTCTTCCTTCGCACCGATCCGCAATTCTATGCCCGCACGCCGGATGAGCTGCTGGGCTTTT
>CAZAWH010000219.1:0-3257 GCA_964488775.1 uncultured Sandarakinorhabdus sp. | reverse complement strand
CGACAATTTCACCTCGGCAAAGGCGATATGGCCCAGGCCCAGCTTCACCGGATCGGTGACGGCGCGAAAGCCGCGGATGAAGCCGGCATCGATCAACCGCTTCAACCGCACCTGGCACGGCGTCTTCGACAGGCCCACCCGCCGGGCCAGCGCGGTCACCGTCAAGCGGCCATCGCCCTGCAGCTCGGCAATGATCTTGCGGTCGATCTGGTCAATCTGGCTGTCAACGGCATCGTTCATGGTCATTTCGCCTTCATCATGGCCCGTCTTCGGATCAAGCATGGGGTGTTTTCCCGTTCTTTGGTCAAACAGCCTGCGAAAGTCGATATAGTCTTGTCCTCAGGCTCACACCGGAACCGTCCATGATGATCGCTGCCCCCGCCCTTGCGGTTGCCCCGTTCGGCAATTTTGCCCCGCCCGTCCGCCCGGCAACGCCGCTGCGCCAGCGCATCACGGCCGCGACACGGACGCCAGAGCCCGAGGCGGTTGCCGCCCTGCTGGCCAGCGCCGATCAGGATCGCCACCTGCACCCGGCGATTGCCGCCACCGCCCGCCAGCTGGTCATGGCGCTGCGCCGCAAGGGGCAACGCGGCGGCGTCGAAGGGCTGGTGCAGGAATATGCGCTGTCCAGCCAGGAAGGCGTGGCGCTGATGTGTCTGGCCGAAGCCCTGCTGCGCATTCCCGACACCGAAACCCGCGACGCCCTCATCCGTGACAAGATCGCCGGCGGCAACTGGCAGGCGCATCTGGAAGGCGGCAACACCCTGTTCGTCAACGCCGCCACCTGGGGCCTGATGGTCACCGGCAAGCTGGCCGCCAGCCATGGCGAGGCCGGGCTCGCCGCCGCCCTCACCCGCCTGATCGCCCGTGCCGGCGAACCGGTGATCCGCCGCGGTGTCGACATGGCGATGAAGCTGATGGGCGAACAGTTCGTCACCGGCGAAACCATCGGCGAGGCGCTGAAACGGGCCCGCAAGCTGGAGGCGCGGGGCTTTGCCTACAGCTATGACATGCTGGGCGAGGCAGCGGCCACCATGGCCGATGCCGATCGCTATCTGGCGGACTATCGCCAGGCGATCCTGGCCATTGGCGCGGCCGCAGCCGGGCGCGGCCTGCATGACGGGCCGGGCATCTCGATCAAATTGTCGGCGCTGCACCCGCGCTATGGCCGGGCGCAGGCTGGCCGGGTGATGGCCGAACTGCTGCCGCGCGTCGCCGGGCTGGCGCGGCTGGCCCGCCACCATGGCATCGGCTTCAACATCGATGCCGAAGAGGCGGACCGGCTGGAACTCTCGCTCGATCTGCTGGAAAGCTTGGCGTTTGATCCCGATCTGGCCGGCTGGGACGGGCTGGGCTTCGTGGTGCAGGCCTATGGCAAGCGCTGCCCCCATGTCATCGACTGGCTGATCGATCTGGCCCGGCGGTCGGGCCGGCGGCTGATGGTGCGCCTTGTCAAGGGCGCCTATTGGGACAGCGAGATCAAGCGCGCCCAGCTTGACGGGCTGGATGATTTCCCGGTCTTCACCCGCAAGCTCCACACTGATCTGTCCTATCTCCATTGCGCGCGCCAATTGCTGGCGGCGCGCGATGCCGTGTTCCCGCAATTTGCCACCCACAATGCCCACACGCTGGCCAGCATCCTGCACATGGCCGGCCCTGACTTTGCCGTTGGCGATTATGAATTCCAGTGCCTGCACGGCATGGGCGAAGCCCTGTATGAAGAGGTGGTGGGGCCTGACCGGCTGAACCGGCCCTGCCGCATCTATGCGCCGGTGGGTGGCCATGAAACCCTTTTGGCCTATCTGGTGCGCCGCCTGCTCGAAAACGGTGCCAACTCCTCCTTCGTGCAGCGGATCTGGGACGAAGCCATATCGGTGGAGGATCTGATCACCCATCCCGCCGATGCCGCCCGCGCCATCCAGCCGGTGGGCGCGCCGCACCCGGTGATCGCCCGGCCGGCCGATATCGTGGCACCGCGCCGCAACGCACGCGGGCTGGATCTGGCCAGCGAGACGACCCTGGCCGCCCTGGCCGCCACGCTCGCCGAAACCGCCCGCACGGATTTCGCGGCCGCGCCGATCATCCCGGGCCATGTGGCCACCACGCCGGCCCGGCCGGTCTCCAACCCGGCGCGGCCCGATGATGTCGTGGGCATGGCGCAATGGGCTGGCCCCGATGACGTGGCGGCAGCCGCCGGCACCGCTGCTGCCGCCGCGGCCGGCTGGGCGGCCACCCCGGTTGCCACGCGCGCCGCCATCCTGGAACGGGCGGCCGACGCGCTTGAAGCCGCGATGCCGCGCCTGATCGGCCTGTTGATCCGGGAAGCCGGCAAATCGGCTGCCAACGCGGTCGCCGAAGTGCGCGAGGCGGTGGATTTCCTGCGCTATTATGCGGCTGGCGCCGTTGCGGCGCTGGCGCCCGCGCACCGGCCGCTCGGCCCGGTGCTGTGCATCAGCCCGTGGAATTTCCCGCTGGCGATCTTCACCGGCCAGATCGCCGCAGCGCTGGCGGCCGGCAACCCGGTGCTGGCCAAACCGGCCGAGGAAACCCCGCTGATCGCGGCCGAGGCCGTGCGCCTGCTCCACCAGGCCGGCGTGCCTGGCGATGTGCTGATCCTGGTGCCGGGCGATGGCGCCACCGGTGCCGCGCTGGTGGCACGGCCCGAAGTGGCCGGCGTGATGTTCACCGGCTCCACCGAGGTGGCACGCCTGATCAACACGGCGCTGGCCACCCGCGCTGGCCCGGCGGGCCAGCCCATCCCGCTGATCGCCGAAACCGGCGGGCAAAATGCCATGATCGTCGACAGTTCGGCGCTGGCCGAACAGGTGACCGCCGATGTCATCGCATCGGCCTTTGACAGCGCGGGGCAGCGCTGCTCGGCCCTGCGCATCCTGTGCCTGCAAGAGGATATCGCCGACCGCCAGCTCGCCATGCTGAAAGGCGCCATGGCCGAACTGGCCATCGGCAGCCCGGATCGCCTGGCCATCGATATCGGCCCGGTGATCGGCGCAGCGGCCGCCGCAGCCATCACCGCCCATGTCGACCGCCTGCGCGCGCTGGGTTGCCCGGTCCACCAGCTGCCACTGCCCGCCGACGCCCGCGCCGGCCATTTCGTGCCACCCACCATCATCGAAATCACCGCCATCGATCAGATCGGCGCCGAAGTGTTCGGCCCGGTGCTGCATGTGCTGCGCTATCGCCGGGACGATCTGGGCGCGGTGGTCGCCGCCATCAATGCCACCGGCTATGCCCTCACC
>CAZAWH010000218.1:0-3333 GCA_964488775.1 uncultured Sandarakinorhabdus sp. | reverse complement strand
AGCTTGCCGGTGATGCGCTTTTCCACCCCGATCGGCAGCCGCGTCTGCGCCCAGCTCGCCGTCTGCCCGAAATAGACCAGATCGACCCACTGCCCGCCGCGATCCACCGCCGCCACGCGCAACGGGCTGCGCGGCCCGCCCCGGTCATGCCGCGCCGGGGTCAGCGGCACGATCACCGGCTGGCCCACCAGCGTCTCGTCCAGCCGCTCCACCGCCTGGCGCTCGATCATCATCGTCGGCAAGTGAAAGGCCAGATCGATCACCCGGGCGATCTTCAGCCGCGCCAATTGCCGCACCTGCGCCGATCCAACGCCCTTCAGGGCGCTGACTTCGGCGAACAATGGGTTGAGGATATCCGGGCGCATGGCTATGCCCCATCAGATAGCACCGCGCTGGCGATTTGAAACGCCTGCGCGGCAATCGCGTTTGGAACATTGTTTGGAACAGGCGGGGCCAGCAGCATGAACGACAACCAGCCCGATGATCTGGCCCTGCGCCTCCGCCGTGCCAAATATCGCGCCTGGCACCGCGGCACCAAGGAGGCCGATCTGGTGGTCGGCGGCTTTTTCGACCGGCACCACGCCAGCTGGGACGAAGCCGCCATGGCCTGGTTTGAAATCATCCTCCAGGAACAGGATGTCGACATCCTCGCCTGGGCATTCGGCACCACGCCGCCGCCGGCCCACCTTGATGGCCCGTGGATGCAGGCGCTGATGAAGCTGGATTTTGTCGAAATCAGCCGATGATCGATCCCGTCCGCCTCGCCACGGCGCCGCGCCCGCTCACCCTTGCCCGCTGCGGCGAAGGCTATCTGCCGTGGCTGATGGCCGATCTGGCGCGTGCCGCCAAAGGCCGGGCCTGGTTCATCGCCGCCGACGAGGCCCAGGCCCGCAGCCTGGCCGAAGCCGCCGGCTATTTCGCGCCCGAGATCGAGGTGGTGCTGCTGCCGGCGTGGGATTGCCTGCCCTATGACCGCGCCTCCCCGTCGCTGAAGGCCGCGTCTGACCGGGTGGCCGCCTTTGCCGCGCTGGCCGATGCGCCGGCGGCGGCGCAACTGGTGGTCACCACCGTCAACGCCATCACCCAGCGCTGCCTGCCAAAGGCGCGCATCGCCAGCCTGTCCGCCCGGCTGAAGCCCGGCAGCCGCATCGACCGCAATGCCCTGGCACTGAAGCTGGCGGCCAATGGCTATGTCCGCGTGGATACCGTGGTGGAACCCGGCGAATATGCCCTGCGCGGCGGCCTTGTCGATGTGATGCCGTCGGGGGCCGATTTTGGCCTGCGGCTCGATTTCTTCGGTGACGAGATTGAAAGCATCCGCCGCTTCGATCCCGCCAGCCAGCGCAGCCTGGGCCCGGCCGATGGCTTCACCCTGCTGCCCGTCTCGGAAGTGCTGCTGGATGAGGCCCGCATCAAGGCCTTCCGCGCCGGCTGGCTTGACCGCTTTGGCGCCACCGCCACCGCCGATCCGCTGTATGAAGCCATTTCCGATGGCCGCCGGCTGGCCGGGATGGAACATTGGCTGCCCCTGTTTGAATCCGGTCTGGTCACCCTGTTCGACTGGCTGGGTGATGGCGATGTGCTGGTGAAAAGCGCCGGGGCCGACAAGGCTGCGGCCGACCGGTTCGACGCGATTGCCGATTATCACGACAACCGCGTCGCCGCCCTCTCCGCCAAGAAGGGCAGTTACCGCCCGCTGGCCCCCGACGCCCTTTATCTCGCCCCGGCCGAATGGGCGGATCGGCTGGCCGCCGCCCGCGTCCACGCCGCCAGCCCGCACGCCGTGCCTGATGGCACGCTGAACGCGGTGGATTGCGACGCCGTGCCGGCCCGCGATTTCGCCCCCGAACGCGTGGCCCAGGCCAATGGCGGCCCGCCGGTCTATGCCGCGATCAAGGATCATGTCGAACAGTCGCGCGCGGCCGGCGACCGGGTGATCCTGGCCAGCTATTCCGCCGGCGCCCGCGAACGCCTGTCCGGTCTGCTGATCGATGAAGGCGTCGCCCGGATTGCCCAGGCCGATCATTGGCAGGAGGCGCTGGGTCTCGCCGCCGCCGGCCAGATCGTGCTCACCGTGCTGCCGCTCGATCACGGCTTCACCAAGACGGAGCCACGCGGCCGCATCCTGGTGTTGACCGAGCAGGACATGCTGGGTGACCGGCTGGTCCGCAAGGCGCGTTCGGCGCGCAAGGCCGATGCCTTCATGGCCGAACTGGCCATGCTCACCCCCGGCGATCTGATCGTCCACCGCGATCACGGCATCGGCCGCTATGATGGGCTGGTCGCCATCCCCATCGGCGGCAAGCCGCACGATTGCGTCGCGCTTTCCTACGACGGCGGCGACAAGCTCTATGTCCCGGTCGAGAATATCGACGTCCTCTCCCGCTATGGCAGCGATTCGGACGGCGTTGGCCTCGACAAGTTGGGCGGGGTGGCCTGGAGCACGCGCAAGGCGCGGATGAAGAACCGCATCCGCGAGATCGCGGGTGAACTGCTCGCCACCGCTGCCGCCCGCGCCCTGCGCGAAGGCGAGCCGGTCAGCATCGACAGCCATGGCCTCGCCGCCTTTGTCGACCGCTTCCCCTATGCCGAAACCGATGACCAGCTGAAGGCCATCGGCGACGTGATCGATGATCTCACCTCCGGCAAACCAATGGACCGGCTGGTCTGCGGCGATGTCGGCTTTGGCAAGACCGAAGTCGCCCTGCGCGCCGCCTATGCCGCCGCGCTGTCGGGCATGCAGGTCGCGGTCGTCTGCCCCACCACCCTGCTCGCCCGCCAGCATTTCCAGAATTTCCGGGACCGCTTCCGCGGCCTGCCGGTGGAGGTCAGGCACCTGTCCCGCCTCGTCACCGCCGCCGATGCCAAGGCCGCCCGCGACGGCCTGGCCGATGGCACGGTGGACATCGTGGTCGGCACCCACGCCATCCTGGCCAAGGGGGTGGAGTTCAAGCGCCTCGGCCTCGTCATCGTCGACGAGGAACAGCGCTTCGGCGTCGTCCACAAGGAACGGCTGAAGGCGCTGAAGGCCGATGTCCATGTGCTGACCCTCACCGCCACGCCGATCCCGCGCACCCTGCAGATGGCGCTGACCGGCTTGCGCGAAATGTCGATCATCGCCACCCCGCCGGTCGACCGGCTGGCGGTGCGCACCTATGTCATGCCGTTCGATCCGGTGGTGCTGCGCGAGGCGCTGCTGCGCGAACATTATCGCGGCGGCCAGAGCTTCATCGTGGTGCCGCGCATTTCCGACATTCCCGATGTGGAGGAATTCCTGCGCGGCGAGGTGCCGGAGGTGAAGCCCATCGTTGCCCATGGCCAGATGGCGCCATC
>CAZAWH010000217.1:0-3350 GCA_964488775.1 uncultured Sandarakinorhabdus sp. | reverse complement strand
CACGGCCACGCCCACCAGGCCTTCGGCGGCGGTGCGGCCGGCCTTCTTGGCAGCAGCGGCGAGGCCCTTGGCGCGCAGCCAATCCACGGCGGCTTCCATGTCGCCGCCGGTTTCGGCCAGCGCCTTCTTGCAATCCATCATGCCCGCGCCGGTCTTGTCGCGCAGGTCCTTCACCATGCTGGCGGTCACTTCAGCCATGGGATGCTCCTTTCGGTTTGAACTGGCGGGCCCATGCCGCACCAGTGTGAAGTGCTTGTGACAAGAGGCCGGATGCGCCTTGCACCCGGCCTCCCGCTGTTCGGGTCGGGAAGCCTCAGGCTTCCGGCTGGGTTTCTTCGGCGACTGGGGCGGCCTCTTCGGCCAGATATTCCACCGGGGCCTCTTCCATCGCGCCCAGGTCCACGCCCATGTCGGCCGCGCGGCCCTGCTTGGCGTCGATCACGGCGTCGGCAATTGCGTTGACATAAAGCTGGATGGCCCGGCTGGCGTCGTCATTGCCCGGCACCGGGAAGGCGATGCCGGTCGGATCGGTGTTGGAATCGAGGATGGCCACCACCGGGATGCCCAGCACATTGGCTTCCTTGACGGCCAGTTCTTCCTTGTTGACGTCGATGATGAAGATCACGTCCGGCAGGCCGCCCATGTCGCGGATGCCGCCCAGCGAGGCTTCGAACTTGTCGCGCTCACGGGTCAGCTTCAGCACTTCCTTCTTGGTGAAGCCGGTGGTGTCGCCCGACAGGGTCTCTTCCAGCTGCTTGTACTTGCGGATCGAGCCCGAGATGGTCTTCCAGTTGGTGAGCATGCCGCCCAGCCAGCGGTGGTTGACATAATGCTGGCCGCAGCGACGGGCAGCTTCGGCGATCGGATCCTGCGCCTGGCGCTTGGTGCCGACAAACAGCACCTTGCCGCCGTGCTGCACGGTCACGCGCACGAAATCCAGCGCGCGGGCAAACAGCGGAACGGTCTGCGACAGGTCGATGATGTGCACGCCATTGCGGTCACCAAAGATGTACGGCTTCATCTTCGGGTTCCAGCGATGGGTCTGGTGACCAAAATGGGCGCCGGCTTCAAGCAGTTGCGCCATGGTGACGACGGGAGCCGCCATAAGTATCTACCTCCGGTTGGGCCGCCGCGGGGGAGTGGTCGGGAACTTATCCCGGCACCGGATATGTCCCCCCGCGTGGGGTTTGGAGCGGGCGCATTAGCGAAGGGGGGCGCGGCCGTCAAGCACGGCGGCGTGCGCCCCGCACGCGCACCCGGCATGCAAGCAATGTCAGCCCGCCGGGGTCACCTTCAGCAACTTGCCGTCCACATCGTCGGTCACCAGGTAAAGCTCACCGGCCGGGCCTTCCACCACGTCGCGGATGCGCTGCTTGGCGCTGGTCAGCAGCCGTTCCTCGCCCACCACGCGGTCATTCTTCAGCACCAGCCGCACCAACGCCATGGAACGCAGGCCGCCGATCAGCAGATTGCCCTTGTATTCCGGCATGGCCTTACCGCTGTAAAACACCATGCCCGACGGCGCGATCACCGGATCCCAATAATAGACCGGCTGTTCCATGCCGGCCTTCTGGGTCAGCCCCTCGCCGATCACCTTGCCCGAATATTCCTCGCCATAGGTGATGGTGGGCCAGCCATAATCCTTGCCCTTGCTGATCAGGTTCAGCTCGTCACCGCCCTGCGGCCCGTGCTCCACTTCCCAAACCCGGCCCCTGGCATCCAGCGCCGCGCCCTGCACGTTGCGGTTGCCATAGGTCCAGATCTCCGGCTTGGCGCCGGGCGTCTTCACGAACGGATTGTCCTTCGGGATCGTGCCATCGCGGTTGATGCGCACGATCTTGCCGAAATGGCTGTCCAGCTTCTGGGCCTGCACCCGGCCAGGCAGGATGGAGCGTTCGCCCAGCGTGATGATCAGCGTGCCATCCTTGGGGAACAGCATGCGGCCGCCGAAATGGCCGGTCGATTCCAGCGTTGGCGTCATGCGGAACAGCACGGTCACATCGCGCATCTCGCTGCCCACCAGATGGCCGCGCGCCACCGCGGTGCCGTTGCCACCCTCTCGCGGTTCGGCATAGCTCCAGTAAATCCAGCCATCGCCGGGGTTGGCCACGCCCAGCATGCCGCCCTGGTTGCGGGTGTCAGTGGTCGGCGTGCCGGAGATCGGGGTCTTGGCGCCATCGGCGGCAACGATGGTCAGGCGGCCAGCGGCCTTCTCGCTGACAAGGAAGCGGCCGCCATCCAGCAGGGCCACGGCCCAGGGCTTGTTGAGGCCGCTGGCCAGTTCGGTCACCTGCAGCCTGGTTTTCGAAACCACGGCTTCGGCCCGGGTCTGCCCGGCAAAGGCCGGCGATTTTTCCGGCACGTTGGGCGGGCCCTGCGGCACCGGGGCGGCCAGCACGGGCGCGGCGATCAGGGCGGCAAGCAAGAGGGCGCGATTCATCGTAAATCTCCTTTGCGCCGGCTTATGCCGCCGGGCGCACCGGCCGGCAATGCCGCCCGCGTCGCAGCCCCTTCACATTGCAATGCGCGGCCGGCCCATATAGTCCATCTTGCCCAGGGCCACGCCGGCGTTGCGCAGGATCGCATAGACCATGGAGGCGTGGAAATAGAAGTTGGGCTGGCTGAAGCTGAGCAGGAAATCCTGGGATTTGAACGGCATCCGGCGTTCGCCAAACACGAACAAGGTGGTGCCGCCGATGAAGCCCTCCATCTCGGCCTCGCTCACGCTGGCCAGTGCGGCATCGGCCTCCTTGAGGGCGCTGGTGAAGGCGGCATAGCTGGCCTCCAGCGGCGCGCCGCCCGGACTGAACTGGCCGCTGCGCACCGCATCGATCGCGCCCTGGCTGTGCACCGCCACCTGCTTCACCTGAAAGCCGAGCGGAAACATGTCGGGCGCCAGCTTGGCGCCGGCCAGATCGGCGATGCCGGCGGCCTCGGCCTTGGCCAGCACCTGCAGGCAGCCACCGATGATCTGGCGGCACGACGGCACGAAGGCGGCGTGGAGCGAAAGCGGCATGATGGCGAGTCCCCTGCTGTTGTGGATTTGAGTGTGGCTTGGTTTTGGCGGCGGGGCAAGCCGGCTGACGGCTCCCCTCCCGCTTGCGGGAGGGGTTGGGGGTGGGTTCGCATGCTCCTGCCGGGCTGCTTGAGGCCGGCATGATTTGCGGACCTGGCCCGCCGGGGCGCGGCCGGCGGCGGAGCCGCCGAGTCCGCTTGGGGCGAAAGGCAGGACATTAAAGCGCGCGGCGAAGCCGCGCCGTCAGACGACACAAAAAAGGGCGGCCTGAGAACCGCCCTTTTTCGGTCGCTGGCCGATCTTGCCGGAGTCGGCAAATAGCTGCGCTATTTGC
>CAZAWH010000216.1:0-3386 GCA_964488775.1 uncultured Sandarakinorhabdus sp. | reverse complement strand
TGGGGCCGATCATCGCGCTGGCGGTGTTTGGCATCCTGGCGGTGCTGGTGATCGAGTTTGGCCGGTTCCGCGAGACGCTGGTGGTGGCCGGCGTCATCCCGCTGGGCCTGTTTGGCGGGCTGGTGGCGCTGTTCCTCACCGGCAATTCGCTCAGCTACACGGCGGTGATCGGCTTTGTGGCGTTGATCGGAATCGAGATCAAGAACAGCCTGTTGCTGGTGGATTTCACCACCCAGTTGCGCGCGGCCGGGCGGCCGTTGCGCGACGCCATTGAAGAGGCCGGCGAGGTGCGCTTCCTGCCCGTGCTGTTGACCAGCGTGACGGCGATCGGCGGCCTGTTGCCGCTCGCCCTGTCGGGCTCTGGCCTCTATGGCCCGCTGGCCTGGGTGATCATCGGCGGCCTGGTGTCGTCCACGCTGCTCAGCCGCGTCGTCACGCCGGTGATGTATCTGCTGATCGTGCGCGGCAAGCCGGCAGAGACGACTGTCCAGCCGGATTGACAAAAACTGTCAAGATTGCGTGACGCTTTGGCAAGAAACGCTGGCGCTTCATTGCGTTGCAGCACGGCGTGAATTATCGTTTTTTCATGAAGCGACATGCCGGACAAACGCCTGAGATCGTGAAGCAGTGGCGCCCTGCCACGCAGATGGTGCGTGGCGGCACCATGCGCACCGAAGTGGGCGAAACCTCCGAAGCGATCTTCATGACCTCCGGCTATTGTTACGACAATGCCGAGGAGGCGGCGGCGCGGTTCCGCGGCGAGCGGCCGGGCATGACCTACAGCCGGCTGCAGAACCCGACGGTGGAGATGCTGGAGCAGCGCATTGCCCTGATTGAAGGGGCGGAAGCGGCGCGGGCGACGGCCACCGGCATGGCGGCGATGACCGGCATGCTGCTGTCCACCCTGTCGGCCGGGGACCATCTGGTGGCGGGCCGGGCGCTGTTCGGTTCGTGCCGGGTGCTGGTGGACACGATCCTGCCGCGCTTTGGCATCGAGACCACCACGGTTGATGCGCGCGACACCGATGCCTGGGCCCGGGCGCGGCGGCCCAACACCAAGGCGTTTTTCCTGGAAACGCCGACCAATCCGGGGCTGGACCTGTGCGACATCAGGGCGATTGCCGACATCGCCCATGATGCCGGCGCTCTGGTGATGGTGGACAATGCCTTTGCCTCCCCCATCGTGCAGCGGCCGCTGGAGCATGGCGCCGACATCGTCGCCTACAGCGCCACCAAGCTGATGGACGGGCAGGGGCGGGTGCTGGCCGGCGCGGTGTGCGGCAGTGCCCAGTGGATCAACGACACCTATCTGGCCTTTGCCCGCCACACCGGGCCCAATCTGTCGCCGTTCAATGCCTGGGTGGTGCTGAAGAGCCTGGAGACGCTGGATTTGAGGGTGCGGCGCCAGTGTGACAATGCGCTGAAGGTCGCGCGTTTCCTGGACGGCCGGGTGCCGCGCCTGGTCTATCCGGGGCTGGCCAGCCATCCCCAGCATGATCTGGCCCGGCGCCAGATGACGGCGGGCGGCACCATCATCGCCATGCACCTGGATGGCGGCCGGCCCCAGGCCCAGGCCTTGCTGGACGCGCTGACCATCATCGATATTTCCAACAATCTGGGCGATTCCCGATCGTTGATGACGCACCCGGCCAGCACGACCCATGCCAGCGTTTCGCCCGATGTGCGCGACGAGATGGGCATCACCGAGGGCATGCTGCGCCTGTCTATCGGATTGGAAGACCCGGATGATCTGATCGAGGATCTGGACCAGGCGTGCAAGGAAGCCGGCTTATGAGCGTGATCGGGCAGATGTTCCCCTATAGCGCCACCACGGGCGACCTGACCGTGCGGGTGGCGCCGCATTTCCTGCCGGATCAATCCGATCCCGATCGCGGTTATTTCGTCTGGGCCTATCATGTGCGGGTGGAAAATCATGGGGTTGCGGCCGTGCGCCTGATGGCGCGCCGCTGGCTGATCACCGATGGCGATGGCCGGGTGGAGGAAGTGGCCGGCGATGGCGTGGTGGGGGTGCAGCCGCTGATTCCGCCCGGTGGGGCCTATGACTATGTCTCGGGCTGTCCGCTGGCCACGCCGCACGGCCGCATGGAAGGCCGCTACAAGATGATGGCCGAGGACGGGACGCGCTTTTCCATCGACATTCCGGCCTTTGCGCTGGAATTGCCGGGTGACCGGCCGGCGGTGCATTGATCACCGGCACCGCCCGCGCCACAGTGGGCCCATGAAGCGCACCCATCTGCCCTTGAATGCCCTGCGCGTGTTCGAGGCTTCGGCCCGGCACCTCAGCTTCACACGCGCCGCCGACGAACTGGCGGTGACGCCGGCGGCGGTGGGCCAGCAGATCCGCGCGCTGGAAGAAACGCTGGGCGTGGTGCTGTTCCGCCGGCTGACCCGCAATCTGGAGCTGACGCCGGAGGCCGAACAGGCGCTGCCGGCGTTGCAGCAGGGGTTTCTGGCCTTCGAGGAATCGGTGCGGCTGATGCAGGCCGGGCAATCGAGCAAGGTGTTGAACCTGGCGGCGCCGCGGGCGTTGGTGGCGAAATGGCTGACGGCGCGGCTGGCCGATTATGGCCGGATGCACCCCGATCTGCGCTTTTCGATCACCGCCCATGAGGCGGGCGAGGTGGATTTCACCCAGGCCAATCTGGATCTGGCGCTGCATTTCGGCGGCGAGCCGCAGGCCGAAGGCATTCACGGCCGCACGCTGGGCGAGGAACGGCTGGTCACGGTGGCGGCGCCCGGCGTTGGCGCCGATGCCGCCTGCATCGCCCATCCGCTCGACCCCGAAACCCCGTGCGTGGAAAGCGCGCTGACGCTGGCCGATCCGGGCCTGGCCATCGATGCGGCGGTGGCCGGGCTGGGCAAGACCCGGGTGCCGGCGCTGCTGGCCCTGGCCGATATCGCGGCCGGGCGGGTGGTGATGCTGGATGATGGCGTGCCGGCGGCCGGGCAATGGTGGCTGACGGCGCCGACGCCGCAATGGCGCCAGGCCAAGGTGCGCGAACTGGTCGCCTTCCTGATGGGGGCCGGCGGCTGATAGGGCGCGATTGCAAACGACAAACAGGGGCAAGATGATCATGCGCATGTGGGTGCCGGTGCTGCTGGCCGGAATGGCCGTGCCGGCGGCGGCGGCGGGGGCGGCGGAACCGTCGCCGGGCCAGATCGCCACCGGGGTGAGCGAGGCGGAGCTGAAGGCCAACATCACCCGCCTGGTCGGCTTTGGCACGCGGCACAGCGCCAGCGACACCAGCAGCCCGACGCGCGGTATTGGCGCGGCGCGGCGCTGGACCGAGGAGCGGTTCCAGAGCTTCAGCGCGGCGTGCGGCAACTGCCTGCAGATCATCAAGCCATCAGAGGTGGTGACCGGC
>CAZAWH010000215.1:0-3559 GCA_964488775.1 uncultured Sandarakinorhabdus sp. | reverse complement strand
TCGCCAAGCCGTTGGCCTGTCAGGGGATTGTCGGTCCGCCGTTCGCCGAATTCGACGCTGATTTCCGGATCGGCAAGGCGGCCGGCGGCCTGCGCCCCGGTTTGCGCCAGGCTGATCTGGCGGGCAAGAAACTGGCGTTCCGGGTTGCCGGCGACCACCTCGGCGGCAAGCGCGTCGATCGACAGGGCGGTGGTTTGCGCCGCCACCGGTGTCGCAAGAGCAAGAAGGAGCGCGAGGCGGAGCATCATGCTCCCCGCCTAGACCAAGGCAAATTGCAGGGAAACCCGTTATTTTACGGGTGGTTAGCTGCGATCAATTCGCGATAGCGGGAAAGCACGGCGCCGTTGATCACATCCCAGTCAAAGGCCTGGGCGGCGGCCAGCCCGGCCTGGCCATGGGCGGCCCGCAGCACCGGATCGGTGCAATAGCGGGTCAGCGCATCGGCATAGCCGGTGATGTCGCCGGGCGTGACCAGGGCGCCGGTGATGCCGTCGCTGACCAGGCATTCGTTGCCGCTGGCGCGGGCGGCGACAACGGGAATGCCGCTGGCCATCGCCTCCAGGTTGATGTTGCCGAAGGTTTCGGTGGTCGACGGGTTGAGCAGCAGGTCGGCGCTGGCATAGGCGCGGGCGAGGTTGGTGCCATCCAGGAAGCCGGTGAAGATGGCATCGGGCACCTGGGCCTGGAAGCGTTCGCGCGCCGGGCCATCGCCTACCACCAGCAGCCGGTGCGGAATCCCGCGCTGTTGCAACTGGTTCACCGCCGCGGCGACAGTGTCGAGGCCCTTTTCCAGCACCAGCCGGCCAACAAAGCCGATCACGGCTTCGGTGTCGCCAATGCCAAGGCTCCAGCGCCATTCCGGGCTGCGGCGGGCGGGGGTGAAGCGGGTCTTGTCCACCCCCCGGCTCCACACGGCCGGTTCGGCAGCGATGATGCCGGCGTCGCGCATCATGGTGCCAAAGCCCTGGGTGGTAACGAAAATCTCGTCGAGGCCGGCATAGAAGCGCCGCAACAGCGCCTCGATTCCCGGGCGGACGAAGCCCAGGCCATAATATTCGAGATAGGTTTCAAAGCGGGTGTGGATGGAGGCGACCACCGGCACACCCAGGGCCCGCGCCAGCTTCTTGGCGGCGTGGGCGGCAGGATCGGGCGCAGACAAGTGGATGATATCCGGCGCGAAATCGCGGATCTCGCGCTTCAGCCGTTCCGGCAGGCCCAGCGCGACGCGATATTCGGCGCGGCCGGGAATGGCGAAGCTGGGCACCGAAACCAGCGTGCCGGCCGGTTCAAAGGCCGGCGTGTCGCTGGTGGGGGAATAGACGCGGACGGTGCAGCCCTGGCGTTCGAGAAAGGCGACAAGGCGGTTGAGCGCCTGGTTGGCGCCATCGCGGACATAATTGTAATTGCCGGAGAACAGCGCCACCCGCAGCCGGCGGCTTTGGGCGGGGGCGGGGTCAATCGCGTCCGGCATTTTATACGCTGTGGCCACAATCTTGTCCTGAACGGTGGACGAATCCTGTCTGATGGTGGCGCTTTTGCCTGCGCATTGTGGCCAAGGCGCGGCAATTGGTGGCCGATATCGTGCCGCGCGCAACGAAAAACCCCGCCGGCATCGCTGCCGGCGGGGTGTTTCAGGCCCGGATGGACCGGCGGCGTCAGCCTTCGGTCTGTTCCAGCGCCTTGGCGTTGGCCTGCTGCACGGCGCGCAGGGCGACGTCGCGGGCGTTGGCGGCCACGCGCAGGCGCTGCATGCCGGCACCGGTGCCGGCCGGGATCAGACGGCCGACGATGACGTTTTCCTTCAGGCCGGTCAGCGTGTCGACCTTGCCCTGCACGGCAGCTTCGGTGAGCACGCGGGTGGTTTCCTGGAAGGACGCCGCCGACACGAAGCTCTTGGTCTGCAAGCTTGCCTTGGTGATGCCGAGCAGAACCGGCTTGCCGGCCGCCGGGCGGCTGCCTTCCGGCAGCTTGCCATTCTCGGTGTCCATTTCCTCGCGGTCGACCTGTTCGCC
The DNA here is from genome assembly GCA_964488775.1 of uncultured Sandarakinorhabdus sp. Lineage (GTDB taxonomy): Bacteria > Pseudomonadota > Alphaproteobacteria > Sphingomonadales > Sphingomonadaceae > Sandarakinorhabdus. The sequence goes on along the minus strand of CAZAWH010000215.1, from coordinate 1,547 downwards.
CACCAGGAGGGTGGTGTCACCGCTTTCGGTGATTTCCACCTTCTGCAGCATCTGGCGCACGATCACTTCGATATGCTTGTCGTTGATGCGCACGCCCTGCAGGCGATAGACTTCCTGGATTTCGGCGCAGAGATATTCGGCCAGCGGCTCGACCCCCAGCACTTCCAGAATGTCGTGCGGGTTCGGGTTGCCATCGATCAGATAGTCGCCCTTGCGCACGAAGTCGCCTTCCTGCACCGCCACGTTCTTGCCCTTGGGGACCAGATATTCGGCCGGATCGCCCCCATCTTCCGGACGGATGGTGATGCGACGCTTGGTCTTGTAATCCTTGCCGAATTCCACGCGGCCATCGACACGGGCGATGATCGCATTGTCCTTGGGCACGCGGGCTTCGAACAGTTCGGCCACGCGCGGCAGACCGCCGGTGATGTCGCGGGTCTTGGCGGCTTCACGCGGGATACGCGCCAGCACGTCCCCGGCCGAAACCTCCTGACCATCGGCCACCGACAGAATGGCATCGACCGCCAGCATGTAGCGCGCGGCTTCGCCCGAGCTGTCGTCCAGGAGGGTGATGCGCGGACGCAGATCATCCTTCTTGTTGCTGGACTTCCATTCCGAAACCACCTTGTTGGTGATGCCGGTGGCTTCGTCGACCTCTTCGCGCAGCGAGACGCCTTCGATCAGGTCCTGATACTTCACCTTGCCCGACTTTTCGGTGATCACCGGCAGGGTGTAGGGGTCCCACTCGGCCAGACGGTCGCCCTTCTTCACCGTGGCGCCATCGGCCTGCGCGATGATCGCACCATAGGTGATGCGATGGATCGAGCGTTCGCGGCCTTCGGCATCGCGCAGCACCAGTTCGCCGTTGCGGGCCATGGCAATGGCGCGGCCACGGCTGTCGGTGATGGTGGTGAGGCCGCGATATTCCACGACGCCATCCACCGGCGCATCCAGGGTGGACTGTTCCGACACCTGGGCCGCACCACCGATGTGGAAGGTGCGCATGGTCAGCTGCGTGCCGGGTTCCCCGATCGACTGGGCGGCGATGACGCCGACGGCTTCGCCCATGTTCACCGGCGTGCCGCGCGCCAGGTCGCGGCCATAGCAGGTGGCGCAGACGCCGCCGCGGGTTTCGCACAGCAGCGGCGAGCGGATCTTCACTTCCGCCACCGCGGCCTTTTCGATGCGCACCACGTCGGCTTCGGTGACGAGATGGCCGGCGGCCACCACGACTTCACCGGTCTTGGCGTCAACCACGTCGACCAGCACGGTGCGGCCGAGGATGCGTTCGCCCAGCGACACGATGGTGTTGCCGCCTTCGACGATGGCCTTCATCACCATGCCGCGTTCGGTGCCGCAATCCTGTTCGACGACGACACAATCCTGGCTGACGTCGACCAGACGGCGGGTCAGGTAGCCCGAGTTGGCGGTCTTCAGCGCGGTATCGGCCAGACCCTTGCGGGCGCCGTGGGTGGAGTTGAAATACTCCAGCACGGTCAGGCCTTCCTTGAAGTTCGAGATGATCGGCGTTTCGATGATCTCGCCCG
>CAZAWH010000214.1:0-3572 GCA_964488775.1 uncultured Sandarakinorhabdus sp. | reverse complement strand
GGTCTTGGCGCGATCGTTGAAATCGGGGAGTTTGAACATAGGCCGCTGCTTTAGCGCCTCGCCGCCTCTGCTGCAACCGCGAAGGAACCGGTTTCGGCCGGCGCGATGCGCACCGGCGTGCCGACCAGGGCGGCGGTGCCCGACAGGATATCGATGCGCGCGCGGGAGGTGAGATCATTGTGGCTGACCCCGGGCCGGGCGCCGGCCACGCGCAGCCGCACGCCCGGCCGGCCATGGCCAAAGCCGTGGGGCAGGGAGACGACACCGGGCATGATCTCGTCGGTCACCCGCGCCGGGGCGTCCACCATGCCGGTGTCGCTGGTGATGCGCACCAGATCGCCATCGGATATGCCATGGGCGGCGGCATCGGCCGGGTTGATCAGGGCGATGCACTTGTCGGGCCCCTTGGCCAGGCGCGGGGCATTGCCGGCCCAGCTGTTGTTGCTGCGGATATGGCGGCGGCCGATCAGGGTGAGGCCCGGTTCGGGCTGGGTGGCCAGCCAGGCGGCAAAGCGGCCGGTGAGATCGGTGATCAGCGGTTCGGGCGCACAGCGGATGGTCTTGCCCGGGGTTGCCAGCCGGTCGGGCAGGCGCGGTGTGTGGGCGCCCAGATCGAGGCCATGGGGATGGGCCGCCACCTCGGCCAGGCTGAGGCCGTGCGGGCCCTTTTGCAGCATGCGGTCCAGCTGTTCGCGCGGGTTGACCGGCGGCGGCATGTTGAGCCCCTGGGCCGCGCCGATCGCCTGGGCCAGGCCCGCCACCACCTCCCAATCGCGCTTCTGGCCGGCCTCCGGCTCCCACAGGGCCGGAGAGAATTTGGCGAAGTTGCGAAAGGCGATGGGCGCCAGCAGCAGCGGATAATGATCCTTGGCCAGCGGGCCGCACGGCGGCAGCACATAATGGGCATGGCGGCTGGTGGCGGTGATGTGCGGGTCCACCGACACCATCAGCTCCAGCCCGGCCAGCGCCGCATCCAGCGCGCCGCCATCGGGGACAGAGAGCACCGGATTGCCGGCGATCACCACCAGCGCCTTGACCTGGCCGTCCCCCGGCGTGGCAATCTCCTCCGCAAGGCTGACGGCGGGAAATTCGCCCATCACCTCGGGATGGCCGCTGACCCGGCTGTGGAAGCGGCCGCGGCTGCCGGGGCCGGAACTGCCGGCCACATCGACGGCCGGGGTGGAAAACATCACGCCGCCTGGCCGATCAAGATTGCCAGTGGCGATGTTGATCAGGTTGATGAGCCAATGCGCCAGCGTGCCGAACGGCGCGGTCGAAACGCCGATGCGGCCATAGACGGCGGTGGGCACGCCATTGCCGATTTCGGCCGCCAGCGCGCGGATTTCGGCCACCGACCAGCCACAGGCGCGGGCCAGATCGGCCACGGAAAAGCGCCGCAGCGCCGCCCATGCCACATCCCAGCCATCCAGCATCGGCGCCAGCCGGCCGGGGTTGACCAGGCCAGCGTCGTCCAGCGCCAGCAACAGGCCGGTCAACAGGGCCGGATCGCTGCCCGGCCGGATGAAATGATGGGCATCGGCCACGCCGGCGGTTTCGCTGCGGCGCGGGTCGATCACGGTCAGCTTGCCGCCCCTGGCCTGCATCTCTGCGATGCGGCGTTTCACATCCGGCACCGTCCACACGCTGCCGTTGGAGGCGAGCGGATTGCCGCCCAGGATGACCAGATGCTGCGTGCGCTCGATATCGGGAATCGGGAACAAGGCATTGTGGCCAAACAGGAAATATTGCGCCAGCTGATGGGGCATCTGGTCAACGGTGGAGGCCGAATAGACGGCGCGCACGCCCAACGCCTTCTTCAGTGCGCCGGTCTGCATGCCCAGCGCAAAATCATGGGCGGTGGGGTTGCCGACATAAAGCGCCCCGGCACCGCCCGCGGCCTTGATGGCGGCAAAGCGCGCGCCGATTTCGGCAAAGGCCGTGTCCCAATCCAGCGCCACCCAGTTGTCGCCCACGCGCTTCATCGGGCTGGTCAACCGGTCAGGATCGGCTTCGATATCGGCGATGGCATTGCCTTTGGGGCAGATGTGGCCGCGGCTGATCGGATCGTCGGGATCGCCGGTGATGCGCACCACGCGCCGCCCTTCGGTTTCGATCAGCAGGCCGCAATTGGCTTCGCAGATATGGCAAGTGCGTGTGTGTACCGGCATGATGCGGTTTCTCCCCAATTCAAGACTATCAGTGCCACCCCCCAATGGCGACAGGCTTTGCGGAACCGGCGGCATGGGGTAGCAACGGCGGCGATGGAGGATTGGCTGGAACCCAAGGCACGGGCGGCAGCGGCGGGGATCGCCATGCTGACGGGCGGGGCGTTGTTTGGCCAGATCGCACTCGACATGATCGAGAAGGGCCGCAGCCTGGTTGAGGCCTTTGGTGGCCTGTTCGGATTTTTCACCATCTGGTCGAACGGCATTGTCGCCATGGTGGCCGGCTGGTGCGGGCTGGTCGGCCGGGCGCGCGGCGCCGGGCATCCGGCCCTGCTGGCAGCCAGCACCGTATTCATCCTGGTGGTGGGTGGGGTGTACAACACGCTGCTGGCCGGGCTGAACCATCCGCCCACCCTGCTGCGCCAGTTGATCGACCATGTGTTCCACATTGCCACGCCGATCCTGTGGCCGCTGTGGTGGCTGTGGCTGCGGCCGCGGCGGCGGCTCGGCTGGGGTCAGGTCTGGGCGGTGCTGCCGGTGCCATTGCTCTATTGCGGCTGGTCGCTGTGGCGCGGCGGGGTCACGGGCAAATATGCCTATTTCTTCATCGATGTCAGCCGGTTGGGCTGGAATCAGGTGATCATGAATATTGCCGGCTTTGCCGCGCTGTTTGCCCTGTTGATGGTGGCCGCCATCGCCTGGGACCGGCGTGGCCAGCCGCGCAGCGCTTGAGGGGAGACCAGATGCACCCGTTTCACCACGCCGCCGCCCAGCCCGACACGCCGGCCATCATCATGGCCGGCAGCGGCCAGCGCCTGACCTATGCCGAGCTGGAGGCCGAATCCAACCGCATCGCCCATCTGCTGCGCGGGCTGGGCCTGAACCGCGGTGACAGCATCGTCATCATGATGCTGAACGAGATTGATTTTCTGCCGATCTGCTGGGCGGCGCAGCGGGCGGGGCTGATCTATGTCGCCATGTCCACCAAGCTGACGGCGGATGAGGCCGGCTATATTGTCACGGACTCGGGCGCCAGGGCGATCTTCTGCTCGCCGGCGCTGGCCGCGGTGGCGGTGGCGGCCACGCCCGGCCTGGCGCCAGCGGCGCGGCTGTGCACCGGGGCCGGAGCGCCGGGCTGCACGCCGCTGATGGACGCCATTGCCGGCCTGCCGGCCACCCGCATCGCCGATGAAAGCAGCGGGCGCGACATGCTCTATTCCAGCGGCACCACCGGCCGGCCCAAAGGCGTGCGCGGTGCTCTGCCGGAAGGGCCGATCGATCAGGTTGATGCGCTGACCGGCATGGTGGCCATGCTGTACAAATTCGGGCCGGGCATGATGTATCTTTCCCCCGCGCCGCTCTATCACGCCGCGCCGCTGCGTTACTGCATGAGCGTGCACAAGTTTG
>CAZAWH010000213.1:0-3587 GCA_964488775.1 uncultured Sandarakinorhabdus sp. | reverse complement strand
CTTTTTCGGTCGCTGGCCGATCTTGCCGGAGTCGGCAAATAGCTGCGCTATTTGCCCGCCCGGCTGCGATCAATGCTGCGTTGCCGGCATGTGCACTTCCAACCCGTCCAGCGCCGGCGATGCCTTGATCTGGCAGGCCAGGCGGCTGTTCGGCTTGGCGGTGTCGGCCAGCTCGATCATCGAATCCTCCAGCTCGCTGCGCTCACCGGTCAGCGCTTCCCACTGTTCCGGAATATAGCAGTGGCAGGTGGCGCAGGCCGCGTTGCCGCCGCAATCGCCATCGATGCCCGGCACATTGTTCTGCACCGCGCCTTCCATCAGATTTTCGCCTTCCGGCACATTGACTTCGTGACGGGCACCGTTGTGCTCGACGTAAATGATCTTGACCATCTTGTCCTCGTATCAGGCCGGAATGCGGACCATCAGCTTCTTGTAACCCTTCACGAAGGCGCTCGGCACCCGCTCCGGCTCTTCCAGCACCTCGATATGATCGAAGCGCTTGAGGATTTCTTCCCACAGGATCTTCAGCTGCAGTTCCGCCAGCCGGTTGCCGACGCAGCGGTGGATGCCAAAGCCGAACGACATGTGCTGGCGGGCGCGCGGACGATCGATGATGAAGGCATCGGGATTGTCGAGCACCGTGTCATCCCGGTTGGCCGACGAATACCACATCACCACCTTGTCGCCCTTGTGGATCAGCTGGCCGCCCAACACCGTGTCCTGCAGGGCGGTGCGGCGCATGTGGGCCAGCGGCGTCTGGTAACGGATGATCTCGCTGACCATGTTTTCCACCAGGCCATGGTTGGCCTTCAGCTTGGCATATTCGCCCGGATTCTTGTTGAGGAAATACAGGCCACCGGTGATCGAATTGCGGGTGGTGTCGTTGCCGCCGACGATCAGCAGCACCAGATTGCCCATGAATTCCATCGGCGGCATGTTCCGCGTCGCCGGGTTGTGCGCCAGCATCGAGACCAGGTCGCCGGTCGGCTCGGCATTCACCCGCTCGTTCCACAGCATGGTGAATTCCTGCAGCATGCCGAGCAGGATGCCCTGCCGCTCTTCCTTGCCGGGGTTGCCGGGCAGTTCGGGATCGGCGGTGGACACATCCGACCAATAGGTCAGCATGCGGCGCCGTTCCTGCGGCCAGCCGAACAGGGTGGCCAGCATGCGGCTGGTGAGTTCGATGGACACCTTGTCCACCCAGTCAAAGGCTTCACCGCGCGGCAGGCTGTCGAGCACTTCGCAGGTGCGGCTGCGGATCAATTCCTCATACGAAGCCAGATTCTGGCCCGAGACGATCGGGTTGACCGCCTTGCGCTGCACATCATGCTTGGGCGGATCCATGGCGATGAACATCGGCATGATGAAATCCGGGTCCATGTCGAACAGGGTGATGCCACCCAGCGTCGCTTCGGACGAGAACACCCCGTGGTTGGTGTCCACCGCCATCACGTCGTTCCAGCGGGTGACATTCCAGAAGCCGCGGTGACGGTTGCTGTTCTGGCTGGTGAAGAACACCGGGGCTTCTTCGCGCAGGCGCTTGAAATAGGTCCAGTGCGTGTCCGTTTCCCACCACAGCGGATCGGCGATATCCACCTCGTCCAGCGGCGCGGTGGCCAGATAGGCCTCCAGCGTGGCCTTGTCGTGATTGGGCAGATCGGGCCGCGCGCGCGGCGGCAGCGGCCAGGTCACACTGCCCTGCGGCAGGGTTTGGGTTTGCCGTGTATCCTTCAATTGGGTCGCCATGGAGTCCTCCCCGGGGTGGAGTTTCGTTGCCCCTCGGATACGGAGATACACTACGCAAATTGCTTGCGCCACATCAAAATGCGGATTTCATCTCCGCATTTGCACGGATGGGCGCGGGCACGCATGATAACGGCCACAACAGGAGGGAATTCATGCCCGATCTTGCCACGCTGGTGCCCGATATCGCCACCGCCATGGCCCGGCGCAGCGATCGCGGGCACGTTGCCACCTATATCCCCGAACTGGCCAAGGTTTCGGCCGGCCATTTCGGCCTGGTGGTGATCACCGCCGATGGCCGGGAATTTGCCGCCGGCGATGCCGACACGCTGTTTTCCATCCAGTCGATTTCCAAGGTCTTTGCCCTGGTGGAGGCGCTGGCCAGCCATGGCGAGCGCGTGTGGCAGCGGGTGGGGCGGGAGCCTTCGGGCGGGGCATTCAACTCCATCGTCCAGCTGGAAGCCGAAGGCGGCAAGCCCCGGAATCCGTTCATCAATGCCGGCGCCATCGCCGTCAGCGACCTGATCACCGATGGCGATGATCCGCGCGCCGGCGCCGGCCAAATCCTGCGCCTGCTGCGCGACCTTTCGGGCAATCCCGGCATCGCCGTCGATGGCGCCGTGGCCTACAGCGAGGCGGCCACCGGCCACCGCAACGCCGCGCTGGCGCATTTCATGAAGGCGCATGGCGTGCTGTCGGGCCGGGTGGAGGCCACGCTGTCCACCTATTTCCACCAATGCGCCATCGCCATGAGCTGCCGCGACCTGGCCCGCGCCGGCCGCTTCCTGATGAGCGCCGGCCTTGATCCGGCCAGCGGACGCCGCATCGTTTCGGCGGAACAGGCGCGTCGGATCAATGCCTTGATGCTGACTTGCGGCCATTATGATGCATCGGGCGATTTCGCCTTTTCGGTGGGCCTGCCGGCCAAATCGGGCGTGGGCGGCGGCATCCTGGCCATTGCGCCGGGGCGCGCCAGCATCGCCGTCTGGTCCCCGGGGCTCAGCGCCCAGGGCAACAGCCTGCTGGGCACCGCCGCGCTGGAGGAATTGGCCACCGCCATGGGGTGGAGCGTGTTCAACCCGGATTGCTGAGGCTCAGCTCACCAGCGCCAGTTGCGGCGGATCAAGCGCTTCCTGCACCACCCGGTCAGGGCCCAGTATCCGGGCAATTTCCGCGACAAGATCGACATCGATCAGGAAGTTGCGGCCCAGCACGATGCGCGCCAGTCCGTCCGCGGTCATCACCTCGGCCACCAGTTCGCCCCGGCCCTGCGCCGCGTGGCGGGACAGCGCCGCCATCAGCTTGCCGCCCTCCCCGGTTTCCGCAACCCGAACCACCAGCCGGCCGCGGGTGCGGCGCGCCAGATCGGCAAGCGACCGGGCCCCGCGCAGGGTGAGGCGCGGCACCTCCTCCCCCTCTTTCCACTGCACTTCCATCGCCAGCAGCAACGGCGGCGGATCGCTGGCCAGGCCTTCGATGCTGGTCTGCAACTCCTCGTCGAAACAGCTGGTGACGAACTGGCCGGAGCGGTCGGAAAAGCTGAGGAACTGATATCGGCGCCCGGTCTGGGTGGTGCGCCAGCGCCGTTCTTCCAGCAGGCCGGCCATGTTGACCAGTTGCTTGCCGCCACCGGCCGGCGCCGGCATCGCCAGCACGTCGGCAAAATTCTTCACGTCATTGGCCAGCAGCACATTGGCATAGCCATCCACCGGATGGCCGCTGAAGAAGAAGCCAAAGGCGTCCTTTTCATGCGCCATGCGCTCGGCCACGCTCCACGACAGATTGGGCACCATCAGGGCCAGGCTGGCATGATCGGCCATGCCGGTGGCATCGCCAAACAGCGC
>CAZAWH010000212.1:0-3614 GCA_964488775.1 uncultured Sandarakinorhabdus sp. | reverse complement strand
GCCGGCAATTGCGGGCCCAGCGCCACCCGCGCCGCGCCGGTGAGGGTGGCGAAATCGATCATCAGCACCGGGTTGTGCTCGGCCGCCAGGGCAATGGCATCGCACAGCACCAGCCGGCCTTCGGCATCGGTGTTGGTGATTTCCACCGTCTTGCCGGCCCGCGTCGCAATCACGTCGCCGGGGCGCAAGGCATTGCCGGAAATGGCGTTTTCGGCCGCCGGGATGATCAGGTGCAGCCGCACCGGCAGATTGGCCGCCATCACCAGCCGGGCCAGCGCCAGCGCGTGCGCTGCGCCGCCCATGTCCTTCTTCATCAAGGCCATGCCGCTGCCCGGCTTGATGTTGAGGCCGCCCGAATCAAAGGTGATGCCCTTGCCGATGATGGCAAGGCGCGGGTGGACAGGGTCGCCCCATTCCGCCTCGATCAGGCGCGGCTGCGCCGCCGCCGCCCGGCCCACCGCGTGGATGGCCGGGAAATTCTGCGCCAGCAGCGCCTCGCCGGCCACCACGCGCACATCGGCGCCAAAGGGGCGCGCCACGTCGATCACCGCCTGCGCCAGTTCGGCCGGGCCCAGATCGCTGGCCGGCGTGTCCACCAGATCGCGCACCAGCGCCACGGCCTGGGCTTCGGCCACCGCGCCGGAAATTGCGGCCAGGCTGGTGGTGGCGAGCACGCGCGGCCCTTCGGCCTTGGCCCGGCGATAGCGGGTGAAGCGATGCTGGGCGAGGCACCAGCCCAGCCCGGCCTGACCCAGTTCACCCTGCAACAGATAGCGGCCGGCCGGCAGCTTGGCGGCCGCAGCCGCCAGTGCCCACGGACCGAGGGGACCGGGGGCGACACCCACGGCGGCAAACCAGTCGGCCGGGCCATCGCCGGGAATGATGGCAATGCTGTCAGCCGCGGCGGTGAAGGCTTGCGCGGCCACGGCCGTGCGGGTGCGCTGCCCTTGCGCCTTCAGCCATTCGTCCAGCCCCGCCGCCGTGACCGGCACCAGCGGCACCGCGCCTTGCGCATCGGCAGGCACCAGCAGGCTGGCCAGATCCATCAGACAGGCACCCCGAACAGATCGGCCTCGTCCGAGTCCTCGATTCTTGCCGGCACGATGTCGCCCGGCTTCACCCCGCCGGCATCGCGCAGATGCACCATGCCGTCGATTTCGGGCGCATCATATTTGCTGCGACCCGAAGCGCCGCCCTCATCATCCACCTCGTCGATCAGCACATCCAGCGTGCGGCCGACCTTGGCGGCAAGCCGCTGTTCGGAAATGCGCGACTGCAGCGCCATGAAGCGGTGCCAGCGCTCTTCCTTCACATCCTCCGGCACGGCGCCGGGCAGCGCATTGGCCTGCGCGCCTTCGACCGCTTCATATTTGAAGCAGCCGGCGCGATCGATCTGTGCCTGTTCCAGCCAGTCGAGCAGATATTGGAAATCGGCCTCCGTCTCGCCGGGGAAGCCGACGATGAAGGTGGAACGGATCGCCATGTCGGGGACCAGGCCGCGCCATTTCTGGATGCGTTCCAGCACCTTGGCCTCGTTGGCCGGGCGCTTCATCGCCTTGAGCACGCTTGGGCTGGCATGCTGGAATGGAATGTCGAGATAGGGCAGCAACAGGCCATCGGCCATCAGCGGGATCAGATCGTCCACATGCGGGTAGGGATAGACATAGTGGAGCCGCACCCACGCGCCCAATGATCCCAGCTCGCGCGCCAGATCCTGGATATGGGCGCGGCGTTCCACCCCGCCCAGCGTCGAGCGTTCGTGGCGCAGATCAACGCCATAGGCCGAGGTGTCCTGGCTGATGACCAGCAGTTCCTTCGCACCGGCCTTCACCAGGGCTTCGGCCTCGCGGATGATGGCGGCCGGCGGGCGGCTGGCCAGGCGCCCGCGCAACGACGGGATGATGCAGAAGGCGCACGTGTGGTTGCAGCCTTCGGATATCTTCACATAGGCATAATGGCGCGGCGTCAGCTTCAGGCCGGCATCGGGCACCAGATCGATGAAGGCGGAACGCACCGGCGGTGCCGCCTCGTGCACCGCGCTCACCACCGCTTCATATTGCTGCGGCCCGGTGACGGCGAGCACATCGGGAAAGCGGGCACGGATCGCATCGGCCTCGTGGCCCATGCAGCCGGTGACGATCACCTTGCCATTTTCGGCCAGGGCCTCGCCAATCGCCTCCAGGCTTTCGGCCTTGGCCGAATCGAGGAAGCCGCAGGTGTTGACGATCACGACGTCGGCGCCGTCATAATCGCCGGACAGCGCATAGCCATCGGCGCGGAGCTGGGTGAGGATGCGTTCGGAATCGACCAGCGCCTTGGGACAGCCCAGGGACACCATGCCGACCCGCGGGGCCGAAGCGGGAGAGACGGTCATCGGCGGGGCAGTGCGCGTTTCCTTGAAAAAGTGCAAGGGGGGTTGGGGCAGACAGGGCGGTTACCGCCCGCCGATCACCTTGGCCGGATCCTGCGGGGCGCGGCCCTTGCGCAGTTCGAAATGCAGCTGGGGTTCGGCCACGGCCCCGGTCTGCCCGGCCCGCGCGATCACTTCGCCGGCCTTGACCCGGGCGCCGCGCGCCACCAGCAACGCCTCGTTGTGGGCATAGGCGGACACCCAGCCGCCGGCATGTTTGACCAGCACCAGATTGCCAAAGCCCGGAATGGCATCGCCGGCATAGGCAATCACGCCATCGCCGGCGGCGCGCACCGGTTCGCCGGGGTTGGCCTTGAGGTTGACGCCATCGTTGAAGCGGCCGCCGGGCTTGGGGCCGAACCCGGAAATGATGCGGCCGGGCAGCGGCCAGCGGAAGCGCGGCGCCGTGCCGGTGACGGCGGGCAGCGGGGCCGGGGGTTCGGCGGGCGCTTCGGCTGCAGCGGGGGCGGCCAGCGGCGGCGTGGTTGACGGCGGGCTGTTGACAGGGGGCGTCGGGGCGGGGCGGGTGGCCGGCCGGGTGGCATTGGGCCGGGTGGCATTGGGCTGGGCTGGGGCGGCGGGCTGACCGCCGGTGACGACATCATCGATGGACAGGCTGAAGGCGCGGGCACGCTCCTCCAGACTCATGGCGGCAACCCGGGCGGCGGCGGCCTGGGCATCGGGCAGGCGCAGCCGCTGCCCCACGGCAAGGACATAGGGTTCCTTGAGGCCGTTCAAGCCAATCAGGTCGCGCCAGGGCACGCCATAGGCGCGCGCGATGGCAATGCCGGTTTCGCCCGGGCGCACCTGGTGGAACCGGCCCTGCGGCGTCGCCACGGCATTGGGGGTGACGGGCCGCGCCACCCAATCGGTGCGCGGCGGGGCGCGGGTTGGGGCCGGCCGCGCGGCCGTGGTGGCCGGGCGCTGCGCAGTGGGGGCCGGGCGGGATGGGGCCGGTTGTGGCGGCGGTACCCGCGTCGGCACGGGGCGCGGTGGCGGGCGGCGCGCCGGTTCCGGGCGGCCAATCATGTTGGCACAGCCCGGCAGCAGCAGCAGCAGCAACAGGGCTGCCGCGCGGCGCATCAACCCTCCGCCAGATCGGCGAGCGCCGCCTTCAGCGTGGCGATGGACTGATAATGCGTCATGTCGAGATGCAGCGGCGTCACCGAGATGCAGGCTTCGTGCATCGCCTTCAGATCGGTTT
>CAZAWH010000211.1:0-3772 GCA_964488775.1 uncultured Sandarakinorhabdus sp. | reverse complement strand
GCATGGCGATGCGCTGGCGGCTGGCCTTGTCCCACAGGAACAGGGCGCAGCGGCCGGGCTCCAGCGTTTGCGGCGGCAGTTCGCTGAGCGGGCCGGGCACGGGAATGGGCGCGCCGGCGAGTTGCAGGGCGATGAGGGCGGTGATCACCATGATCCCTCCTGGGTGAGGCCGAGGCCGGGGCCATCGGGGCGGAAGCCGGCGGCGGTGAGCGCCACCAGTTCGGCCGGGCCGGCGCCGCTGATGCGGGTGATGGCCTGCCAGCGGCCGGGGCGGATGCCGAGATCCAGCCGCAGCCGGCCATCGGCGCTGGCCAGCGGCAGGCTGAGCGCGTCGCCATCGCAGGTGGGGCTGCCCGACAGGCTGGCCTGCCCGGCGATCGGCGTGGCGAGGCTGGCCGTCACCTGCCCGCTGGCGGACTGGCAGCGCCCGGCGGCATCCAGCGCAAGGCTGAGCCCGGTCAGATCAAGGCTGCGGATGGGAAGGCCGGGCAGGGCGCTGCCGGCGAGCCGGCCGCTGAGCCCGTCAGCCCCCTGCGCCGTGGCGCTGCGCCAGAGCGTGCCGGACAGGGCGCCGCCCAGTTGCCATTGCAAGCGGCCCTTGAGGAGCGCCTGCGGCTGGAGCGCGACGCTGAGCGTGCCCAGCCCGATCCCGCCGGCCTGCGCATCGGCAAGCTCGGCGCGCCTCAGGCTGCCGGACACGGCGCTGGCCGCCAGCGGCGGTGCCGGCAGCAGCAGCCGCGCCGGCAGGAAGGCCACGAGGCCGAGGGCAAGGCCGGCGAGGAGCGGCGCCACACGCATCAGCTGGCCTTGCGCACGTTGAGGCGCAGGCGCACCGACTGGTCGGTGTTGCGGCTGGCCTCAAGCTCTTCCACCACCAGCCCGTCGCGTTGTTCCAGCGCGGCGGCCCAGCCGATGGCCAGGCGGCCGTTGACGGCGGCGATTTCGACCAGGGCCTGGCCCGGGCCCTGCGCCTCCAGCCGGGCGGGCGTGAGGCCGGCTTCGGCGAGGCGGCGGCCGATCAGATCGATCATCGGCCCGGCGGGCGGGGCCGGCCGCGCCCGGATCGCGGCGGCCAGCGTGCGGGTGCGCGCCAACTGGTCTTGCGCGCTGCGGGCTTCGTCCAGCGCGGCGGCGCGGGCGCTGGCCAGGGGCCGCAGGATCAGCAGCCAGGCCAGCAGCGCGGCCAGCAGGGCGGCAGCGAGCGCCAGCAGCCGCTGTTCGCGGGGCGAACGTTGCCGCCACCAGGGGGTGAAGGCGGCCATCATCGCGACACCGTGACCGGCGTGTCGCTGCCATCGGCGGTGGCGCGGGTGGGGCCGGTGCTGGCCTTGAGCCCGGCGGCGGCCAGCGCATCGGCCAGGGCCTGGGCTTCGCCGGCACCGCCGGCCACGCCGGCCACCAGCCCGCCTGACGGCGTGTAGCGCAACGACGCCAGTGCCGCGCCGGGGCGGGCGGCGATGGCATCGACCACCGGGCCAGCGATGGCACCCAGCCCGCCATCGGCCCCGCGCTGGCGGGCCAGCGCTGCCAGCGCCGCGACCGGATCATCGGCGCCGGTGGGCAACAGGGCGGCGGCGATGGCCTGGGCTTCGGCCGTGGCGGCGCTGGCGGCACGATTGGCCTGCACCAGCGCGGCGACATCGCCGGCCAGCCACAGGCCGGCCAGCGTCGCGGCGAGCAGGCCGAGGCGGCGGGCGAGGCCGGGCGGCGGCTGCCAGCGCGAGACCGGGGCATAATCGCCGGCCAGGAGATTGAGCGGCAGCGGATCGGTGAGGCTGAATTCGGCCGGGCTGGTGGGCGCATCGCCGATCAGCGCGGCGGCCAGATCGGCTTCGGCGGCAAAGCCCATGGCGGCGCTGCGCGCGATCACCCGGTTGCCGGCGCGCTGCACGGCAAAGCCGGTGGCCGGTGCCGGCAGCAGCAGCGGTTCGGGCACCAGCGCGCTGGGCGACAGGCCGGCCCCGGCCAGATCGGCCAGCCAGCCGGCCATTGCGCCGCGTGCGACGACGGCGACGGGGCGCGGGCCGGCGCCCGGGGCCACGGCGATGTGGGGATCGGCTTCGCCCAGGGTGTCGCCCAGCATCAGCCGGGCGGCGGCGGCGGCCTGCGCCGGGGCGAGTTCAGGCAGATCGAGCCAGTGCAGCGCCACGGCCTCACCGGGCACGGCAACGATCAGGGGGGCGGCGGCATCGGCCGGCGGCTGGCCCTGGCCCTGGGCGATCACCCGCGCGCCGTCGCGGCGTTGCCAACTGGGCACGGGGGCGAGGAAATGGATGATCATGCGTCTGGCCCCCAGCGGCGCACCAGCAGCCGGGCGGGCCGGGTTCCGGCGTCAAACAGCCCGCTGGCTTCCAGTGGCAGGCCTGGGGTGTCGGTGGCAAGCGAGAAGCGCACAAAGCGGTCCTTCACGTCGATCTGGCGCAGCACGTCGGCGGGCAATGGCCGGCCGGCCAGGCTGGGCTGGGTCCAGAATTGATCGGGGCTGGTCCAGCCGCCGGCCGCCCCTGATCCCGGGCGGGCGGCGATGGCGTCGCGGGCGGTGGCCAGCGGCACATTGGCGATGGCGGCCAGCACCGGGGCATCGGCGGCGGTGAGGCTGTTGATGTTGAGCCGTGACAATTCGGTTTCCGGCAGGGCGCACAGATGCGGCGCGGCGCGGGCAAAGATATCGGGGGTGACGCCGGCAATGGCGCGCCATTCGCTCACTTCAGCCAGCGGCTGGGATGCGGTGCGATAGGGCGTGCTGGCGCGGGCATAGGCGGCATCTTCGGCGCCGCCGTTGCCGGGCTGTTGATCCATGTCGATCCAGTCGGCCGTGGCGCTGGCGATCCGCTGCGCCTCATCGGCCGGCACGCCCTGCAGGGTGAGCAGCCGGGCCAGTTGTTCGACGCCCAATGGCCGCGTGGCGGTGCGGCCGGGCGGCCCCATGGCGACGCTGTTGAGGTTGAAGCAATTGCCGCCGGGGGCAAGCCGAACCAGCGCCGCGCCAGCCGGCGTCTCAAGCCGGAACGGGCCGGCCGGCAGGTTTGGCAGCGGCAGGCGGGCCGCCAGCATTGGTTCGGCAGCCAGCGCAGCACTGCGGGCGGCGGCAATGGCGGCGCGGCTGGCATCGAGATGACGGGCGAGGCGCAGCCGATCGAACAGGCTGGTGGACAGCGCGGCCATGATGCCGACCAGCACCAGCACGTTGATGAGGGCAGCCCCGCGCTCACCCGCTGGCGGTCGCGGCGTCATCGCCCGCCTCCCGGACCCATCGGCAGGATGAAGCGGATCTGGCCGATCTGTGGCCCGCTGGCGGTGATTTCGACGGCGCGCGGCAGAGCGGTGGGATCGGGATTGGCCCAGCCCGTTTGCCAGCCGTTGCCATCGTGGAGGCGGATGCCGGCCGTGGTGACGCCATCCAGCAGGATGGCGGCATCGCCTGGCGCCGGGCCATCGACCATCGGCGCGGCGCGGCGGACGAGCGCGCCGTTTTCAAGCGACCAGCTGACCCGTTGCAGCGAGGCGCGGGCGGCCTGCGCCGGGTTGGCCCAGCCGCGGCGCACCAGCGTGAACAGCGCGCCATCCCCGGCGCTGAAGGCCGGGTGCGCTTGCCCCTGCGCGTCGCGCCAGGGCCGGGGCGCGGCCTGGGCGGCATCGGCGGTGAGCAGGCCCTGGGTGCGGGCGAGGGCGCCGGCATCGTCGGCCAGGCGGCGGGCCTGGGCGCTGGCGTTGACGCTGCCGGCCAGCAGCGCGGTGCCGGCGCTGGCCATCAGGCCGAAGATGGCCAGGC
>CAZAWH010000210.1:0-3861 GCA_964488775.1 uncultured Sandarakinorhabdus sp. | reverse complement strand
GGACGGACAGGCAAGGGTGAAACGGTGCGGCAAGAGCGCACCGCGCGATGGGCAACCAGAGCGGCACGGCAAACCCCACCGGGAGCAAGACCGAATAGGGATGGCGCGCGAGGCTGGCCTCGCAGGGCAGGAACCGGCCCAGTCATCCGGGTTGGTTGCTGGAGGCGGCGGGCAACCGCCGTCCGAGAGGAATGGTCGCCCAGGGGCCGCAAGGCCCTGGACAGAACCCGGCTTACAGGTGGCGTGATCGCATCGCCGCGCCCCGCCAACCCCACTACACCGGCACTGCGTCAAACGCCGCCGTCAACCGCGGCGCGCGGCTCTGGAACGGCACGGTGCCGTGCCAGGCATAGCTGGGAAAGATCGCCAGCCGGCCGGGCACCGGCGTCACGATGCGGGCCGGCGGCAGATCCAGCCCCAGCGCCTCGTCGGGCACGCCGAACACCAGCTTGCCGGCATCGCCATCCACACCAACCTCGGGCGGCAGTGACACATAAAAGGCCGAACTCAGCCAGCCCATCGGGTGGACATGGCTGACATGAAAGCCCTGCCCCGCCAGCCGCACCGACCAGCTGCCCGAAAAGCGCACCCGGCCGGTGAGGCGGCCCAGAAACGGGTGGCCGGCCTGCGGGGTGAGCCTGGCCAGCGCGGTTTCCACCGTGCGGCGCAGCGCCTCGCGAAAGGCGATCAGCACCGGATCGGTGGTGGCAAACAGATCGCCCTGGGTCTGGGTGCCACCGCGCAGCGTCTGTTCCGGCGGCGCCGCCAGCATGTGGTGACGCGCCTCCAGCACCTGCTTCAGATCGGCCAGAAACGCCGGCAGACTGGCCCAGCCCGGCGGCACCTGCAGATCCTCGGTCATCACCAGCCGGTCATGATCCAGCAGCCAATCGGCGCGCGGATCATCCTGCACGCGCCAGGTGGTGGCCAGCACCGCCCAGGCGGTCTGTTCGTGCGGGATCAGCCGGCTTGCCGCCAGCGCCGCCTGCTCCGCCTCGGCAAACTGGCGCTGGTGCAGGGCCAGCCAGGCGCGATGATTGGCAAAGGCGCCTTCGGCCGGGAAGCGCGCCTGTTCGGCCCGGGCTTCGGCCAGCGCCTCGCCATGACGGCCCAGCAGCCGCAGCCCGGTCAGGCGCGCCACCCGCCAGGCCGGCATCAGGCCGGTCTGCGCCTCGGCCCGCGCCGCCCAGTCCAGCAGGCGCTGGCCATCGCCCAGCCCGTTGGCCGCCGCAATCGCCGCCTGCCACATCGACACGTCGGCCGGGCGGGCCAGCGCCGCATCGAAAGGCGCCAGCGCGATGTCCCGCTGTTCGGGCTTGGGTCGGCCGGCCACGTCGGTTGCCTGGGGCAACAGAAAGGCCATGGCCGACAGCACGGGGTGATGATCGGGCCAGCGCGCCGCCACGGCGCGATATTGGTCAAGCGCCGCATCCAGCCGCCCCGCGTCCACCAGCGTGTCGCCAATCTGCGCTGCCAGCGCCGGATCGGCCGCCAGCCCCGGTGCCGCCTGCAGCGCGGCGAGCGCGCCATCAAAATCCCCCTGCTGCGACAGGGCCCGCGCCAGCCGCAACTGGGCATCGCTGTCGGCCGGGTGCAACGCCACCGCCCGCCGCGCCGCCGCCGCCGCCGCCGCCGCATCGCCCTGGTGCTGGGCCAGCCCGGCCCGCGCCGCCAGCGTGGCTGGATGATCGGGTTCCAGCGCCTCGGCCCGGGCCAGCGCCGGCTCCGCCTCGTCAAAATTCTGCCGGTCCATCAGGATCAACGCCAGGTTGCGCCAGGCTTCGGCATGGCCCGGCTGGGCCGCGACCGCCCGGCGCAGCGCCGCCACCGCTTCGGCCAGCCGGTCCCGCCGCTTCAGGAACAGGGCAAAGCTGTTGAGATAGCCGGCGTTGCCCGGCGCGCGGGCAAGCGCGGCGCCAAAACATTGTTCGGCCGCATCGTGCCGGCCCAGGCCATCGGCGGCCAGCGCGGCAAGATAATAAGTGTCGGGATGCTGTTGCCCGGCCGGAGACAGCCGCGTGAGCAGGGCGCCCGCCTGCGCCGGCTGCCCGGCCTTCAGCGCCGCCAGCGCCTGCTGCAACAGGTTGATATCATTGGGGTGCATCACAAATCCTCAACCCGAACGCAGCAAGGCCACACCGGCATCCCGATCAAACAGATACAACAGCAATCGCGCCGCCGCGCCGCGCACGCCTTCCAGCCCGCCATCCCGGTCCAGCAGCAACCGCGCATCGGCCCGCGCCATGCCCACGAATTGCTGCACCCGCACCGGATCGGCAAAGCGGAACGCCTCCTCCCCCGATTGGCGCGTGCCCAATATCTCGCCCGCCCCGCGCAGCTTCAGATCCTCCTCGGCAATGCGGAAGCCGTCATTGGTTTCCCGCATCAGCTTCAGCCGGCTGCGCGCCGTTTCCGACAATTCGTCCCCGCGCAGCAACAGGCACCGCGATAAGCCACTGCCGCGCCCCACCCGGCCGCGCAGCTGGTGCAACTGCGCCAGGCCAAAACGCTCCGCCGCCTCGATGATCATCAGCGTGGCATTGGGCACATCCACCCCCACCTCGATCACCGTCGTCGCCACCAGCAGGCTGATCCGCCCGGCGGCGAAATCGGCCATCACCGCGTCTTTCTCCGGCCCCTTCATCTGGCCGTGCACCAGCCCCACGCGCGCCTCGCCCAGCCGCACCTTCAGGAACGCCGCCCGGGTGGTCGCCGCCGCCTCGTCCGCATCCTCCGTGCCTTCCACCAGCGGGCACACCCAATAGGCCTGGCCGCCGCCGTCGACATGCCGGGCCAGCCCGGCGATCAGCTCCTCCAGCCGTTCCGGCCCCATCACCCGAGTCTCGATCGGCTGCCGGCCGGGCGGGCGCTCGTCAATCATGCTCTGGTCCATCTCGCCAAAGCGGGTCAGCGCCAGGCTGCGCGGGATCGGCGTTGCCGTCATCGCCAGCACGTGGGGCGGCGTGCGCCCCTTGGCGGCCAGCATCAGCCGCTGCGCCACGCCAAAGCGGTGCTGTTCATCCACCACCACAAGGCCCAGATCATGATAATCCACCGCCTCCTGGAAGATGGCGTGGGTGCCCACCAGCAGATGGATGCGCCCCGCCGCCAGATCGGCCAGCAGCACCTCGCGCACCTTGCCCTTGTCCCGCCCGGTCAGCAGCGCGATGCGCACATCCAGCCCCTCGGCCAGTTTCAGCAGCGTGGCATGATGCTGGCGCGCCAATATCTCCGTCGGCGCCAAAAGGGCCGCCTGCGCCCCCGATTCGATCGCCGCCAGGCAGGCAAACAGCGCCACCAGCGTCTTGCCCGACCCCACATCGCCCTGCACCAGCCGCAGCATCGGTTCGGCCTGCGCCATGTCCCCCAGGATCTCGCCGATCACCCGGGTCTGCGCACCCGTCAGCGGCCAGGGCAGGCGGCGGCGCAGCGCATCGGCCAGCCGGCCGGTGCCCGGCAGCGCCCGCCCGCGCCGGCTGCGCGCCCGCGCCCGCACCAGCATCAGGGCCAGCTGGTTGGCCAGCAACTCGTCATAGGCCAGGCGGTCGCGGCCCTTTTCCATCCGGTGCGCGGCCGCCAGGCTCTCGGCAAAACCGGCCCAGCCCTGCCGGGCCAGCACGCTGGGTTCGATCCATTCCGGCAGCACCGGCACCCGGCCCAGCGCCTCGGCCACCAATTGGCCCATGCGCCGGTTGGTCACCCCTTCGGTCAGCGGATAGACCGGCTCCCGCGTCTGGGCCGGCGGTCCCGCCTCCATCGCCGCCACCTCGGGATGGGCGATCTGCAATTTCTGGCCATAACGGTCCAGCTTGCCGGTGATGCGCTTTTCCACCCCGATCGGCAGCCGCGTCTGCGCCCAGC
>CAZAWH010000209.1:0-3899 GCA_964488775.1 uncultured Sandarakinorhabdus sp. | reverse complement strand
GCAAGGCCGGGCGCCAGTTCGCCGCCAGCGCTGCGGGTGATCAGCGTGGCCTCGGTCGCCTCGGCGGCCAGCGCCTCGGCCCGCGCCGCCGCCGGGGCACCATCGCCGGCCACCGCCACCGCCAACGTGCCGCCGGGCGGCGCCGACGAACAGGCGGCCAGCACCAGCGCGGTGAAAGGGGCAGCAAAGCGCAGCATCGGCCGGCATAGTAACCGGGCTTGGCCATGGTTCAACCAAGCTTGCTTGTGAAGGCCGGGGCATCGGGCGTAAACACGGGCATGGACACCGCACCCGACATCATCAGCCTGATCGGCAACACCCCGCTGATCACCTTGAAGGGCCCCAGCCAGGACACCGGCTGCACCATCCTGGGCAAGGCCGAATTCCTCAATCCCGGCGGCAGCGTGAAGGACCGCGCCGCGCTGGGCATCATCGAAGATGCCGAACGCCGCGGCCTGCTGACGCCCGGCGGCATCATCGTCGAAGGCACCGCCGGGAACACCGGCATCGGCCTTGCCGTGGTGGGTGCGGCGCGCGGATACCGCACCATCATCGTGATGCCCGAAACCCAGAGCCGGGAAAAGCAGGACACGCTGCGCGCGCTGGGCGCCGAACTGGTGCTGGTGCCGGCCGCGCCCTATGCCAATCCCGGCCATTATGTGCACACGTCGCGCCGCATCGCCGGGGAAACGCCGGGCGCGATCTGGGCCAACCAGTTCGACAATGTCGCCAACCGGCTGGCCCATATCCGCACCACCGCGCCGGAAATCTGGCGGCAGACGGGCGGGCGCATCGATGGCTTCACCTGCGCAGTGGGCACGGGCGGCACGCTGGCCGGCGTGGCCCTGGGCCTGCGCGCCGAAAGGCCCGACATCACCATCGCGCTGACCGATCCCGAAGGCGCCGCGCTGTACAATTATTTCGCCTGCGGGGAGTTGCGGGCCGAAGGGTCCAGCGTGTCGGAAGGCATCGGCCAGTCGCGCATCACCGGCAATCTGGACGGGTTGACCGTGGACGCCCAGTTCCGGGTGCCCGATGCCGAAGGCCTGCATTGGGTGCGCCGCCTGAACGCCGAGGAAGGCCTGTGCCTGGGCCTGTCATCGGGGATCAATGTGGCCGGCGCGGTGCGGCTGGCGCGGCTGATGGGGCCGGGCCATATCATCGCAACCATCTTGTGCGACAGTGGTTTGCGTTATCTTTCAACGATTTACAACCCTGAATGGCTGGCGGCCAAGGGGCTTGCCCCGGCCGCTTGACGGGCCATATGATAGGGTGATGCAACCCGATGACCATCCGACCGCGGCCAGGAGCCGACCGGCGCCGCCGCGCGGCGAGCGGCTGCGCTGGGGCCTGACCGGCCTGGCCGCGATTTTCCTGGTGGTGATGGTCACCGCCGCCGGCCTGCGCCCGGCCGGCAACGACGACAAGCCCGGCACCGGCGAATCGCTGGCCGTGCTGGGCGTCGCCCCCGGCCCGGCCACGCGCCCGGCCGAACCATGAGCGCCGCCGCGACTCGGGCCCCATTCGGGCCCAGATTTTCCCACCACAACCGGCCCCTGCGCCGGAATTTGACCACATACTTATCCACAGGCGATTTTTTATTGGGAACGTATGTCGAACATCCGCCAGATCGGCGGCGATTGCCCACGGATATCCCCAGCTGAGACCATTTCAGCCCATCAGATTCCATTGAGGCCCAGATCATCCCATGTTAGACCGCTTATCCACAGCGGAATGGGCGATTGCGGCCTGAATTTGTCGATCTGAACCGCCGGACGGCAAAACGGGCAGCACCGGGCCATTCCCCGCAGAGGGGATTTGGGTGAGCGAAGCGGCCTTCAAGGGACCGACGCTGGGCGCGATCGACGCGAAGGGACGGCTGCTGATTCCGGCCGGCTTTCGTGACGTCATCGCCGCGCGTGGCGGTGGCCGCACCCTGATGGTGGGCATCGGCATGGCGCGCCGCCGCTGCCTGATGGCCTACAGCAGTGATTATGCCGAGAAGCTGAAGAGCGAATATGATGCCCGCCACGGCGTCTCCATCTCGCCGCAGGCACTGGCCGAACGCTCGGCCCTGTTCGGGTCCACCGGCAGTTTCACCATCGACGATGCCGGGCGCATCGTGCTGCCGCCCGGCATGAAGCGGGCCGGCGCGCTGGGCGGCCCGGTGCTGTTCATGGGCATGTGGGATTTCTTCGAACTGTGGGATCCCTGGACCTTCCTGGCCGATCCGCAGCTGGAAGACGGCCAGCGCTGGCTGGTGGAAGGCGAGCTGGAGGCCAAGGGTCTGCCGCTGGAGCGCCCGGCATGACGGCGCCGCACATCCCCGTGCTGCTGGACGAAGTGCTGGCCGCGCTCGCCCTCGGCCCGGGCGACATCTATGTTGATGCGACGCTGGGAGCCGGCGGCTATCTGCGCGCGGCGCGGGCCGCGGGCCTGGCCCATGCCTATGGCTTTGACCGGGATCCCGATGCCCATGCCCTGAACGCCGATCTGGCCGGGCAGGATGATGTCACCCTGATCCGGCGGCCCTTTGCCGAACTGGTGGCAGGCCTTGCCGAACATGGCGTGGCGGCGGTGGATGCCATCGCCTTTGATATCGGTGTCTCGTCGATGCAGATCGACACGCCGGGGCGCGGCTTTTCCTTTCAGGCCGATGGCCCGCTTGACATGCGCATGGCGCAGGAGGGCATGAGCGCCGCCGATTTCATCAACAGCGCCAGCGAGACCGAGATTGCCGACGTGCTGTTCCGGCTGGGCGATGAGCGCGCCTCGCGCCGGATTGCCCGGGCGATCGTGGCCGACCGGCCGTTCAGCCGCACCAGCGAGCTGGCCGGCCTGATCCGCCGGGTGATCGGCAAGGCGGAGCCGGGCAAGGACCCGGCCACCCGCAGTTTCCAGGCCCTGCGCATCCATGTGAACGATGAACTGGGCCAGCTGGATGCCGGGCTGGCGGCGGCGGAGCGGCTGCTGAAGCCCGGCGGGCGGCTGGCGGTGGTGAGTTTCCATTCCGCCGAGGACCGGCGGGTGAAGAATTTCCTGCGCGACCGTTCGGGCAGCGCACCGGCGGCGTCGCGCCACCAGCCGATGGCGCAGACGGGCCCCAGCCCCAGTTTCGAACGGCCGGCCAAGGCGGTGCGCCCGTCGGACGCGGAAATCGCCCGCAACCCGCGTGCGCGCAGCGCCACCTTGCGCAGCGCGGTGCGCACCGCCGCCCCGGCGTGGCCGCAACAGGAGGGACGGGCATGAGGCAGTATCTTTCGGCCATGCTGTGGATCACCGCCACCACGGTGATCGTGGCATCCGCCCAGGTGATCACCACCCGCGCCGCCGCCGAACGCCGCGCCGTCACCCGCCTGAACATCGAACTGGTGGACAACAAGGTGCGCATCCGCGAGCTGGAGGCCGAATTGCGCACCCGCGCCGGCATGCCGGAAATGGAGCGGTGGAACGCCGCCGTGTTCCAGATGGCCGCGCCGCAAAGCGCGCAGATCCTGCGGTCCCCGGTGCAGCTGGCGGCCTTTGCCGCCCGGCCGGAGGCCCTGCCGCGCGTGCAGATGGCGGTGGCCAGCGACGCCCCGCTGGCCCCGGCCGCGCCGCTGGCGCCCGCGGCCACGCCGGCGGCCCCCGGCGTGGTCAAGGCCAGTTTCGGCGCACCTGCCGCAGCCCCGGCCCTGCCGGCGGCGACCGATCCCGATCTGATGGCCGAACCGGATGATGCCGCCGCCGCCGATCCGCGCGAAGGGGGCGATTGATGGCGACAATTCCCGGCGATGATCCGTTGATCCGCGCCATCCCGGCCGTGGCCGGGGAACGGGTGACGGCGCGCAGCGAGGCGCGGCAACGGCTGGCCTTCATCATCATGCTGTTCCCGGTGCTGGCGCTGGTGATCCTGGTGC
>CAZAWH010000208.1:0-3977 GCA_964488775.1 uncultured Sandarakinorhabdus sp. | reverse complement strand
TCACGACCGACTTCCTGGGCGTGCCGGCCAAGCTGTGGGGCGTGCTGGCGATGTTTGCCTCGATCCTGCTGCTGTTCCTGCTGCCCTGGCTGGATCAGTCGCCGGTGCGCTCGAACAACTATCGCCCGGTCAGCCGCATCCTGTTCTGGGTGTTCGTGGCCGTGGCGCTGGGCCTGGGTGTGTGCGGTGGCAAGCCGGCGCATGAGCCGTGGGTGCGCGTCAGTCAGCTCCTGACCGCCTATTATTTCGCCCACTTCCTCATCATCCTGCCGATCGTCTCCAAGCTGGAGAAGACCAAGCCGCTGCCCGGCTCCATCTCGGAAGCAGTGCTGGCCAAATACGGCAAGTCGGATGCGGCCCCCGTGGCCCAGCCGGCCGAATAAGGAGACACGAACCATGATCCGTCTCGGCGCACTAGCCGTTGGCTTGCTGTTCGTCCTGAACGTTCTGTGGGGTGCGGTGCAACCGCGCGAAGCAGAAGCACCCAACATGGCCGAAGAGCTGCACAAGCATCCCAAGCAGATGGTTTGGGCGCACAATGGCCCGGGCAATCTGGGCGTGTTCGGCACGTTTGACCGGGCCCAGCTGCAGCGCGGCTTCCAAGTTTACAAGGAAGTCTGCTCGGCCTGCCACTCGATCAACCGTGTGGCGTTCCGCAACCTTGCTGACCTTGGCTATACCGAAGCCCAGATCAAGGCGATCGCGGCCGAGTATGAAATGCCGGCCCTGGACGCCAATGGCGAGCCGACCACCCGCAAGGGCACCCCGGCCGACAAGTTCCCGCTGGTCTATGCCAACGAAGCCGCGGCCCGCGCCGCGCAGAATGGCGCCAACCCGCCGGACCTGTCGTTGATGACCAAGGCCCGGCACGACGGCACCAACTATGTCTATTCGCTGCTTACCGGTTATTCCGATGACGTGCCGAAGGGTTGGACCAAGCCGGACACCTCCTACTACAACCCCTATTTCCACAGCATCAACATCGCCATGCCGCCGCCGCTCTCGGCCGACGGCCAGGTGACGTACAGCGACGGCACTCCGGCCACCGTTGACCAATATGCCAAGGACGTGGCGGTGTTCCTGACCTGGACCGCCGAGCCCAAGCTGGAAAACCGCAAGGAAACCGGTCTGGCGGCCGTGCTGTTCCTGCTGATCATGACCGGCCTCGGCTATCTGTCCTACCGCAAGGTGTGGGCGGATATCAAAAAGCCGGCCTGATCTTCGGCGCTGAACAAGGGCAAGGGCGGTCATCCGGCAGGATGGCCGCCCTTTCCATTTGGCGATAGGCTGCCGCGGTGATTGCCCTTCCCACCGATCCATTGTGGCACCATGCCGGCGATGCCGCGGCCTGGGCTGCGGCCCTGATGGGTGGCCGCTGGGTGTACCGCCAGCGCCGCCCGACGGTTGACCGGCTGGCCGCCCGCACATCGCCCGGCTATTTCATCAGCCTGGCGCTCGGGGCAGTGATCGGGGCCTGGCTGCTGGGATCGCTCAATCTGCGCGCGCCGTCCCACTCCATTGCCGGGGCACTGGCCGGCGGCATCGTGGCCGTTGAGCTGTGGAAATGGCGCCGGGGGATCAGCGGGTCGACCGGCGGCCCGTTCGTGGTGCCGCTCTGCCTTGGCATCATCGTCGGGCGGTGGGGCTGCCTGATGGCTGGCCTGGCCGACGGAACCCATGGCGTCCCCACCGGCCTGCCCTGGGGGGTGGACCTGGGCGACGGCATCGCCCGCCACCCGGTGCAGGCCTATGAATCGCTGGCGATGCTGGCCTTTCTGATCGCCTATCTGGCGGGATTGCGGCGGCAGCGGGCGTGGGCGGTGCGGCATGGCTTTCATGCCATGGTGGCGGCCTATGCCGCGCAGCGCTTTGCCTGGGAGTTTCTGAAGCCCTATCCAACCCTCATCGGATCGCTTAACCTCTTCCATCTGTTGATGATCGGGTTGCTGGCCTATGCATGCCTCTGGATTGCCCGCGAACGTCGCGCTGTCGCCAGCCCCTGAGCGCAAGGCCGCGCCCTATATTTTTCACGGGCAGACCAGCAGCCTGTGCGAAACCTGCCTGGCCGTGGTCCCGGCCAAGATCATCATCGAGGATGAGCAGGTCTATTATCTGAAGCGCTGCCGCGACCATGGCGTGCAGAAGACGCTGATCAGCGATGATCTGCCCTACTGGCGGGCGCAGAAGGATTGGCTGAAGCCCGGCGACCGCCCGCTTGCCGTGCAGACCCGCACCGAGGCCGGCTGCCCGTTTGATTGCGGCCTCTGCCCCGATCATGAACAGCACAGCTGCCTGGCGCTGATCGAGATCAATTCTGCCTGCAATCTGGCCTGCCCGGTGTGCTTTGCCGATGCGCAGGACGTGCATGGCGCCCATCTGCCGCTGGCCACGATCGAATCGATGCTCGACGCGCTGGTGGCCAGCGAGGGCGAACCTGATCTGCTGCAGATTTCCGGTGGCGAACCCACCATCCACCCGCAGTTCTTCGAGATACTGGACGCGGTGAAGCGCCGGCCGATCCGCCATGTCATGATCAACACCAACGGCGTGCGCATCGCGCAGGACCCGGATTTTGTGGCGCGTCTGGCCAGCTATGCCCCGCGGCTGGAAGTCTATCTGCAGTTCGACAGCCTGGAGGATGCGGCGCTGATGGATCTGCGCGGTGCCCGGCTGGCCCGCATCCGGCAGGCCGCGCTGGAGGCGCTGGAAGCGGTCGGCCTGTCCACCACGCTGGTGGCCGTGGTGAAGCGCGGCGTGAATGATGGCGAGATTGCCGCCATCGTGCGCCACGCGCTCCAATGGGCGTGCGTGCGCGGTGTCACCTTCCAGCCGGTGCAGGATGCCGGGCGCAACGAGGGCTTTGACGGCAAGGCCAACCGCATGCTGCTCAGCCAGATAAGGCGGGAAGTGGCCAAATCCGGGGTGTTCGGCGCTGATGACATGATCCCGCTGCCCTGCAACCCGGATCAGATCTGCATCGGCTATGGCCTGCGCAATGGCGAAAGCGTGACGCCGATCACCAGCCTGCTGCCGCGCGACCTGATCCTCAACGGCCCCAACACCATCAGTTACGAAGCCTATCCGGCGCTGCGCGAGGCGATCTTCAACCTGCTCAGCCTGGCCACCAGCCAGTGCAACACCGAGGAAAAGCTGGCGAGTGTGCTGTGCTGCCTGCCACAGGGGCTGGTGCCGCAGGATCTGGGCTATGCCAACAGCTTCCGGGTGGTGATCCTGCAGTTTCTTGATCGCTATAATTTCGATCTCGGCACGGTGAAGCGCAGCTGCGTGCATTTCGTCACGCCCGCCGGCCAGATCATCCCGTTTGACACCTACAACAGCTTCTATCGCCCGGGGGCGGAAGGGGCGGGGCAGCTGGCAAAGGCGAGAGCAATGGTGGAGGCGGAACAATGAGGCGGTTTTTTGCCGGATTGTTCATGGCGCTGGGCCTGTTGATCGCCGGCACCAGCGGCCTGTGCACCGCGGCGTTCCTGATCTTTGGCTTTGGTGATCAGCGCAACGGCTTTGACCCGACGGCGCTGCTGCTGCCGATCGGCGTTGGCAGCGTGCCGTTCGGCATCGGGCTGCTGATGTTCTTCCTGGGCCGCAGCGCCTATCGCAACGACGGGTGAGTTTACTTCACCCGCGCCTTGCGGGCGGCATAGCGCGCGTCGCGGGCGGCCTTTTGCGCGGCTTCGCGGGCGATGGCTTCCAGGCGCTGCTGTTCGGCCTGCTTTTCGCGCTGGGCGTCCTTCAGCTTCTTTTCCTCGGCCAGTTGGCGGGCGCGCTCGGCGCGGGCGGCCTTGGCTTCGGCTTCCTTCTGCGCGCGCTTTTCGGCGCGGGCCTTGGCGGCGGCCAGGGCCTCTTCGCTGGGCGGGGCAGCCTGCTTGAACTTTTCCAGCTTGGCCTTGCGGGCTTCGGCAGCGGTCTTGGCGCGATCGTTGAAATCGGGGAGTTTGAACATAGGCCGCTGCTTTAGC
>CAZAWH010000207.1:1795-4109 GCA_964488775.1 uncultured Sandarakinorhabdus sp. | reverse complement strand
CGAGCACGCGGTCATGCAGCGGACGGAATGCCATTGCTTTGCCTCTTCCTGTTTCTAATGATGATCCGATCTGTTGGCACTCAACCAGGGCGAGTGCCAGCAGTGAGCCGCATATGGGTGGGCGGCACCGGGCCGTCAAGGCATCCAGGCCGCCATTGCGACAAATTTTCCGGCCGCCATCATCCGCATGCCAGCCCGGCTGGACAGGCCCCGGCCCGCTTGCCAAACAGTCAGCATGGACGCCCCCGCCACCCATCAAAGCTTTCCCGCCCGCCTGCGCCGCCTTGGCAGCCAGGGCCTGATCAGCGCGCTGTGCCTTGCCCTCAGCGCCTGCGGCGGAGGCGGCAGCAGCGGCGGCAGCGCCCCGCCGGTGGCGGTCGCCCCCACCCCCAGCCCAACGCCCACCCCGGCCTGTTCGCTGCGCGATCGGCAATTGTGGGCCGAAGCCCAGATCCGCGAATGGTATCTGTTCCCGGCCGATCTGCCGGCCAGCCTTGATCCGGCCGGCTTTGCCACCGTGCAGGCCTATATCGACGCCCTCACCGCCAATGCGCGCAGCGCCGGCAAGGATCGCTTCTTCACCTACATCACCTCGATCGCGGAGGAGAACGCCTTCTTCGCTTCCGGCCAGACGGCGGCCTTCGGCATCCGCATCAGCTATGACAGCACGGGCCGCCGCGCCACTGTGATCGATGCCTTTGAAACCGGCCCGGCCTTTGCCGCCGGCATGGACCGCGGCGCCGAATTGCTGGCCATTGGCGACACGCCGGCCAGCCTGACCAGCGTGGCTGATCTGTTTGCCCGCGGCGGCAGCACCGCCGTGTCCGACGCGCTGGGCCCCAGCACGGCCGGCGTGGCGCGCACCATCCAGTTCCGCCTGAACGGCGAAACCCGCACCGCCACCATCACCAAGACCGAATTCAACATCCCCCCGGTGTCAGACCGGTTCGGCATCCAGGTGCTGGATGATTTCGAGGGCGGCCGCGTCGGCTATGTCAATCTGCGCAGCTTCATTTCCACCGCTGAAACCCCGCTGCGCACCGCCTTTGCCCGCTTCCGCGCCGAAGGCATCACCCGTGTCGTCGTTGACGTGCGCTACAACGGCGGCGGCCTGGTGCGCATTGCCGATCTGATGGGCGATCTGATGGGCCGCAACCGCACGGCGAGCGAGGTGTTCAGCTTCACCACCTTCCGGCCCTCCAAATCGGCGGAAAATTCCACACGCCTTTTCCGCAGCGCGCCCGAAAGCATCGCACCGACCGCCCTGGCCTTCATCACCACCGGCGCTTCGGCCTCGGCCAGCGAGCTGGTGCCCACCGCCATGCTGCCCTACACCCGCGGCAACATCACCCTGGTCGGCGCCAACACCAGCGGCAAGCCGGTGGGCCAGATCGCCATCGATCGCACCGCCTGTGACGACCGGCTGCGCATCGTGGCCTTTGCCACCGAAAATGCCGACCGCCAGGGCGACTATTACAACGGCCTTGCCCCGGTGTTCGCCGCGCGCGGCGGCCGCACCTGCGCCGCCAATGATGATTTCAGCCGCCAGATGGGCAATCGCACCGAAGCCTCGACCCAGCGCGCCATCGCCTCGCTGTCGGGCAACAATTGCGTCGCCATCGCCGGCACCGCCGACAGCCTGAGCGAAAAGAGCGTCACCCGCGGCCTGCTCACCGCCAGCGCGCCCAGCGCCGCCCAGCGCGAAGTGCCCGGCCTGTTCTGATCCTCCCCCTCTGGGGGAGGTGGCACGCGAAGCGTGACGGAGGGGGCCGGCAGCACCGGCCCCGTCCGGTTCAGAGCTTCAGCAACTGCTTGCCGAAATTCTTGCCTTCGAACAGGCGCCGCAGCGTCGCCGGGCAATTTTCAAAGCCGTGCGCGATGTCCTCGGCGGTCTTCAGCTTGCCGGCCTGCATCAGCTTGGCCAGCTCCGCCACGCCCTCGCCATAGCGCTTGGCGAAATCGAGCACGATGAAGCCTTCCATGCGCCCGCGCATCACCGTCAGGTTCATATAGTTCCTGAGGCCCGGCTGCCGGTCCTCGGCGGTGTCATTGTAACTGGAAATGCCGCCGCACAGCACAACGCGGGCATTCAGCGCCAGATTGGCCAGTGCCGCATCCAGGATCTCGCCGCCGACATTTTCAAACACCACGTTCACGCCCTTGCGGGCATGTTCGCGGATCTGGCGGCCCACATTGCCGGTGCGATAATCGATGCAGGCATCGGCGCCGGCGGTTTCCACCACCCAGCGGCATTTCTCTGGCCCGCCGGCAATGCCGATCACCGTGCAGCCCAGCGCCTTGCCGATCTGCACCA
>CAZAWH010000207.1:0-1695 GCA_964488775.1 uncultured Sandarakinorhabdus sp. | reverse complement strand
GGCCCGCCGGCAATGCCGATCACCGTGCAGCCCAGCGCCTTGCCGATCTGCACCACCACGCTGCCCGTCGCCCCGGCCGCGCCCGAGACCAGGATGGTATCACCTTCCTTGGGCTGGCCAATCTCGGTCAGGCCGAACCACGCCGTCAGCCCCGTCGTGCCAAACACGCCCAGCGCCTGTTCCGGCGTCACCCCAGCCCGCACCTTGGTCACCGGGCCAGCCTCGGTCATGCCGGTTGAAACCGCATGTTCCTGCCAGCCAAAGGCCCCCTGCACCACATCGCCAACGGCAAAGCCGGGATGCTTGCTCGCCACCACCTCGCCGATGCCACCGGCCCGCACCACGCCGCCAATCGGCACGGCCGGCAGATAGGTGTCACCGCCCAACCAGCCGCGCTGGGTGGGATCGAACGAAAAATAGGTCAGACGCACCAGAAACTCGCCGTCGGCGATCTCCGGCATCGGCACCGTCACCAGTTCGAAATCACTGTCCTTGAGCGGCCCGTTCGGGCGCGACTGCAACAGCCAGCGGCGCGTGGTGGTCATGTCTGTCTCTCCCCAATGTCGGCCGCAACATGCGCGTCATTCCGGCGTGCAGCAAGGGCCAGCACGCTACTTGAACAAGCTCCCCAGGATCCCGCGCACCAGGCTCTTGCCCAGGCTGCCGGCCACCTGCCGTCCAATCGTGCTCGCCGCCGAACGGGCCGCCGCCTCGAGGGCCTTTTGCGTCGCCGTCGGCTTGGCTGCGGCCCTCGCCCGCGCCACCTCCAGCCGCGCCGCCTCGCGTTCGCGCTGTGCCTGCAATTTCGCCTGTTCCTTCGCCGCCTGCGCGTCCAGCTTGGCCTGCAGCGCTGCCGCCTTCTCGGCCTCGGCCTGCGCCGCGCTCTCCTCGCGCTTCATCACCAGCAGTTCGGCGGCGGACTCGCGGTCCACCCGCTCCTCATATTTGCCGGCATAGGGGGAGGCGTTGATCACATCCATCCGCTCTCCCGGCGTCAACGGCCCGACGCGGCTGCGCGGCGGCGCGATGCGGGTGCGCTCCACCGGGCTCGGCGCGCCATCGGGCATCAGGGTCGATACCAGCGCCTCGCCCACCTTCATCTCGGTGATCACAGCCGCCACATCCAGCCGCGGGTTGGGCCGGAAGGTTTCCGATGCGCTCTTGATCGCCCGGGCGTCGCGCGGCGTGAAGGCCCTCAGCGCATGCTGCACCCGGTTGCCCAACTGGCCGGCCACCTTTTCCGGAATGTCGATGGGGTTCTGCGTCACGAAATAGACGCCAACGCCCTTCGATCGGATCAGGCGCACCACCTGCTCGACCTTGTCCATCAGGGCATCCGGCGCCTCGTCAAACAGTAGATGCGCCTCGTCAAAGAAGAACACCAGCTTGGGCTTGTCGGGATCGCCCACTTCCGGCAGCGTTTCGAACAGTTCCGACAGCAGCCACAACAGGAAGGTCGCATAGAGGCGCGGCGATTGCATCAGCTTGTCCGCCGCCAATATGTTCACCCGCCCCCGGCCCTTGGCATCCAGCGCGATGAAATCGGTGATCTCGAACGCCGGCTCGCCAAAGAAGGCCGCGCCGCCCTGGCTTTCCAGCGTCAACAGCTGGCGCTGGATCGACCCCACGCTGGCCTTGGTCACATTGCCATATTTGGCCGAAAGCTCGCCGGCATGATCGGCACACCCGGCCAGC
>CAZAWH010000206.1:0-4127 GCA_964488775.1 uncultured Sandarakinorhabdus sp. | reverse complement strand
CCCCAGCTGTCGTTCTGGATGACGTTGAAGGCCGATCGGACCTTGTTTTCGGTCCAGGTAACGCCGAAATCCAGGCTGTCGATGATGTCGGATTCAAAATCGTATCGACCGCGCAACGACGCCTCGTTGATGGTGTCCTTCATGTAGGCATTGCGGAAGCTGTTGCCGGCCGGGCGGATGTTGCTGGCCTGGATGGCGGCCCCCGGATGCATGGTGACCGAGATCACCGGCATGTCCGTGGTGAAATCCACCTTCTGGCTGGCGACACCAAAGATGGCGCTGCCCACCGCACTGTTGCTGCCATAGGGCGAGGTCGGCTTGCTTTCGGCGGTCGAATGGTGCGCGTCCAGCTCCAGCCGCAGGCCGCCCGGACCATCCCACTTCAGATTGCCGCCCAGGCTGCGATTGATGTTGCGGTTGGCGGCCAGCGCCCCGGTGATGGCCAGATCCTTGCCTTCGCCGGCGCCAAAGCTCTCGGCATAGAACAGCGGCCCGGCGGCCGGACCTTTGGTCCAGTTGCTGCTGGTGTTGTTGTGGTTGAACCACACGCCGATGCTGTTGGTGCGGGCATCGATGGTGTTCTGCGAATAGGTATAGTCCACCAGGAAATCGAGCGTGTCGGTCGGCTTCACCTGCAGCACGACCTGGCCATTGATGCGTTCACGGTCAATGTCGGTGAAATCATAGCCGGCGTTCTGGGTGACCTGATAGACATCGGTCGGGCCCGGGCGGTTCTGGGTCTGGGCAAAGTTGCCGCGCCAGTCGTTGGCATCAACCGGCAGCGAGCCCCAGTTGTTCTCATTGCCCAGATAACCTTCGCGCCAGCCGGCGTTGAACTGCGCCAGGCTGGCCTTGCGGCGCTGATAGACGCCGGTCACCAGGATGCCGATGCGATCATCGGCAAAGGTCTTGGACAGGATGCCCGACACTTCCGGGGTCACCTTGGTGTCCTCGAACGTGTGGTCGATCATGCCCTTGACCGACAGGCTGCCCTTGAAGCCGGGGCGGTCAAGCGGGCGCGGGGTCTTGATGTTGATCACCGAACCGATGCCGCCCGTTTGCAGCGTCGCCCGGCCCGACTTGTAGACTTCCACCCCGGCAATGCCTTCGGCGGCCAGGTTGGCAAAGTCAAAGCTGCGCGAGGCCGGCGCTTCGCAGCAGCTGCCCAGGCCCGAGGCCGGCATCTGGCGGCCGTTCAGCAGCACCAGGTTGAAATCGGGGCCAAAGCCGCGGACCGTGACCTTGGAGCCTTCACCATTCTGACGATCGATCGACACGCCGGTGATGCGCTGCAGCGATTCCGCAAGGTTGGTATCGGGAAATTTGCCGATGTCTTCCGCCGAAATGGCATCAACGACGCCCAGGGCATCGCGCTTCAGGCCCAGCGACTTCTGCAAGCTGACGCGGATCCCGGTGACGACCAGTTCCTCCGCTTCCGTGGAGGCCGCAGCGGTGGCCGGAGTGCTGGCTGTCTGGGCGAACGCCGGCTGCGCCAGCGCAATCGCCGATGCACCAAGCAGGAAACGGCCCATGGCCGGACGGAATGACATGATCATCAGCGATTCTCTCCCCCTGATCGCTCGTGCAGCGCCTTGTGATTCGGCACTTCCATGAGTGGGAACGTTGTGAACGTTCACTATTACAAGGGCTATATGAGAACGTTCCCTTCGTCAACCCGCCGCCAGAATGCGGCACGGCTTGTGTCGTTTGTGCAACAGCTGGCTCAGCAGGCCAGCGCCAGCTCCGTCGCCTGGGCAATCGCCCGCTTGGCATCCAGTTCGGCCGCCTCGCTGGCGCCACCGATCAGATGCACGCCCACGCCGCGCCCGGCCAGCGCATCGTGCAGGCTGCGCTCCGGCTCCTGCCCGGCACAGATGATCACCGTGTCCACCGCAAACAGCTGCGGCTGGCCATTGACCAGCGCGTGCAGGCCGTCGTCATCAATCCTGAGATAGGTGACACCGCCCAGCATGCGCACGCCGCGCCGCACCAGGCTCAACCGGTGGGTCCAGCCGGTGGTGCGGCCCAGCGTCTTGCCCGGTGCCCCGTCCCGCCGCTGCAGGATCACCACCTCGCGATCGGCCTTCTCGATGTGCATCTCCACACCGGTCACGCCGCCGCGCGGGTGATTGGCGAAATCCACCCCCCATTCGCGGCAGAAGGTCGGAATATCCAGCGCCGCCGACGGCCCGGCATGGGTGATCAGCGTTGCCACATCGAAACCGATGCCGCCCGCACCCATGATCGCCACGCGCCGGCCGATCGGCTTGCGGCCCAATATGGCATCGATATAGCCAACCGCCTTGGGATGATCGATGCCCGGCAGATCGGGCACCCGCGGCCGGATCCCGGTGGCAAGGATCACCGCCTCATGCCCGGCCGCGGCCAGCAGATCGGCATCCACCCAGCTGTTCAGCCTGAGCGTGATGCCCAGCTTGTCGATCATGCGCCGGAAATAGCGCAGGGTTTCGTGAAACTCCTCCTTGCCCGGCACCCGCTTGGCCAGGTTGAACTGGCCGCCAATCTCGGCCGCACCGTCATACAGGGTGATGCGGTGGCCGCGCTGCGCCGCCTCCACCGCAAAGGCCAGCCCGGCCGGCCCGGCGCCCACCACCGCCAGATCGCGCGCCCGCGCCGCCGGCTGCGGCGCCAGCAAGGTTTCGTGGCAGGCCCGGGGGTTGACCAGGCACGAGGTCAGCTTGCCGGTGAAGGTGTGGTCAAGGCAGGCCTGGTTGCAGGCGATGCAGGTGTTGATCTCGTCCTCGCGGCCCTCGAACGCCTTGTTGACCAGATCGGCATCGGCCAGCATCGGCCGCGCCATCGACACGAGATCGGCATGGCCGGCGGCCAGCACCTGTTCGGCCACATCGGGCATGTTGATGCGGTTGGATGTGATCATCGGCACCGAGACATGGCGGCGGATCCGCCCCGTCACCTCGGCAAAGGCCGCGCGCGGCACCATGGTGGCGATGGTGGGCACCTGCGCCTCGTGCCAGGTGAAATGGGTGGAAATGATGCTGGCGCCGGCCGCCTCGACGGCCTTGGCCAGTTCGATCACCTCATCGCCCGACATGCCGCCTTCCAGCATGTCCATCGCCGGAATGCGGAACACGATGATGAAATCATCGCCCACTGCAGCGCGGGTGCGGCGGATCACCTCCACCGGAAAGCGCATGCGGTTGGCAAAGCTGCCGCCCCATTCGTCGCTGCGCTGGTTGGTCTTTTCCACCAGAAAGGTGGACAGGAGATAGCCGGCCGAACCGATGATCTCCACCCCGTCATAGCCGGCGGCCCTGGCCTGCACCGCGCAATTGGCAAAATCGGCCAGCTGCTTCTCGATCCCGTCGGCATCCAGTTCGTTGGGCACGAACCGGCCGATGCGGCTGCGGATCGCCGATGGCGCCACACAGGCCGGCGTCTGCGCCAGCGGCCCGGCGTGCAGGATCTGCATCACGATCTTCACATCGGGCGCGGCCGCGTGCACCGCTTCGGTCACGATCCGATGCTGCGCCGCCTCGGCAGGCGTGGACAGCTTGGCCCCGCCGCCGCCTTCGAAATTGGGGGCGATGCCGCCAGTGATGATCATCCCCACCCCGCCGCGCGCCCGCGCCGCAAAAAAGGCCGCCATGCGGTCGAACCCGCCTTCGATATCCTCAAGGCCGGTGTGCATCGATCCCATCAGGATGCGGTTCTTCAACCGGGTGAACCCCAGATCAAGCGGGGCAAAGGTCAGCGGATAACGGGGATGTGCAGCCATGGTGCCATGCCTAACAGCCCGGCCCGCGGCGGTCATCCTCCCGCAATTGTGCAGCCGCGCGGCGCCCGGCCGCCAGCAAGGCCCTGCTCAGGCGCCGCTTTCGATGATCGATTCCATCACCACGAAGGTCGATGTGCTGGCCACATGCGGCAGGCTGGAGATTTTCTCTCCCAGCACCCGGCGGTAACTGTGGATATCGGCGGTGCGCACCTTCAGGAGATAATCAAAGCTGCTGGCCATCATGTGGCATTCCTCGATCTCGCGCACCTGCAGCACGGCCCGCGCAAAGGCCGCCAGCGCCGCCTCCCGCGTGTCCGACAATTTCACCTCGGCAAAGGCGATATGGCCCAGGCCCAGCTTCACCGGATCG
>CAZAWH010000205.1:0-4179 GCA_964488775.1 uncultured Sandarakinorhabdus sp. | reverse complement strand
CCCCAACCTGGTCAACCCGGCCCTGCGCGAACTGTCGGTGCCGGAATGGTCGGGCGTCGGCTCGGTCACCTACAACCGCGGCGCCTTCACCTTCGGCTACAACGTGCAATATGTGCAGTCGACGGCCGCTGCCGGCGCCATCCAGATCGAACGCATCGACACCGAATTCGGCCCGGCCGGCTTCGCGCCCGATTACTGGATCCACAACATCAGCTTCAACGTGGACATTCTGGAAGACCGGTTCAGCGTCTATGGCGGGGTCAACAACCTCACCAACGCCGCGCCCTACCTGGCCTCCTCGGCCTACCCGGTCTCGGGCATGGGCCGCTTCTACTTCCTGGGCATCCGCGCCAAGCTCTGACGCGGGTTTCCGGCAACAGCAGAAAGGGCGGCCCCACCGGGCCGCCCTTTTTCGTTGCGGGCCCCCGCCAGCCCTGGCAGCCTGGCGCCATGAAACGCGCCTGGTTTGATGCAGACGGCGAACTGCTCGCCAAGCTGGATGCAAAACGCGTCCTGGGTGATCTTGCCGATGCCACGCAATTCCCGGCCGAACTGTCCCAGATCGCGGCCTGGCGTTTCACGATCCACCATCTGCAACAACTGGCTGCGGCCCTGCCAACAGCCCATGTCTTCATGGAGTTTGCGATTCCCCGCATGGGCCGCCGCGCCGATGCGGTGCTGGTTATTGGCCCGCTCATCCTGGTGCTGGAATACAAGGTGGGCGAACGGGGCTTCCCGCGTCATGCCATCGAACAGGTGCATGGCTATGCCCTCGACCTCAAGAATTTCCATGCCACCAGCCACGCGCACGCGATCATTCCCATTCTGATTGCCAGCGAAGCCGGGCCACAGCAGCTTGGCCTGGGCTTCTGGGCGGCCGACAAGGTGCATGATCCACTTTGCCTCAGCCCCGGTGACGTGCTGCCCACCATCCAGCGCCTGCTGGCCAGCCGCGATGGCCCCGGCATCGATGCCCGCGCCTGGGCGCAAGGCGCCTATCGGCCAACGCCCAGCATCATCGAAGCGGCGGAGGCGCTTTATGCCGGCCATGATGTGGCCGCCATTTCCCGCTCCGAAGCCGGCGCCGAAAACCTGTCGCGCACCGCCAATGCCATCGCGGCCGTCGTCTCCCGCATGCGCAGCCACGGCGGCAAGGCCATCTGCTTCGTCACCGGTGTGCCCGGCGCGGGCAAGACGCTGGCCGGCCTCAACCTGGCCTGCCAGCGCCATCCCGATCATCCCGACCAGCATGCCGTGTTCCTGTCTGGCAACGGGCCTCTGGTTGCGGTGCTGCAAGAAGCCTTGCGGCGTCACGGCAAGCGCACGCATGCCGCGCCCGACCGGCCCGAAGCCCGCATCCTCCAGGCACGGAAGCCCGATGCTTTCATCCAGAATGTCCATCATTTCCGCGATGAATATCTGCCGCCCGATCGGGTGCCGGCTGAGCATGTGGTGATCTTCGACGAAGCCCAGCGCGCCTGGAACCGGGCGATGACCAGCGATTTCATGCGCCGCAAGAAGGGCCAGCCGGGCTTTGACCAATCCGAACCGGCCTTCCTGCTTTCAGTGATGGACCGCCGCACCGATTGGTGTGTGGTCGTCTGCCTGATCGGCGAAGGCCAGGAAATCAATCGGGGCGAAGCCGGCGTTGCCGAATGGCTGCACGCCTTGCAGGCCGATCTGCGCCATTGGCAGGTCTTCCTGCCGCCGCACCTGGTGGCCGACGACGGCCCACTGGATGGCGCCATGCGCTGGCACCTGTCACAACGCGGTGCGGTGGTCGATGCCGGGCTGCATCTGGCCGTGTCTGTCCGGTCCTTCCGGGCCGATCGCGTGTCCGCCTTTGTCTCGGCGGTGCTGGGCGACGATCATGACGCCGCCCGCGCGGCGCGCCCCGATCCGGGCCAGTTTCCCATCGGCTACACGCGTGACCTCGCCGTCGCCCGCCACTGGTTGCGCCGCCAGCGCCGTGCCGGCGAACGCGCCGGCCTGCTGGCCAGTTCCAACGCCCTGCGCCTGAAGCCCGAAGGGCTCCACGTGAAGGCGCCTGTCGACGTGTGCCACTGGTTCCTGAACGGCAATGATGATGTGCGCGCCTCAAACGCCCTGGAAGACGCCGCCACCGAATTTGATGTGCAGGGGCTGGAACTGGATTGGACCGGCGTGGCCTGGGATCTCAACTATCGCCGCACGGCGTGTGGTTGGCAGGCCCGCCAGTTCAAGGGCACCAAATGGCAGCAGATCAGCGCCACCGACACCGGCCTTGGCCGTGCGGACTATGTGAAAAACGCCTATCGCGTGCTGCTCACCCGTGCGCGGCAGGGCATGGTGATCTTCGTGCCCCGGGGCGATGCCGCCGATGCCACCCGCCCACCGGCCGAGTATGACGCCATCGCCGATTGGCTGGCGGCATGCGGGATCGCCGAATTGGCCTGACGCTGCTGGCAAACCGCGCCGGCGGCCAATAAGCCCCGCCTCAAAACACCGGCTGGTGGTGAATCCCGCATTCGGTCTTGTCCCAATGACGCCAGCGGCCGGCGCGGGGGTCTTCGCCGGGGGCGACCTGGGATGTGCAGGGCTGGCAGCCGATGCTGGCAAAGCCCTGCGCCTCCAGCGGGTGGCGCGGCAGGTCGCGCAGCGCGAACTGGGCATCGATGCGCGCCTTGTCCCAATCGGCCAACGGGTTGATCTTCAACCGGCCGTCATCCAGTTCGAACCGCGGCAGGCCGCCCCGTCCGGCCTGAAAGCCCTTGCGGCCGGAGATCCAGGCATCGAACGGCGCCAGCGCCCGCGCCAGCGGCTCTACCTTCCTGAGATCGCAGCAGCCATCGGGATCATAGCCCCAGCGCAGCCCCTTGGCATCGCGCGCCGCCAGCAGGAACGGATCGGGCCGATACACGCGCAGATCGGTGAAGCCCAACTGCTCCGCCAGGCTGTCACGATAGGCCAGCGTTTCGCCAAACATCTTCTGCGTGTTGATGAAGATCAGCGGCACCGTCTTGTCGATGCTGGCCACCAGATCGAGCAGCACGGCCGATTCGGTGCCAAAGCTGCTGACCACCGCCACCCGGCCCCGCAATGCGCCGCCGAGCAGATCGGCCAGCATCGCCGCCGTGTCGTGGTCCGCCAGCCGCGCGCTGATCGCCGCCACCGCATCGGCGGTGAAGGCCGGGGCGGTTTCAATCCGGTCGGGCAGGCGGGCGGCGCTGGTCATGGCCGGGCCGCAAGCGCCCGTTCCTCGCGCAGCAGCCACACCGGCCGCGCGCTGTCTGCCGCCTTCATGTACACATGGGGGAAGCGCGCCAGCGTCGCCCGCGCCACCGCCGGATCGAACAGCGTTTCGGGCAGCACCGCATCAAAGCCGGCGCGCACCAGAAAGGCCAGTTGATCGACATAGAGCACGCCGACGGCACGGATCTCGCCAGCAAAGCCGGCTTCGCGCAGGATGCGCGCCGATGAAAAGCCGCGGCCTTCGCGGAATTTCGGGAAGCTGATGTCGATGCGCCGCAGGCTGGCCAAGTGCGGGATCAGCGCCCGCGCATCATCGCCGGGTTCCAGCCGCACAGCCGTGCCGCCGGCAGCAAGGTCGGCCAGCGGCACGGCCGGGTCGCCTTGCGCCCAAGAGGAATCCTGGGGGTCCGCGCGCAGGCGAAACAGAGTGGATTCAGCCATAAACGGCCTCCTTGAAGGGTTCGGCGCCCACGCGGCGATAGGTGTCGAGGAAACGCTCATCCGGGCCGGCGCGCAGCGTCTGGTACCGGCCGATGACCTTTTCCACGGCGGTCACGATGCCATTCTCGTCAAAGCCGGGGCCGAGGATCCTGGCCAGGCTGGCATCTTCCGCCCCCGATCCGCCCAGCAGCAGCTGGTAATTTTCCTCGCCCTTGCGGTCGACGCCCAGGATGCCGATGTGGCCGGCATGGTGGTGGCCACAGCCGTTGATGCAGCCGGAAATCTTGATCTTCAATTCGCCCAGGTCGGCTTCCTGCGGGGCGAGGCGAACCGCCAGCTTCTGGGCGATCGGGATCGAACGGGCATTGGCCAGGGTGCAATAATCCAGGCCGGGGCAGGAAATGATGTCCGACGCCCGGTCCAGGTTGGCGGTGGCGAGCCCGGCGCCCTTGAGCGCCTGCCAGATGGTGAACAGCGCATCGCGGCGCACATGCGGCAGCACCAGAT
>CAZAWH010000204.1:0-4238 GCA_964488775.1 uncultured Sandarakinorhabdus sp. | reverse complement strand
TTGCCCATGTTGATTCCCCGTTGCTGGCCATGGCCTTAGGCGAAGAAATCCGCCCGTCAAGCGTCCACCGTCGCCATGGCCTCCATGGCGAGCGTGTAACTGCGCTTGCGGTCGTCATGGCCGTGCAGGATGTTGACCAGCATCAGCTCGTCCGGCTGATACTCGGCGATCACCTGGTTCAGCCCGGCGCGCACCGTGGCCGGGCTGCCGGCCACCACGCGCCGGCTGGCAAAGGCCCGGGCCACATCGGGCCGATCGGCCAGCCAGGCCTGCGCCACCTGCGGCGACGGCACGGCAATGGATTTGCCCATCAACAGATGAGCGAACATCATCCGGGCCGGTGCGGCCAGCGCCTGCGCTTCTGCATCGGTTTCGGCGCACACCGTCCACACCGCCACCATCAGGTGCGGCCGGCCACCGGGGTGGCGGGGTTGAAACTGGTCGCGATAGGCGGCGGCCAGATCGCCCAGCCGCGGCGCAATGAAATCCGCCAGGCAATAGGGCAGGCCCAGATCGGCGGCGAAGGCGACGCTGTCGGGCGAGGAGCCGAGCACCCAGGGCTCCGGCGCGTGTGGCAGGCCGGGCAGGGTGGCGGCATAGGCGGCAAACGGGTGGTCGGATGGCAGGCTGTTTTCCAGATAGCCGATCAGTTCGGCCAATTGCTGCGGGAACTGGTTGGGCGCGTATTGGCGGCGGTCCTGCTTCAGGGCCACGGCCGTGCGCTGATCACTGCCCGGCGCGCGGCCCAGGCCCAGATCGATGCGGCCGGGATGGAGGCCGGCCAGGAGGCTGAACTGTTCGGCCACCTTCAGGGGCGAATAATGCGGCAGCATCACCCCGCCCGACCCGACGCGGATGCGCGACGTGGCGCTGGCCACCGCGCCGATCAGGATTTCCGGCGCGCTGCCGGCCAGCGCGGCGCTGGCATGATGTTCGGCGAGCCAGAAGCGCCGATAGCCCAGCGCCTCGGCATGGCGGGCCAGATCGATGCTGTTGGCCAGCGCCTGCGCCGGGGTCAGGCCTTCGGGAATCGGCGTCTGGTCAAGCACGGAGAGCGGGATCATTGGCGCGCCTTCAGCCGGGCCAGGATGGCGCGGCGTTCCTCGTCGCGGGCGGTGGGCCAGCGGGTGATTTCCTCCACCGTGCGGCGGCAGCCTTCGCACCAGCCGGTGCGCCGGTTGATGCGGCAGACATTGGTGCAGGGGCTGGCGACCTGGCTGGCACGCGTCATGTCTGGCGCCTCCGCCCGGCCTTGAGCAGATGATAGAGCAAGAGCCCGGTCGGCCCGGCCAGGAAGGTGAGGGCAAGGCAGGGCAGCAGCAGCCAATGCGGCAGGCTGTTGTCCTCCGCCTCCCAACTGCCGACCCACAGATCGAACACCAGATAATGCACCCAGCCGGCCAGCAGCGCCTGGGGGGAGGACAGCAGCAGGCGCACGCCTTCAAGGCTGTTGAAACTGGCACCCTCGG
This sequence comes from uncultured Sandarakinorhabdus sp., assembly GCA_964488775.1. Lineage (GTDB taxonomy): Bacteria > Pseudomonadota > Alphaproteobacteria > Sphingomonadales > Sphingomonadaceae > Sandarakinorhabdus. The sequence goes on along the minus strand of CAZAWH010000204.1, from coordinate 2,769 downwards.
GCGGCCCGTCACCAGCAAGGCCGGTGACCAGCAAGGTGACATAGAGGCCGGCGAGCAGCACCGCGATCACCCGCGCCACCAGCACCATCCGGGCCCTGGCGAGCGGCGCACAGGCCAGCGCCAGCCATCCGGGCAACACGGCGGCACTGGCCAGGCTGAACAATTGCTCGGGCGTCATGGCCCGACAGTGGCGGCGGCGGGGGTGATGGTCAAGCGCGGGGGGCTGTGGCAGCATGCGGCAAAACAGGGGAGGACGTGCGATGATGATGCGTGCCGTGATGCTGGCCGGGCTGGCCGTTGTGCTGGTGGCGGCGGCGCCCGATGTGGTGTCTGCGCCCGGTCGGCCCGAGGCGATGGTCAAGCTGGACGAAGGCCGCAAGCCTGCCGCCGTGCTCGCCCAGAGCCTGATCCGCCCCGGCGCCCGGGTGATGGATGTGATGGCCGGCCAGGGCTATTACAGCGAGCTGCTCGCGCGCTGGGTGGGGCCGAAGGGCAAGGTCTTCGCCGTCGAACCCGTCAGCTACATGGACGATCCCAAGACGGCACAGGCCTGGGCCGATCTGCAGAAGCGGCAGAAGAATGTCGAACTGATCGTCGGCGCGCCGGGCGAAGCCGCCATACCCGAAAAGCTGGACGCCGCCTTCTATCATCTCACCTACCACGATCTTTATTGGCAGAGCGAAAAGTTCAAATATCCGCGCACCGATGTCGATGCCTACAACGCCCGGCTGTTCGCCGCGCTGAAACCCGGCGGGGTCGTCATCATCATCGACCATTATGGCGTCCCCGGCATGGACAGCCGCGCCCAGGCCGACAAGACCCACCGCATCGATGCCGATGTGGTAAAGGCCGACATGGCGCGCGCCGGCTTCCGCTTTGCCGGCAGCGTGCCGATTTTGGAAATGGCTGGCGATGATCCGACCAAGCTGGTGTTCGACCCGTCGCTCCGGGGGAAGACGAACCGGTTTTTCTATCGGTTCGTGAAGCCGTAACCAGAGGAGGAAAGGGTCCTCCGCCCCGGATCAAGTCCGGGGCGACGATGCGGCCGGTTAGGACAAGTGACCTCACAGGCGGCCCCATGATGAACCAGCACGATCGAAAACGAACGGGTGCAGGGGCCTCGCCCCTGCCCGCCGGAGGCAATTTTTCAGCTCTTCAACGCCGCTGTTACTTCGATTTCGATCTTCATTGCCGGGTCGAGCAGATCGGCGAAGATCACCGTGCTGGCGGGGGGATGGTCGCCGAAGGCGGCGCGCAGTTGGGGCCAGCAGGGTTCGAAATCGGCGCGATTGGGCAGATAATAGGTGACGCGCACGACGTGGGCGAAATCGGTGCCGGCGGTTTCGAGGGCGCGGCCGATGATGGTCAGGGCGTTGGCGCATTGGCCTTCGACGTCGGCGGGCAGGTCGCCGGTGTCAGGGTTGCGGCCGACGGTGCCGGAAACGAAGACGAACGGCGGGGCGACGACGGCGCGGCAATAGCCGACAAGCGCTTCCCACGGCGCGCCGCTTTTGATGCGGGTGAGGGTCATGGGTCAGCGGCGGGGGAGGGCGCGGCCGCCGCCACCGGTGCCGGCGAGAGTGGGGGCGGAGAGGCCGCGATCGCCCAGTTCGCTGATGGCGCTGGCGACGTCCACCGCCTGCACGGCGCGGGCCGGGCGGTCGGCGGTGCCATCGAGGGCGACGTCTTCGCCGGCCAGGGTTTCCATCACGGCGTCGGGCAGATCGTCGGGTTCGGCGAAGCGGGCGGCGACGGTGAGATATTCGCCGCGCTGGCGCCGGTCGAGCACGTCGAAGCCGATGTTGAGCAGATCCTGCACATTGCCATCGCGGCCCATGCGGCTGGGCCCGCCCAGCACCACGGCGACGAGGCGGCGGTTGTCGCGCACGGCCGAGGCGGCAAGGGTGAAGCCGGCGGCGTTGGTGAAGCCGGTCTTGATGCCATCGACGCCGGGCATGGTGCTGAGCAGATGGTTGTGATTGGCCACTGCCATGCCGCGATAGCGATAGTGGGTCTGGCTGAACACCGGATAGTGCGCGGGGAAATCGCGCAGCATGGCGCGCGACAGGATGGCGATGTCACGCGCCGTGGTGGTGTGGTTGGGGTGCGGCAGGCCCGACGCGTTGTGGAAGCTGGTGTTCATCATGCCCAGCCGGCGGGCGGTTTGGGTCATGCGTTCGGCAAAGGCGGCTTCGCTGCCGCTGATATGTTCGGCGAGGGCGACGCTGATGTCATTGGCGCTCTTGGTGGCGATCACGCCGAAGGCGTCGCGCACGCTGATGCTGGCGCCAACGCGCAGGCCGAGCTTGGACGGGGCCTGGCCCCAGGCGCGGCGGGAAATGCGGATCTCATCGTCGAGGGACAGGCGCCCGGCCGCCAGTTCCTCGAACGCGACATAGAGGGTCATCACCTTGGTGATGGAGGCGGGGTAGCGGATTTCATCGGCACGGCGGGCGTAGAGCACCTCACCCGTGTCGTGATCGATCAGGATCGCGGCATAGCGCGGGGCCGAATAAAGGCTGGCGGCAAAGGCCGATGGCGCCATCAGTGCCATCGCCACCACAAGAAACCGCGCCAGAGCCTTCATCAACAAACGCTTTTCCCCTCATCATCAGCGTTTGTGACAGTTTAACCATATTGGCACGTGGCTGGAAAGGGGTGAATGACGGTGCAGCAGCCTGCCGCAGCCGCCGGTGCGACGGGGCGTTGCGTGGGTGCGATATGAATTTGCCCGGTGCCCCCTCCGCCCTGCGGGCACCTCCCCCAGAG
>CAZAWH010000203.1:0-4242 GCA_964488775.1 uncultured Sandarakinorhabdus sp. | reverse complement strand
GCCCGACCATTCCGGCACCGACAGTTCGCGCAGGGCCGGGTTGACCAGGTTGGGGTCACGCGGATCGAAGAAGCGGTTCACCTTCTCGGTCCAGTTGCCGTTGAGGCCCAGGCTGATGTTGTTCTTGTCCCACAGGGTGAAGCGATAGTTCACCGAGAAGTCGATGCCCGAGGTCTCGATCCGGCCGAAGTTCAGCACGCGCTGGTTCAGCGTGCGGAAGCCGAACAGGTTGGGCTGGTTGGCCGAGGTGTTGCCGGCGGCCGTCGGCCCGATGCGTTCGAACAGACCGCAGAACTGGTTCGGGAAGGTGGTGTTGTCATAGCAGGTGTTGACGATGTCCTGCGCGGTGACGGTCGAGATCGCGTCGCTGATCTTGATCGAATAATAGTCCGCGCTCAGCGTCAGGCCCGGCACGAAGCTGGGCTGGATCACCGTGCCCACCGTCCAGGTGGTGGCCTTTTCCTCGGTCAGGTTCGGGTTGCCGCCGATGGTGCCGCCAAAGCGGCCGGTGAGCGGATCGGCATAGTTGTTGATGAACGCTGTCGGGTTCTGGATGCCCAGCGCCGTGGCGGCCGCGACGCAGTTCGCCTTGCGGTTGGGCGTGGCGTTCTGGTTGATCACGTCGCACGGATCGGCCGGGCGGAAGGTGGCGCCCTGGGCCGGATCAAACAGTTCGGCGATGTTCGGCGCACGGATGGCGCGCGAATAGGTGCCGCGCAGCTTGATGTCCTTGATCGGGGCCCAGGTGCCGTTCACGTTCCAGGTGAAGGCGCCGCCGATGGTGGAATAATCGGCATAGCGGCCGGCCGCGCCCAGGCTGAGTTCGTGGGCGAAGGGCGTGTCCTTCAGGATCGGCAGCTTCAGTTCGCCGAACACTTCCTTCACGTTGAACTTGCCGCCCGCATTGTTGGTGCGGTTGGTCGGGTCGAACACCAGCGACTGGTTGGTGGGTTCGACATCGCCGATGAAGCGGCCAACGATGTTGGCCGGGCCGGTTTGCGGGATGATGCCGAGCACCAGCGGGTCGAAGCTGGAGCGCGAGATTTCCTCACGATATTCGGCGCCGAAGGCATATTGGATGGCACCGCCCGGCAGGTTGAAGAAGCCGCCGGTATCGCCGGTGAACAGCGCGGTCAGCACCGTCTGTTCGAGGCGGAAGCGGTTGGTGGTGGGCGCGGTGATCCAGTCGGCCGCGGCCTTGCTGATGCTGTTGGCGCCGGCCAGGATGTTGGCCGGCACGCAGGTGCCATCGCCCGGGCGGAAGGTGAAGAAGCCCGGCGCGATCAGCGGGAAGGTTTCCGAGCCCGGGTGCGGCGTGGTGTTGCCGGTGGCAACGCGGCACACTGGCTGGCCGTTGGGCCCGCGCACCACGTCGATGGCGGCGAACAGCCGGTCATAGAGCACGGCGTTTTCGAAGGTGTTGGCGTTGTCGGTGCGGCCCCAGTTGCCGACCAGTTCATAGTTCAGGTGCGGGGTGATTTCACCGCGCACGCCGGCCACGATGCGATAGGTTTCGCGGCGCGCCCGGCTGATGCCGTCGCCCAGATCGGTCATGTCGCGCGAGACGCGCAGGCCCCCGGCAGCGTTGGCTTCCGCCTGCAGGACGGCCGGGATGAACGGGTTGTCCGGCGTGATCAGCAGCGTGTCGTAGAAGCTGTTGTAGGCGCTGCGGCTGATCGCGTTGTTGCGGGTGTATTTGGCATCGATGAACACTTCGGCCGCCGGCGAGAATTCGAAATTGCTGCGGAAGTTGGCATAGATGCGTTCGGAGCCGGGGATCAGCGACTGGGCGTTGACGCGTTCCGGCGCGCCGTCGCCACCAAACTGGTTCTGGCTGGTGGAGATGATGCCATCATGGAAGATGCGCACGCCGCCATTGTCGGTGGAGACATAGCAGCCGCCGCCGCCAAAGCCGGTCCAGCCGACGAAGCTTTCATTGCAGTCCGCGATGCCGTTGCCGTTGATGTCGCTGGTGAAGCGGGCGAAATCGGCGCGGAAGATCAGGCCGGCGTTGGACGAGATGCCGAACGCCGGTTGCGGTGCGATCACGAACGACGGCGAGTTGGCGGCGCGGGCGATCAGCGCCTGTTCGGCGGCGGTGAGCGTCACGCCGGGGAACAGGGTGGCAGCCTGGGCGGCGGTGGGGATCAGCGGGCCGAAGCTGATGCGGCTGGTGCGCGGGCCGGGGCCGCCAACCCGGTAATAGTTGGCGAAGTTCGGCATGGTGGCCGCATTGATGTCACCCTTCTGGAACCGCTTCAGCGGGTTGGAATAGGTGGTCGAGTTGTTGCCGCGGCCGTTGTTGGCGGTGAACGGGCGGGCCGAGAACAGGATTTCCTCGTCCTTGGTGTAGCCGGCGGAGAAGGTGATGTTGCCGCGGCCATCGGCGAAGTTGGTGCCCCAGGTGCCTTCGAGGCGATAGGTCTGGCCGTCACCATAATCGGAGATGCCGAACTGGGCATCGAGGTTGAGGCCCTGGAAATCCTTCTTGAGGACATAGTTGACGACGCCGGTGACGGCATCGGCGCCATAGACGGCCGAGGCGCCGCCGGTGAGCACGTCCACCCGTTCGATCAGGGCGTTCGGGATGGTGGCGACGTCAACCGTCTGGCTGCCGGCGACGCCGGAGACGTGGCGATAGCCGTCGATCAACACCAGGGTGCGGTTGGCGCCGAGCTGACGCAGGTTCAGCGTGGCCTGGCCAACGCCGCCGGCGCCACGTTCGATCGAGTCGGCCACGGTGCCCGAGGCGAGCAGGGCCGGGATCTGGCGCAGGGTGGCGGTGGGATCGCTGTTGCCGAGCGCACGCAGCTGCGCGGCATCGACCGTGGTGATCGGCAGCGGCGCGGTTTCGTTGGGGCTGCCCTTCAGGCGCGAACCGGTGACAACCAGTTCCTCGGCAGCGGCTTCTGCGGCAGCAGCGGTTTTTTCCTGCGCCTGCACCACGCTGGCGAGAGAGCCGGCCAGCACCGAGCTGGCGAGCAAAAGCATCGTCTTGTTGAACACGTCATTGCCCCCATTTGCAATTGAACATGCAGTTGTTGCGCCGCAGCAGGGGCAACACAACGGGACAAATGCCGCAGAGGCGTGATTTCGCGAACATTATTGCCGTCATGTGGCTTAACGGCCACATGACGGCGGGATGACAAGCCGATCCGGAGGCGATCCGGGGAAACGGGACGGCCGGCGGTCAGGCCGCCTTGGGGGCCGATTCGCGCACGCCCTGATCGACATGGGCTTCGAACTGGGCGAAATTGGCGATGAACATGCCGACCAGCTTTTTCGCCTGGGCGTCATAGGCGGCCTTGTCGGCCCAGGTGTCGCGCGGGTTCAGGATGGTGGGATCGACGCCCGGCACGCTGACCGGCACGGCAAAGCCGAAATTTTCATCGATGCGGAATTCGGCGGTGTTGAGGCTGCCATCCAGGGCGGCATTGAGCAGCGCGCGGGTGGCCTTGATCGGCATGCGGTGGCCGCCGGCCGTCGCGCTGCCGCCGGTCCAGCCGGTGTTGACCAGCCAGACATCGACATTGCCCTTGCCGATCCGTTCCTTGAGCAGATTGCCATAGACCGACGGATGGCGCGGCATGAACGGCGCGCCAAAGCAGGTGGAGAAGGTGGCATCGGGTTCGGTGACGCCGATTTCGGTGCCGGCGACGCGCGCGGTGTAGCCCGACAGGAAGTGATACATGGCCTGATCCGCCGTCAGTTTGGCGATCGGCGGCAGGATGCCGAACGCATCGGCGGTCAGCATGATGATGTTGCGCGGCACCGGGCCCATGTTGTCGGCGGACGCGTTGGGGATGAACTCGATCGGATAGGAACCGCGGCTGTTTTCCGCCAGGCTGTTGTCATCCAGATCGATTTTCCGGGTGACCGGATCGATGACGACATTTTCCAGCACCGTGCCGAAGCGGCGGGTGGTGGCGTAAATTTCCGGTTCGGCTTCGGCCGAGAGGCGGATCATCTTGGCATAGCAGCCGCCTTCGAAGTTGAAGACCGCGGTGTCGGACCAGCCATGTTCGTCATCGCCGATCAGCGTGCGGCTGGCATCGGCCGACAGCGTGGTCTTGCCGGTGCCCGACAGGCCGAAGAAGATGGCGGTATCGCCGTTCGGTCCGATGTTGGCCGAACAGTGCATCGGCATCACGCCCGATTGCGGCAGAAGGTAGTTGAGAATGGAGAAAACCGACTTCTTCATTTCGCCGGCATAGGCGGTGCCGCCGATCAGCACGGTCTTGC
>CAZAWH010000202.1:0-4377 GCA_964488775.1 uncultured Sandarakinorhabdus sp. | reverse complement strand
GTCGGCGGTGGACACGAGCTTGATCTTGATGGTCGTCGGCTTGGCCATGGTTCCGGTTCCGCGTAAAACAGTTGCTGCGCGGGAGGCATGGCCACCGCGACGAAGGCGGCCCCAATGATAGAATTGGGCGGCAGAGTCAAGCCGGCAGCGTGGCGCTTTTCGCCCATGCTGGCAGCACGACCATTGGCAGGGCCCGGCCAAGCCCTTATCTGACGTTGCATGACCCCCTTCATCCTTGAAAATCGTGCTGTCCTGTCGGTCACCGGTGCCGATGCCGCCAGTTTCCTGCAGGGCATGATCACCCATGATGTTGGCCTGCTGGCGCCTGGCCGGCCGATCTTTGCCGGGCTGCTCAGCCCGCAGGGCAAGGCACTGTTTGATTTCCACCTTCATGCCGGTGACGACGGCGAACTCTTCATCGATGTGGCGGCGGACCGCGCCGACGCCCTGTTGAAGCGGCTTTCGATGTACAAGCTGCGCAAGGCCGTGCTGCTGGCGCGGCGCGCGGACCTGGCGGTGCTGGCCAGCTGGCCGGGCGATCCCATTGGTTCTGGGCCGGCGGATGCGCGAGACCCCATGCTGGGGGCGCGCTGGATCGGGCCGGCGGGCAGCGCGGCCGATGGCGCCGCAGCCTATGACGCGCATCGCCATGCCGTGGGGGTGCCCGACAGCGCGGACATCGGCCAGGACGAATTGTTGTGGCTGGAAACCGGAGCCGATCTGTTGAACGGCGTCAGCTTCACCAAGGGTTGTTATGTCGGCCAGGAGAACACCGCCCGCATGCACCATCGCGACAAGGTGCGCCGCCGGCTGGTGCCGGTGACCATCGTGGGCGATGCGGGCGACGCGGTGGAGGTGAAGGACGGCCAGGGCCGCGCCTGCGGCAAGCTGCGCAGCCGGGCCGGTGAGGCTGCCATCGTGCATCTGCGGCTGGAGACGGCGGGCGAACCGCTGTTCCTGGGCGATGCGCGCCTGACGGTGCGGCGGCCGGCGTGGCTGGCCGACGCCTTGAAGGACTCGACGGCGTGATGGCCGATCCGCTGGGCCGCGCCGGCGCCCGCATCGAGGCAACACTGGGCGACAGCTGGCGCTGGATCACGCAGGACAGCGGCGAGGCGCTGTTTGGTGCCGGCATCGCGCTGGCCATATTTGTCGGGCTGGAAGGCCTGATGCTGCTGGCGCGGCGGCTGTTGCCGGTGGGCGCGCCCGGTTGGCAGGGGCTGGTGCGCGGCATCATCGATCGCACGCTCACCCTGTTCCTGATCGCAGTGGCGCTGGATGGCGCGACCCATGCGGTGGCACCGCCGGGGCCGTTGCTGCGGCTGGTGGACAATGTCTTCACCATATCGGTGGCGGTGCAGGGCGCACTGTGGCTGCGCGAACTGGTGCTGGGCCTGGTGCGGCGCCGGGCCGATGCCAGCCCCGATGATGCCCGGGCGCTGGGCAGCGCCATGGGTGTCATCACGGTGCTGGTGAATGTCGTCGTCTGGTTGCTGGCGGCGATCCTGATCCTCGACAATCTGGGCGTGAACGTGACGGCGCTGGTGGCCGGCCTTGGCGTGGGTGGCATCGCCATCGGTCTCGCCGCCCAGGGCATTTTTTCCGATCTGTTTGCCGCGCTGGCCATCTTGTTCGACCGGCCGTTCCGGGTCGGCGACGTGATCAGTTATGGCACGTCCACCGGCACGGTGGAGCATATCGGGCTGAAGACGACGCGCATCCGGGCGCTGTCGGGCGAGCAACTGGTGATGGCCAACACCAAGCTGCTGGACCAGCAGGTCGCCAATCTGCGCCGGATCGAGGAGCGGCGCGTGGTGCTGAATTTCGGCATCATCTATCAAACGCCGCCGGCCGTGCTGGAGGCCTTGCCGGGCGAGTTGCAGCGACTGGTCGAGGCCGTGGCCGACACGCGCTTTGACCGGGCGGTGTTCACCGGCTTTGGCCCCTCAAGCCTGGATTTCGAGTTGGTGTTTTTCGTGACCGTGCCTGATCTGGCGGCGATGCTGAGCGCGCGGCAGGCGGTGGGGTTTGCCATGGTGCGGCGCTTTGCCGAGCTGGGCGTGCAGTTCGCCTATCCCACCCAGACCAGCTTTACCGCCGCGCCCGATGGCCGGTTGCTGGACCCGACCCAGATCAGCGAGCGGCCGCGCGGCTGAGGGCGCGGCTTTGCCGGCGGGCGGCAAGCCCGGTCAGGCCAAAGCCGGCGATCATCAGCGCCCAGCTGGCCGGTTCGGGCACGCCGAGCGCGGCAATGGAATCAAATTCGAAGGCCGTGCCGCGGGCGATGAAGCGCAGGCCGCCGATGCTGACGCCCGGCCCGGCGTGGAAGCCGACCCGGCGGTTGGTCAGGCTGGCGGTCCAGCTGCCATTGGCGGGGCCGAGCTGGTTGCCATCCAGCGTCATCAGGGTGCGGCCGGCGCCATCCAGCACGGCCACCCGGTTGTGGGCATCAACCGAGCCCCAGTAGAAGCTGATGGAGCGCAGCGCCGGCGTGCGCAGCGTGGCGATGCGGGGCTGGCCTGCGCCGGTGGAAACAAAGCCGAAGCGCCCGGTGACGCCGGCCGGGGCCGCGGCCACGCCGGCCAGGCTGCCGATGCGCGAATTGGGCACGCCATCCCAGGTGAAGCCGGCCACATTGGGGGCATCGAAGCTGACGACCAGGCGTTCGCCCGGCCCCGGGCCGGGATCGGGCGCTCCGAGACGCGGGGAGATGAACACGCTGGCCTGCGCCGGCAAGGACAGGAAGGTGACGGCAAACAGGGCGGCGATGGTGGCGATCGGGCGGCGCATGGGGCATCCTGTGGGCTGGCAAAGCAGCGGTTGCGGGTGGATGCCCGTCCATCTAGGCCGATGATATGGTTAACGAAAGATAAGCATTGGGTTAACAAGCCTTTGTTAACCCTCATTCTGGCGGGTTGACGCAAACGGAAGGCGAGGCCTAGGGTTGCGCCAACCACAAGGGGAGAGAGACATGGCTGGAAAGTCGCTGACGCTGGACGAATATCGCGGCCTGGTGGGCCAGGAAGTGGGCGTTTCCGATTGGGTGGACGTGCCGCAATCGAAGATCGACGCCTTTGCCGAGGTGACCGGCGATCACCAGTTCATCCATGTGAACCCGGAACTGGCCGCGCAGACGCCGTTTGGCACCACCATTGCCCATGGCTATCTGACGCTCAGCCTGCTGTCCGTGATGGCCTATCAGGCGATGCCGGGCATCAAGGGCACCCGCATGGGCGTCAACTATGGCCTCAACAAGGTGCGTTTCATGGCGCCGGTGAAATCGGGCAAACGCGTGCGTGGCCGCTTCACCATCGCCGATGTGACCCAGCGCCCGGATGGCGCCTGGCAGACCACGGTGAATGTGAGTGTCGAGATTGATGGTGAAACCAAGCCGGCGCTGGCCGCCGAATGGATCACCCTGGCGTTTGTTGGCTGAAGATACCCGCACCCTCCCACGCCTGAGGCGTGGGCCCCACCCTCTCCCCGAACGGGAGAGGGGAATTTGAAAGGACCTTCCGATGCGTGAAGCCGTTATTGTTTCCACCGCCCGCACCCCGATTGGCCGCGCCTATCGCGGTGCCTTCAACGCCACCCCGTCGCCGACGCTGGCCGGCCACGCCATTGCCCATGCCGTGAAGCGCGCTGGCATCGATGGTGCCGAGGTGGATGACGTGGTGATGGGCTGCGCCCTGCAGCAGGGCGTGCAGGGCGGCAATATCGCGCGGCTGTCGCTGCTGCGCGCCGGCCTGCCGGTGACGGTTTCGGGCCAGTCGATGGACCGGCAATGCTCGTCGGGCGTGATGTCGATCGCGACGGCCGCCAAGCAGATCATCGTGGATGGCATGAGCATCTGCGTTGGCGGCGGCGTGGACAGCATTTCGATGGTGCAGAACGACAAGATGCGCGTGGGTTCCGATCCCAGCCTGGTCGCCATGCATCCCAACATCCACATGCCGATGCTGCAGACCGCCGAAGTGGTGGCCAAGCGCTACAACATCAGCCGCGATCGCCAGGACGAATATGGCTATCAGAGCCAGATGCGCACCGCCGCCGCCCAGGCCGCCGGCAAGTTCGACGATGAAATCGTGCCGATGACCGCCCAGATGGCCATGGTGAACAAGGAGACCAAGGAGGTCACCACCCACGAGATCACCCTGACCAAGGATGAAGGCAACCGGCCGGAAACCACGCTGGAGGGCCTGATGGGCCTGAAGCCGGTGATCGAGGGCGGCTGCATCACCGCCGGCAACGCCAGCCAGCTTTCCGATGGCGCCTCGGCCAGCGTGCTGATGGAAGCCAAGGAAGCCGCCCGCCGCGGCCTCACCCCGCTGGGCGCCTATCGCGGCATGGCGGTGGCCGGCCTGGAGCCGGACGAGA
>CAZAWH010000201.1:0-4460 GCA_964488775.1 uncultured Sandarakinorhabdus sp. | reverse complement strand
AGCTGGCCCGTTATGTCGAGGAACGGCTGATCCCGGCCGAGGATGCGGTGGAGGAGGGGGATGACATTCCCGCCGATATCGTCGCCGAATTCAAGGCCATGGGCCTGTTCGGCCTTTCCGTGCCGGAGGCGTATGGCGGCCTTGGCCTCACCATGGTCGAAGAGGCGCAGCTGGTGCGCATATTGTGCCGGGCCAGCATCACCTTCCGCAGCCTCATTGGCACCACGGTGGGCATCGGGAGCCAGGGGATCATGATCGATGGCACGCCGGAACAGAAGGCCGAATGGCTGCCGAAGTTCGCGAGCGGCGAGGCGATTGCCAGCTTTGCCCTGACTGAGCCCGGCGCCGGATCGGATGCCGCCTCCCTGCGGGCCCAAGCGGTGCGCGACGGCGACCATTACCGGATCAGCGGCACCAAGCGTTATATCACCAACGCCCCGCGTGCTACCGTCTTCACCCTGATGGCCCGCACCGAGGCGGGCGTGAAAGGCGCGGCCGGCATTTCCGCCTTCATCGTGCCGGCGGATCTGCCCGGCATCTCGCTGGGCAAGCCTGACCGCAAGATGGGCCAGCGCGGCGCCAAGACCTGCGATGTGATCCTGGATGATGTGCTGGTGCCGGCGGCCAACATCATCGGCGGCGTGCCCGGCCAGGGGTTCCGCACCGCCATGAAGGTTCTGGACCGCGGCCGCATCCACATCGCCGCCGTGGCGCTGGGCATGGCCGACCGGTTGATCGAAACCAGCCTGGCCTATGCCCAGAGCCGCGAACAGTTCGGCCAGGCGATCAGCCAGTTCCAGCTGGTGCAGGCCATGCTGGCCGACATGGAGGTGGACCGGCTGACCACCGAAGCGCTGCTGGAACGCACCGCCGCCCGTTTTGATGCCGGGCAGGCGACGAACCGCGAATGCTCCGTGCTGAAACTCCATGCCAGCGAGGCGGTGGGCCGCATTGCCGACAAGGCGGTGCAGATCCACGGCGGCGCCGGATACATGGCCGAATACAAGGTGGAGCGCTTCTATCGTGATGTGCGGTTGCTCCGAATTTATGAGGGCACCAGCCAGATTCAGCAGACCATTGTGGCCAAAGCCATGTTGCGGGGAGTTTGACCATGCGCCGTGCCGCCATTGTTTCGCCCATTCGCACCGGCGTCGGCCGCTTTGGCGGCTCGCTCGCCGGGTTTCCGGCCGGCGAACTGGGCGCCATCATCCTGAAGGCCCTGATCGAACGCACGAAGATCGATCCGGAACGGGTGGATGACGTGGTGTTCGCCCATGGCTATCCCAACGGCGAAAGCCCCTGTGTCGCGCGCTGGAGCTGGCTGGCGGCCGGCTTTCCGGAAGGCGTGCCGGGGGTGGCGCTGGACCGGCGCTGCGGCAGCGGCCTGCAGGCGGTGGTGGATGCCGCCATGCGGGTGCAAACGGGCGCTGCCGATATCGTCGTGGCCGGCGGCGTCGAAAGCATGTCCAACGTCGAATATTACTCCATCGATCATCGCCACGGCGCCCGGTTGGGCAGCACCACCATGCACGACCGGCTGGTGCGCGGCCGGGTGATGAGCCAGCCGATCAGCCGTTATGGCGTGATTTCCGGCATGATCGAAACCGCCAACAATCTGGCGAAGGATTATGGCATCAGCCGCGAAGCCTGCGACGCCTATGCCGCGCAAAGCCATGCCCGTGCCGCCCAGGCTTGGGCCGAAGGCAAGTTTGCCGATGAACTGGTGCCGGTGGAAATTCCCAATCGCAAGGGCCCGCCCACCCTGTTCGCCGCCGATGAAGGCATCCGTGCCGATGCCACGCCCGAAAGCCTGGCGCTCTTGAAACCCATCGAGAAGGACGGGGTGGTGACCGCCGGCAATGCCAGCCAGCAGAATGATGGCGCGTCCGCCTGCCTGGTGGTGGCAGAAGAGTTGCTGGAGCCGCTGGGCCTCACCCCCATGGCCTGGTTGAAGGGCTGGGCGGCAGCGGGCTGCGATCCGTCGCGCATGGGCATCGGCCCGGTGCCGGCGGTGGAGCGGCTGTTCGCCCGCACTGGCCTCGGCTGGGGCGATATTGACCTGGTGGAGCTGAACGAGGCCTTCGCGCCGCAAGTGCTGGCCGTGCTCAAGGGCTGGGGCTGGCACGATCCGGACAAGCTGAACGTGAATGGTTCGGGCATCAGCCTGGGCCACCCCATTGGCGCCACCGGCGGCCGCATCCTGGCCACCATGCTGCACGAAATGCAGCGCCGGGGTGCCCGCCATGGCCTTGAAACCATGTGCATCGGCGGTGGCCAGGGCATGGCCGTGGTCTTTGAACTTGCGCAATAATAGTATAACATTTGCATGGATTGAGTCGTGATTGACTCAAATGGGATATTTGCTAAGAAAGCGTTAAGAGCTACCCCGGTCGGGGGCTAGGGGCGGTGCCGGTTCATCCGAACTGGCACCGCTTTTCGTTTCGGGCTAACCCGGCTGGCATGAGCCAATCATTGCCGCCCGCTGTTGCCCCCGCCGCTCTTGCCGGGATCAAGGTGCTGGATCTGTCGCGGGTGCTCGCCGGACCGTGGAGCACCCAGGTGCTGGCCGATCTGGGCGCCGATGTCGTCAAGGTGGAAGCGCCCGGCCGCGGCGATGACACGCGCGCCTGGGGCCCGCCGTTCCTGAAAGGGCCCGATGGCACCGACGAGATCGGCACCTCGGCCTATTATCTCGCCGCCAATCGCAACAAGCGCTCGATCGCGGTGGATTTTGCCGATCCCGCCGGGGCCGCGCTGCTGCGCCGCCTGGCGGCCGAGGCCGATATCGTTGTCGAGAATTTCAAGGTTGGCGGCCTCGCCAAATATGGCCTCGACTGGCCCAGCCTCAAGGCGGTCAAGCCCAGCCTGGTCTATTGTTCCATCACCGGTTTCGGGCAGACCGGACCCTATGCGGCGCGCGGCGGCTATGATTTCGTTGCCCAGGGCATGGGCGGGTTCATGGCCGTCACCGGGGAGGAAGGCGGCCAGCCGCTGCGCGCCGGGGTGGCGATGGCGGATCTGACCACCGGCCTTTATGCCACCATTTCCATCCTCGCCGCCTTGCGTCATGCCGAGCGCACCGGCGAAGGCCAGCAGATCGACATCAGCCTGCTCGATACCCAGATCGCCTGCCTGGCCAACCAGGCGATGAACTGGCTGGTGGGCGGCGTGAACCCCGGCCGCATGGGCAACCGCCATCCCACCGTGGTGCCCTACACCGTGTTCAAGGTGGCCGATGGCGAGATCATCATCGCCATCGGCAATGACGGCCAGTTCCGGGCCTTTTGCCGCGAAATGGGCGTCGCCGAACTGGGCAGTGACCCGCGCTTTGCCACCGCGGCGCAGCGCCTGTTGAACCGCGATGCCATCGAGGCCGAGGTGCAGCGGCTGGTGGCCGATTGCCCGGGCCTGCCGCTGATCGACCGGCTGGTGGCGGCCGGGGTGCCGTGCGGCCCGGTCAACAGCATTGCCGAGGTGTTTGCCGATCCCTTTGTCGCCGCCCGGCAAACGGTGCACCGCTTCCAGCGCGAGGATGGTGCGATCATCCCCAGTGTCGCCTTTCCGGCCAAGCTGTCTGCCACGCCGGCCACCATGCGCCGCCCGCCGCCGCGCGTCGGGGCCGATGCCGACAGCGTGATCGCCAATTGGCTGGGCAGCGATTGAGTCTTTTCGGCAACAGGCGGCGCGGAATGCAAGCTGGGTGATTCGCGGCAAATTGCCCGGCCAGCAAACTTCATCCATTATGAACTAATGGGTCCATCAGACGAGAGCAGCAGCGGCAGCACGTCATGGTTTGCGCGTGCCTTTCTGGCGCTGGCGGCGCTGTGGCTGGTGGCGCAGGGCCATCGCGGCAGCTTTGTCGGCCATTGGGATGATGCCGCCAGCCTGCCCGGCAACATCTGCTGGTTGCTGATCCTCTATTGCCTCGCCCGGCTGGTGCTGGATTGGGGGGTGCGTTCGGTGCAACTGGCGCGGTTCAGCCGCGAAGCCCTGTATTTCCTGACCTGCCTGATCCTGATCGAAGGCCTGTTGCGGGCGGTGGGCAGCGCCGATGCCGGTCGCCTGCTGGGCCTCGTCGCCTTTTTCGTGCAGCCGGTGATCGTGCTGTTCGGCTTTGCCGCGCTGCACCGCCGGCAACTGGAACCGCGATAAGGGTCATTCCCCCGTAAAGTTCGGCGGGCGCTTGTCGAGAAAGGCGCGCATCGCCTCGGCATTGTCGGCCGTGGTGTGGGCCAGCGCCTGCATGGCGGCCGACAGGTTCAGCACCGTGTCCAGGCTGGCGGTGCGGGCTTCCCACAACAGCCGCTTGGTCATGCGCACGGCCTGGGGCGGGTTGGCGGCGATGCGGCCGGCGATGGCGCGGGCGGCGTCCAGCAGGTCGGCATCGGGCACCACCTGGCTCACCAGCCCGATGCGCAGCGCCTCGGCGGCGTCCACCATGTCGCCGGTCAGGGCCAGTT
>CAZAWH010000200.1:0-4591 GCA_964488775.1 uncultured Sandarakinorhabdus sp. | reverse complement strand
CAGTTTGCCGACACGCCGCACCGCATCCTGGCGCTGGAAATGGGCGGCAACAATCCGCTGGTGGCCTGGGATGTCGATGATGTCGATGCCGCAGCGGCGACCGTGGTGCAATCGGCCTTTCTGTCGGCCGGGCAGCGCTGCACCAATGCGCGGCGGCTGATCGTGAAGGCCGGCGATGACCGGCTGGTGGAGGCGGTGCTGGCGTTGGCCGATCGCCTGATCGTCGGCGGGCCGTTTGATGATCCGCAGCCGTTCATGGGCCCGGTGATTGCCAATGCGGCGGCCGACGGGTTGGAGCGCGCCTGGGCCGGGTTGCAGGCGGCCGGTGGCCGGGTGCTGCGGCCGCTGGTGCGTGCGCGCGCCGATCGGCCCTTCCTGTCGCCGGCGGTGATCGACATGACGGGCTGTGCGGTCAGCGATGACGAATTGTTCGGGCCGGTGTTGCAGATCATCCGCGTGCCCGATTGGGATGCGGCGATGGCGGCGGCCAATGCCACCCGCTTTGGCCTGGCGGCCGGCCTGATCGGCGGCGATCAGGCCTTGTTTGACCGGTTCTGGGCGCACAGCCGGGCCGGCATCGTCAACTGGAACCGGCCGACCAACGGTGCCTCTTCGGCCGCGCCGTTCGGCGGCATCGGGGCCAGCGGCAACCACCGACCATCGGCCTATTATGCCGCCGATTATTGTGCCTTTCCGGTGGCGACGCTGGCCACCGACACGCTGGCCGCCAGCATTGCCGTGGGCCTGAAACCATGATCCGTGAAATCAACTTTGATGGCCTGATCGGGCCGAGCCACAATTATGCGGCGCTGAGCCTGGGCAATCTGGCCAGCGCCCGGCATGGCGGGGCGACCAGCCGGCCACGCGCGGCGGCGCTGCAGGGCATCGCCAAGATGCGCTTTGTCATGGGGCTCGGGCTGACCCAGGGCTTTCTGCTGCCGCTGGACCGGCCCAATGTGGCGTTCCTGCGGTCGATGGGGTTTTCGGGCAGCGATGACCAGGTGATCGCGCGCGCAGCGGCCACCGATCCCCGGCTTTTTGCCACCGCAGCCTCGGCATCGTCCATGTGGACCGCCAATGCTGCCACCGTGTCGCCCGCGGCCGACACCGCTGACGGCCGTTGCCACATCAGCGCCGCCAACCTGTCGCGCATGGCCCATCGCAGCATCGAGCATCCCGAAACCCACGCGCAATTGGCCATCGCCTTTGCCGATCCGGCCTTTGCGGTGCATACCGCCCTGCCGGCGGCCTTTGGCGATGAAGGTGCAGCCAATTTCATGCGCCTGTGTGCGGCCCATGATGCGCCGGGCCTTGAGATTTTCGTCTATGGTGAAGACGGCGGCCGTTTCCCCGCCCGCCAGAACCGCAGAGCCTCCGAGGCCATCGCCCGCCGCCATGGCGTGGACCGAGCCCTATTCGTGGCGCAAAGCCAGGCCGCCATCGATGCCGGCGCCTTCCACAATGACGTGGTGGCGGTGGCCAATGGCAATGTGCTGTTTGCGCACGAATTTGCCTTTGCCGATGCGGCGGCGCTGAAGGCCGATCTGGCGCGGTTGATGCCGGACGCCATCTATGTCGAGGTGCCGGCCAGCGCGGTCAGCCTGGAGGACGCGATCAAGTCCTATCTGTTCAACAGCCAGTTGCTGACCCTGGCCGATGGCGGCATGGCGCTGGTGCTGCCCAGGGAGGCGGAGGAAACGCCAAGCGTGAAGGCCTATCTCGACGGCCTTGTGGCGGGCAACGGCCCCATTCGCGCCGCGCACTTCGTCGATGTGCGCGAATCGATGCAGAATGGCGGCGGGCCGGCCTGTTTGCGGCTGCGGGTGGTGGCCGATCCGGCCCGGGTGGATGCGCGCTTCCTGCTGGATGCGGCCAAGGCCGACCGGCTGGAGCGGCTGGTGGAACGCTGGTGGCCGGAGGCGATCAGCCCGGCGGACATGACCAACCCGGACCTGTGGCGCGATGTGAAGGCAGCGCGCAGCGCCTTGCTGGCGGAGGTGGGGCTGAGCCTTTGAGGGCGTCGCCCCCTCCGTCGCCTTGCGGCGCCACCTCCCCCAGAGGGGGAGGACCAGCATGATCCTCCCCCTCTGGGGGAGGTGCCGAGCGACGCGAGGCGGAGGGGGCGGCGCTCGGGGTTACCGGAAGGGCGGCTCGTCAAACGCGCGCAGTTTGCGCGAATGCAGGGCCGGGCCCTCGTCGCGCAGGATCATCATTGCCTCGATGCCAACCTGCAGATGTTCGGAAATCGCGCCTTCATAGAAGCGGTTGGCCTGGCCGGGTAGCTTGATCTCCCCGTGCAGCGGCTTGTCGGACACGCAGAGGAAGGTGCCATAGGGCACGCGGAAGCGATAACCTTGGGCGGCGATGGTGGCCGATTCCATGTCGATGGCCACCGCGCGGCTCTGGTTGAAGCGCAGGGAAGACTGGGAATAGCGCAGTTCCCAGTTGCGATCATCGGTTGTCACCACCGTGCCGGTGCGCAGGCGCGGTTTCAGGGCGTCGCCGGTCATGCCCGTCACCTTTTCAGTGGCCAGTTGCAGCGCCTTCTGCACTTCCGACAGCGCCGGGATGGGGATTTCCGGCGGCAGCACATCATCCATGACATGATCGTCGCGCAGATAGGCGTGGGCCAGCACATAATCGCCAATGGCCTGGGACGGGCGCAGGCCGCCGCAATGGCCGATCATCAGCCAGGCTTCCGGGCGCAGCACAGCGAGGTGATCGCAGATGGTTTTGGCATTGGCCGGGCCGACGCCGATGTTGACCAGGGTGATGCCGGTGCGGCCCGGCCCGATCAGGTGCCAGGCCGGCATCTGGTTCTTGCGCCAGGCAAAATCGCCTGCAGCCTGTTCGGCATCCGGGTTGGCGGCCGTGATGTCCAGCCCGCCGGGGCAGGCCAGCCGGTCATAGCCGTTCCCCAATTGCCGGCAGGCCCAACGCACGAACTCATCGACATAGCGGTGATAGTTGGTGAGCAGGATATAGTGCTGAAAATCCTCCGGCGCGGTGCCGGTGTAGTGCTTCAGCCGGGCCAGCGAAAAATCGGTGCGCGGGCCATCGAACAGCGCCAGCGGGCGGTCGTCCGCCCGGCTCTCGTCCCACAGGCCATCGGCCAGTTCGTCACCGATCTGCTGCAGTTCGGTGGTGGGGAAATGCCGCGCCAGTTCGGCGGCGGCCACCCCTTCCAGATTGAGATCGGCGGCGCCATCCAGCACATAGGGATAGGGGATTTCCATCTCTGAACGGCCGACCGAGACGATCACGTCATAATCGGCCATCAACAGGCCCAGCTGTTCCTCGAGATAGGCGCGGAACAGGGCGGGGCGGGTGATGGTGGTGGCATAGCTGCCGGGGCGGTTCAGCCGGGCAAAGGCGCGGATGGGGCGCAGCGCGCGGCGCTCGCCGGAAAATTCCAGCCGCAGTTCCGGATAGGCCCAATCGCCGCGGACACGGCTGGCGCCGTCAGGGGCGATGCCGTTGTCGATGAAGTCCTTGAGGGCGGTACGCAGCGCGGCGATGGACTGGCTGTGAATGTCGATCAGCTGATCGACGATGGTGGCGGGTGCAAGATTCATCCGGAGCCAATGCCACGAATTGCGCCCTGGTTTCCAGCCCCCTATGACAGCGCCATGAGCCAGTTTGACCTGACCGACGATCAGAAATCCATCCAGGAGGTGGCGCGGCGCTTTACGGCGGACGCCATCACCCCCCATGCCGCGCGCTGGGACGAGGAGCATCATTATCCCAAGGATGTGGTGCAGGCCGCCGCCGCCCTGGGCTTTGGCGCGATTTATGTGAGCGAGGCATCGGGCGGCATCGGGCTGGGCCGGCTGGAGGCCGCGCTGATCATGGAGGCGATGGCGCATGGCTGCCCGTCAACCAGCGCCTTCATCTCCATCCACAACATGGCGGCCTGGATGATCGACTGTTTCGGCAGCGACGCGGTCAAGGCGAACTATCTGCCTGGGCTGGTGACCATGGACCGGATCGCCAGTTACTGCCTGACCGAACCGGGTTCGGGTTCGGATGCGGCCGCCCTGAAGACCCGCGCCGTGCGCGATGGCGATCATTATGTGGTGACGGGTTCCAAGGCGTTCATTTCCGGCGGCGGGGTGAATGATCTTTATGTCACCATGGTGCGCACCGGCGGCGATGGGCCCAAGGGCATCAGTTGCCTGGTGATCGAAAAGGACATGCCGGGTGTGTCCTTTGGCGCACAGGAGCGCAAGATGGGCTGGCGGTCGCAGCCCACGGCGCAGGTGAATTTCGATGCTGTGCGGGTGCCGGTGGCCAATCTGGTCGGCGCCGAAGGTCAGGGCTTTGCCATCGCCATGGCGGGGCTGGACGGCGGCCGGCTCAACATCGGTGCCTGTTCGCTGGGCGGGGCCCAGCGTGCGCTGGATGAAGCCATTGCCTATACGCGCCAGCGCCAGCAGTTCGGCCGGGCGATTGCCGATTTCCAGGCGACCCAGTTCCGCCTCGCCGACATGGCGACCGAACTCGCCGCGGCGCGGGTGCTGCTGTATCAGGCCGCCGCCAAGGTGACGGCGGGCAGCCCGGACAAGACGATGTTTGCCGCCATGGCCAAGCG
>CAZAWH010000199.1:0-4666 GCA_964488775.1 uncultured Sandarakinorhabdus sp. | reverse complement strand
CGCGCCAGCTGGACAAGGATGTGGTGGAATATGATCTGTCGCGCCGGGTCGCCAACGAACGGCGCTTTGGCTTTGGCAGCGCCGGCGGCAATTTTTCGCCCTATGTCCTCACCCACAGCGAAGGTGCCTATCGCGAGGTGCCGGGATTTCTGGAAAATCAGCACCGGGTGCGCAACGCCGATGAGGCCGAGGCCTGGCTGGCGCGGGTGAGCGGCTTTGCCACCGCGCTGGATCAGAACACCGAACGGCTGCGGGCCGAAGCGGCGATGGGGGTGGTGCCGCCGGCCTTCCTGCTTGATCTGGCCTTGCCGCAGATGGGCCGCCTGCGCGCCGCGCCGGCCGCGCAGAGCGTGCTGGTGACCGCGCTGGCCGCCAAGGCCGCGGCCGCCGGCGTGCCCGGCGACTGGGCGGCCCGCGCCGCCGCCATCGTGGCCGAACAGGTGCACCCGGCGCTGGACCGCCAGATCGCTGCCGTCACCGCGCTGCGCGGCAGCGCCAGCATGGATGCCGGGGTGTGGAAACTGCCCGATGGCGCGGCCTATTATGATGCTGCGGTCAAATCATCGACCACCACCAATTACACCGCCGAAGAGGTGCATCAGCTCGGCCTCGCCCAGGTGGCGGAGATCTCGGCGCAGCTGGATGGCCTGCTGAAGGGCCAGGGGTTGACGCAGGGCACGGTGGGCCAGCGGCTGGTGGCGCTGAACGAGCGGCCGGAGCAGGTCTATCCCAACACCGATCCCGGCAAGGAAGCGCTGCTGACCGAACTGCGCGGCCATGCCGCCGCCATGTATCCGCGACTGGACCGGTTGTTCATTTCGCAACCCAAGTCGAAACTGGACGTGCGCCGGGTGCCGCCGGCCATCCAGGAGGGCGGCGCCGGTGCCTATTACAACGCCGGCACGGCCGACGGCAGCCGCAACGGCACCTTCTTCATCAACCTCACCGACAGTTTCGACCGGCCGAAGTTCGGCCTGCCCACCGTGACCTTCCACGAAGGCGTGCCGGGCCATCATTTCCAGGTGATGCTGGCGCTGGAAAGCCCGGATGTGCCGCCGATCCGCCGCCGCGCCGGCTATAGCGCCTACACCGAGGGCTGGGCGCTCTATGCCGAAACGCTGGCCGACGAGATTGGCTATTACGACGGCAACCCGCTGGGCCGCATCGGCTATTTGCAAAGCCTGCTGTTCCGCGCCACCCGGCTGGTGGTGGACACCGGCATCCACCACAAGCGCTGGACCAAGGATCAGGCCATCGACTGGATGGTGGGCGCCACCGGCTTTGCCAAGGGCCGCACGACGCGCGAGATCGTGCGCTATTGCGCGGCGCCGGGCCAGGCGCTGAGTTACAAGATCGGCCACACCAAATGGCTGGCGGTGCGCGAGGCGGTGAAGAAAAAGCAGGGCAAGGGCTTTGATATCCGCCAGTTCCACGAGATACTGCGGCTGGGCGCCATGCCGCTGGTGCTGCTGGAGCGGGAGGCGATGCGGCGGGCGTGACTTTGGCGGCTGGTGCCGCCAAGGTGCGGTGATGGCCCTGCCCTTCGAATCCTCTGCCTTCAAGGACATGGCGCTGGTGCTGGGCGCGGCCGGCCTGGTGATTCCGGCCTTTGCCGCGCTGCGCATCTCGCCGGTGATCGGCTTCATCCTGGTGGGCGTGGCGGCCGGGCCGTTCGGGCTGGGCCAGGTGCCGGGGCTGGAGATGCTGGCGCTGTCCAACCCCGAAGGGCTGGCGGCCCCGGCCGAACTGGGCGTGGCGCTGTTGTTGTTCGCGCTGGGCCTGGAATTGAGTGTTGACCGCATCCGCACCATGCGCAGCCTGATCCTGGGGCTGGGCAGCCTGCAACTGGCCGTGTGTGCCGCGCTGATCGCCGGGGTGTTGTGGCTGGCCGGCTTGCCGCCGGTGCCGGTGGCAGTGCTGGCGGTGGCGCTGGCGTTGTCCTCCACCGCGGTGGGGTTGCAGCTGTTGTCGGCCAGCGGGCAGATCAACAGCCGCACCGGGCGCACGGCGGTGGGCGTGCTGTTGTTCCAGGATCTGGCGCTGGCGCCGATCCTGGTGCTGGTGGGGGCCGGGAGCGGCGGAAACTTCGGCCTGTCGCTGGCCAAGGGCGTGGCGGCGCTGGCGATCATCGCCCTGTTGATGCGCACGGCGGCCCCGCCGCTGTTCCTGCAGGCGGCGCGCACGCGGCGCAGCGAATTGTTCATGGCGGCCGCGCTGGTGGTGTTGATCGGGTCGGCCGGGCTGGCGGCGGCGGCCGGCCTTTCCCCTTCGGTCGGGGCGTTGATGGCCGGGCTGATGCTGTCGGCCAGCGATTATCGCCGCCAGGTGGAAGCGGCGGTGCAGCCGTTTGAAGGCCTGTTGCTGGGTGTGTTCCTGATCTGGGTGGGCAGCGGGCTGGATCTGGCGGCGCTGGCGGCCGATCCCTGGCCGGTGCTGGGCGGGGCGGCGGCGATCCTCAGCCTGAAGGCGGGGGCGATCTACGCGCTGCTGCGCGTGCGGCGGCTGCGGCGCGGGGTGTCGGGGCATGTGGCCCTGTTGCTGGCGGCGCCATCGGAAACCAGCCTGATCGTGATCGGTGCCGGCGTGGCGGCCGGGTTGATCACCGGCGGCACCGCGCAGGCGGCGCTGGCGGTGGCGTCCCTCACCCTGGCGCTGGCGCCGCTGGTCGGGCTGGCCGGCGCCCGGCTGGAAGCAGTGACCACCGACGAGGTGGACGGCGAGGCCATTCCCGAAGCCAGCGGGCAGACGGTCATCATCGGCTATGGCCGGGTGGGCCGGCTGGTCGCCCAGATGCTGGACATGCACGGCCGGCCCTGGCTGGCGGTGGACAGCGACCCGGATGAGGTGCTGCGCCTGCGCCGCGCCGGCAAGCCGGTGATCTATGGCGATGCGCGCCGGCCGGAGCTGCTTGACCGGTTGAAGCTGGAACAGGCCCGGGCGGTGGTGTTGACCATCGATGACATGCGCATGCTCGATCTGCTCACCAAGCGCATCCGCGACCGCCATCCCGATCTGTGCATCGTGGTGCGGGCCCGCGATGCCGATCATGCCGGCACGCTCTATGCCGCCGGCGCGACGGATGCGGTGCCGGAAACCGTGGAGAGCAGCCTGCAGCTGGCCGAGGCGGTGCTGGTGGATCTGGGCGTGCCGATGGGGCCGGTGATCGCCTCCATCCACGAGAAACGCGACGAGTTGCGCGGGCGGATCAAGGCCAGCGGCGCCCCGCTGAAGCGGCCGCCACTGCGCACGCTGCGCAGTGCCAAGCCGGAATGATCAGGGCCGTTGCCATAGCATGATGTGGAAATTCGGCACACGGTTGTAACGGTCGCGCTTGGCGGCCGGGCCGCCGGTGGCGGGCGGCTCGTCGAAATGGGTGAGGATCAGGCCCTGGCCCAGCAGCGCCTGCATATAGCGTTTCAGCGGCCGGTGGTGGTTGATGATGTCCACCCCGGCCCAACTGGTGCGGCGCGGCCGTTCCTCGAGATAATGATCGATGGGGAAACTGGGTTCGCCGATCAGCGGCTTCAGCCAGCCCAGATGCACCGCCGCCGTGTTGAACGCGGTAAGATTGGCGATGAGCAGATGGCCGCCGGGCCGGATCGCCGCGACGATGCGGGCCAGCGCGGCATCAAGATCGGGCATGTCGATCAGGGAGAGGTAACAGACGACCAGATCGAAGCGGCCGACCGTCATCGCTTCGGCCGGTTCGACCCGGTAATCGCCGTCGGCGTGCAGGGCGCGGGCGCGATCAATGAGGGCGGCGGTGGGATCGATGCCGCAGGTGGCGATGCCGCGCGCCGCCAGCATCCGGCAGAAGCGCCCTTCCCCGCAGCCGACATCCAGAACCGTGGCCGGCGCGAGCCCATCCACCAGTGCCAGCATCGGCGCATCCAGCACGAAACGGCGGCCGAAATCGCCGTCTTCGCCCTGAATGGCGATCCAGGCCTGTGCCGATGCGTCCCATCCCGTCATGCCGGTTGCATGGCGGGCGCGGCGCCGATGGTCAAGCCGGGGGATCCTGGCCTTGCGCGGCGTATGTACGAACTGGTACATACAAACTCAGGGGAGGAACCGCATGAGACGACTGTTCGCACTGGCGCTGGCCAGCAGCTTGATCACCCCGGCGGCCAGCGCGGCATCGCTGCCGCCGGCCCCCACCATCGGGCCAGACAAGGATGTGGATGGCCGCCCCATGCCCTTTGGCCGGCAGCCGCGGTTGCCGCCGGACGTGCCGGCCGGATCGGGCCGGCACCAGGCGGTGATGACCACGGCCGACAGCTTGCCCGCGCATGTGATCTATCACCCGGCAAATCTGGCGAAGGCCGGCAAGCTGCCGATCGTGGCCTGGGGCAATGGCGCCTGCATCAACGCCGGCAACCGTTTCCGCTATTTCCTCACCGAAATCGCCAGCCATGGCTATCTGGTGCTGGCCAATGGCGTGATGGCCAACCCGGCGCTGGAGGTGGGGCCGCAGGAAAATCCCGCCGTGCGGCCGCCGGGCAGCCCGCCGCCGCCCCCGCCGCCACCGCGTGATCCGAACGCACCCCCGAGCCCGAACCAATTGCGCGCCCCCGGCACCACCACGCCCGAACAGCTGATCGAATCGATCAACTGGGCCATTGCCGAAAATGCCCGGCCGGGCAGCCCGCTGTTTGGCCGCATCGAT
>CAZAWH010000198.1:0-4768 GCA_964488775.1 uncultured Sandarakinorhabdus sp. | reverse complement strand
CATCGGCGATTTCCACGGGCTGGATGTGCCGCTGGTGAACCCGTTCGATGCCCGACCCTGACTGGATCATTCCCCACAGCCACGGCCTCTATCTGCCCGGCATCGACACCTGGATCGATCCGGCGCGCGCCGTGGATCGGGCCATCATCACCCATGGCCATGCCGATCATGCCCGCGCCGGCCACAACAAGGCGCTCGCCACCGCCGAAACGCTCAGCATCATGGCGCAACGCTTCGGCGCGCCACCGGGCGGGCAGGCACTGGCCTACGGCACCCGGCTGGCACTCGGCGATGGCATCACGGCGATGTTGCTGCCGGCCGGCCATGTGCTGGGATCGGCGCAGATCGTGCTGGAAAAGGCCGGCACCCGCCTGATCGTCTCCGGCGATTACAAGCGCCGGACCGACCCCACTTGCCCCCCTTTCGAGCCCGTGCCGTGCGACATCTTCATCACCGAAGCCACCTTCGGCCTGCCGGTGTTCCGTCATCCCGACACGGCCAGCGAAATCGCCAAGCTGCTCAGCGTGCGCGCCGCCAATCCCGATCGCTGTGTCGCGGTGGGTGCCTATGCCCTCGGCAAGGCCCAGCGCGTGATCGCCGAACTGCGCCGGGCCGGCCATGATGCGCCCATCTATCTGCACGGCGCAATGACCGCGTTGTGCGCCCTCTATGCCGCCCATGGCGTCGATCTGGGCGATCTGCGCACGGTCGGCACGTTGAAGGGTGACGCGCTGAAGGGCGCCATCATCATCGCCCCGCCATCGGCCCTGCGCGACGTGTGGAGCCGCCGCCTGCCCGATCCCGTCACCGCCATGGCCTCGGGCTGGATGCGCGTGCGCCAGCGCGCGGTGCAGAGCGGCATCGAGCTGCCGCTGATCATCTCCGACCATGCCGATTGGGACGAGTTGACCGCCACCATCGCCGATCTCAATCCCGGCGAGGTGTGGGTGACGCACGGCCGCGAGGAGGCGCTGGTCCACTGGTGCGGGCTGAACCAGCGCCGCGCCCGCGCGCTCGCCCTGGTGGGGCGGGAGGATGAAGGGGATTGAACGCCGGTGCCGGCCCTGCCATGGCCGATGACCATGTTTGCCCTGCTCAAACCCTGGCTGTTCGCACTCGATCCCGAGGTGGCGCACAACCTCACGCTGGCCGCCCTGAAAACCGGGCTGGTTCCCCGTGCGCCGGCCGACGATCCCATCCTTGCGACCACGCTGGCCGGCCTCGCCCTGCCCAACCCCATCGGCCTTGCCGCCGGCTTCGACAAGGATGCCGAGGTGCCCGACGCCATGCTGCGGCTGGGCTTCGGCTTTGTCGAATGCGGCAGCGTCTGCCCCCGCCCGCAGCCGGGCAACCCGCAGCCCCGCCTGTTCCGCCTGGTGGAAGATCGCGCCGTCATCAACCGCTTCGGCTTCAACTCCAGGGGGGTCGAATTCGCCCACGCCCGGCTCACCGCCCGCGCCGGCCGCGCCGGCGTCGTCGGCATCAACCTCGGCGCCAACAAGGACAGCGCGGACCGCGCGGCCGACTATGTCACCGGCCTGCGCGCGCTCGCCCCCCACGCCGCCTATGTCACGGTCAACATCTCCTCGCCCAACACGCCGGGCCTGCGCGCCCTGCAGGATGGCGCGGCGCTCGCCGATCTGGTGGCGCGCGTGATGGAGGCGCGCGGCCGGCTCGACGTGCCGGTGTTTGTCAAGGTCGCCCCCGATCAGGGCGAGGATGACTGGGCCACCATCGCGCGGGCCTGCATCGATGGCGGGGTGGATGGCCTGATCGTCTCCAACACCACCATTTCCCGCCCGGCGCTGGCCAGCCGCCACGCCGGCGAAACCGGTGGCCTGTCGGGCGCGCCTTTGAAGCCGCTGGCGCTGGCCGCCTTGCAGCGCTTCCGCGCCGAAACCGGCGGCCAGCTGCCGCTGATTGCGGTGGGCGGCATCGCCAGCGGCCAGGACGCTTATGACCGGATCCGCGCCGGCGCCAGCGCCGTGCAGCTCTATTCGGCGCTGGTCTATGAAGGGCCGGGCCTCGTCACCCGCATCAAGGCCGATCTGGCCGCATGTCTGCGGCGCGACGGCTTTGCCAGCGTGGCCGAGGCCTCCCGCGCGGTTTAGACACTTTTCACCCGCGCAAATCGGCCTAAGGTGCATGCCCCATGAAGACCATCCTCGCTTTCGCCGCTTCGCTTCTCGCCACCGCCGCCGTGGCGCAACCGATCCCGAAGGACGCTGACTCCGGCCCGGTGCAGGCCGCGGCCAGCGCCGGGGCCGGGCCATTCAAGGCCGTGGTCTCCGCCGCCAATCCGCTGGCCAGCGAGGCGGGGTTGAGCATCCTCAAGCAGGGCGGCACCGCCGCCGATGCCGCCATTGCCACCATGCTGGCCTTGACGGTGGTCGAACCGCAAAGCTCCGGCATCGGTGGCGGCGGCTTCATCGTCTACCAACCGGCGAAGGGCAAACTGGGCACCATCGATGGCCGCGAAAAGGCCCCGGCCGTCGCCAGCCCCGGCCAATTCCTTGGGGCCGATGGCAAGCCGATGCCGTTCATGAAGGCCGCCACCGGCGGGCGCAGCGTCGGCGTGCCGGGCGCCGTCGCGCTTGCTGCCGAAGCGCACAGGAAATGGGGCAAGCTGCCCTGGGCCAAGCTGTTCGAACCGGCGATCCGCCTGGCCGAAGGCTTCCCGATCTCGCCGACCATGGCCCGCTTCATCGCCTTCGGGCAGGACAGTCTGAAACAGGCCGGCCCGGAAGGCCGCGCGCTCTATTTCGATCAGAATGGCGCGCCGTTGCCGGCCGGCATGGTGTTCCGCAACGAAAAGCTCGCCGCCACCTTGCGCGCCATCGCCGCCGGCGGGCCTGACGTGTTCTACAAGGGCGAGATTGCCGCCGGCATCGTCAAGACCGTTTCGACCGCCGACGCCAATCCCACCGCCATGACCATGGCCGATCTCGCCGCCTACAAGGCAGAGGTGCGCGAGCCGGTGTGCGGCACCTATCGCCAATACCGGATCTGCGGCATGGGCCCGCCCTCCTCGGGCGGCGTCGGCGTGCTCGCCATGCTGAAGCAGCTGGAACGCTTCGACATCAAGGGCCTGGGCAAAGACAATGTCGTCGCCTGGCACCTGTTCGGCGAAAGCCAGCGCCTCGCCTATGCCGATCGCGAAAAATGGATCGCCGATCCCGCCTTCGTTGCCGTGCCGACCAAGGGGCTCGCCGATCCGGCCTATATCGCCGCGCGGTCCGCCCTGATCAGCGCCGATGCGCGGCTGGCGAAAGCCGAAGCCGGCATGCCGGCCGGGGCCCCGGTGGCGCGGGTGACTGCGGCCGACAATGAAGTGGCCGGCACCACCAATTTCGCCGTCGCCGATGCCTGGGGCAACGTCACCACCTGGACCAACACGATCGAGAAGACCTTTGGCTCGGGCCTGGTGTCGAACGGCTTCGCGCTGAACAACGAACTGACCGATTTCAACCTGGCCCCGGAAGATCAGGGCAAGCTGACCGCTAACCATGTCCAGCCCGGCAAGCGGCCGCGCTCCGCCATGTCGCCCACCATCGTCTATGACGCCAAGGGCCAGCCCATCCTTGCCATCGGCGCCGCCGGCGGCCCCACCATCATCGCCCAGGTCGCCAAGGCGATCATCGGCGTCATCGATTGGGGTCTGCCGGTGGAGGAGGCCATCGCCCTGCCGCAGCTGATCGCCATCGGTGACCGGTTTGCGGTGGAAAAGGGCACGATCCTCGAACAGATGATCCCGGCCTTCACTGCCATGGGCCACAGGCCGGTGGCGACGGCGCTGCCGCTGAAACTGAACGGGGTGCAACGGGTGGCTGGCGGCTGGCGCGGCGGGGCAGACGCGCGCGGCGAAGGCCGGCCGGCGGGATATTGAGTGTGAAGAACGTGGGCGATCAACGCCCCTGACAAAGCGTTGCTTGGGAGAGGATGATGCTGCCGAAACTGCCGCCGATGCGGCCAGCCGAACTGGCTGCGCATGTTGACCGGTCGCCCAATCTGGTCAGCCTGTTTCTGGACCGGGCCGATGAACAGCCGGCCGCGCCGATGCTCACCGCCAAGGTGGGCGGGCAATGGCGCACCATCAGCTGGGGCGAGGCGCGCGATATCGTTGCCGCCCTGTCGGCGGCGTTGACCGGCATCGGCATCGGCCGGGGGGACCGGGTGGTGCTGGTGTCGGAAAACCGGCCGGAATGGTGCCTGGCCGATCTGGCCATCATGGCGGCCGGCGGTATCACCGTGCCGGCCTACACCACCAACACCGAAGCCGATCACACCCATATCCTCACCAACAGCGGCGCGCGCGCGGTGATCGTTTCGGGGCCGAAACTGGCCAAGGCGGTGCTGCCGGCGGCGCTGGCCACCGAACATTGCCGCATCGTGGTGGGCATGGAGCCGATTGCCGACGTGCAGGGCCTGGTCATCCACGACTGGAGCCGCCTCGTCGGCAGCCGCGCGCCAATGATGGACGAGGATCGCGCCGCCGTGCGGGCGCGGGCCACCATGCGCCGCGAGGATCTGGCCTGCCTCATCTACACCAGCGGCACCGGCGGTGCGCCGCGCGGCGTGCGCCAGCACCATGGCGCCATCCTGCGCAATATCGCCGGCGCCATCACGGTCATTGAACAGGATTTCCCCGATCCCCCGCCCGAGGCGAAGGGCGAGATTTTCCTGTCCTTCCTGCCGCTGTCCCACGCCTATGAACACACCGCCGGCCAATATATGCCGATCGGGATGGGCGGGCAGATCTGGTATGCCG
>CAZAWH010000197.1:0-4793 GCA_964488775.1 uncultured Sandarakinorhabdus sp. | reverse complement strand
AGGGTGGCGCGCTTGAAATAATGGCCGACGGCCAGTTCCTGGGTGATGCCGATGCCGCCGTGGATCTGCACGGCGTTCTGGCCGACGAACTTGGCGGCCTTGCCCACCTTGGCCTTGGCCATCGAAACGGCGGCGGCGCGTTCGTCGCTGTCCAGCTTCAGCGTCGCCATCATCGTCATCGAAACGGCCTGTTCGACTTCCATGAACATGTCCACCAGGCGGTGCTGGATCACCTGGAAATCGCCGATGGCCTTGCCGAACTGCTTGCGCTGCTTGGCATAATCCAGCGTCTGCGCGTGCAGCACCTTTAGGACGCCGCAGGCTTCGGCGCACAGGGCGACCGTGGCTTCATCGACGATGCGCTCCACCAGCGGCAGGGCGTCATTGGCCAGCACATGGGCGTCACCCACGGCGACATTCTCGAAATAGACTTCCGAGGCCGAGGTGCCGTGCACGGTGAGATAATCGCGGCGGGTGATGCCGGCGGCGTCAGCCGGGATCAGCAGCAGGGCGATGCCGCCAGCGTCACGCTGGGCGCCGCCGGTGCGGGCGGTCACCAGCAGATGGGTGGCGTTGCTGGCATGCTCCACCACCGCCTTGTGGCCGTTCAACTGGCCGCCCTTCAGCGTGGTGGTGACATCGTTCAGGTGGAAACGGCCCTGCGGTTCATAGGCGGCAAAGGCGATGCGCACCTGGCCAGCGATGATGCCGGGGATCAGCTCGTCAGCGATGGCGCCGCCAACCGCCTTCAGAGCGCCGCCGCCGATGACAACGGTGGAGAGATAGGGTTCGAGCACGATGGCGCGGCCCAGTTCCTCCATCACCACCATGTTTTCGACCGGGCCGCCGCCCAGGCCGCCATGGGCTTCGCTGAACGGCGCGCACAATATGCCCAGTTCCTCGGCAAAGGCGGTCCACACCGCCGGGTTCCAGCCCTTGCCTTCGCGCACGGTCTTCTGCCGCGTGTCGAAATCATAGGTGTTGGCCAGATAGCGCGACAGCGAATCGCGCAGCATGGTCTGTTCTTCGGTGAAATTGAAATCCATGTGTCTTCCCCAAGGAAATGACGCCGCCCCGGTTCAAGCCGGGGCGGCGCGCAATCGGTCAAAGGCCCAGAACCATCTTGGCGATGATGTTGCGCTGGATCTCGTTGGACCCGCCATAGATGCTGGTCTTGCGCATGTTGAAATAGACCGGCGCGACGCGGCGGGCGCTGTCCGGGCCGACGGCGAAGCTGTTGTCACCCTCGCCCATCGAGCGGAAATAGGGCGCGCCATAAACACCGGCCGCTTCCAATGCGAGCTCGGTCAGCCGCTGCTGGATTTCGGTGCCCTTGATCTTCAGCAGGCTGGATTCCGGCCCCGGGCCCTTGCCGGCGCTTTCACCGGCGAGCGTGCGCAGCTCGGTATATTCCAGCGCGGCAAGATCGACTTCCAGTTCGGCAATCTTGCGCTTGAAGAAGGGGTTGGCCAGCAGCGCCTCGCCACCATCGGCGGTGTTGCGGGCAACATCCTTGATCCGCTCGACATTGCGCTTGGAGGCGGCGACGCCGGCGATGCCGGTGCGCTCATGCGCCAGCAGGAACTTGGCGCAGGTCCAGCCCTTGTTCTCGTGGAACACGCGGTTTTCCACCGGCACGATCACGTCTTCCAGCCAGACTTCGTTGACTTCATGCTCGCCGCCCAGGGTGATGATCGGGCGCACGGTGATGCCGGGCGTCTTCATGTCGATCAGCAGGAAGCTGATGCCCTCCTGCATCTTGGCGGTGGGATCGGTGCGGACCAGGAAGAAGCCCCAATCGGCATGCTGCGCCATCGTCGTCCAGGTCTTCTGGCCGTTGACGCGATAATATTCCTTGCCATCCTCGCCGGTGAAACGCTCGGCGCGGGTGCGCAGGGACGCAAGGTCAGAGCCCGAACCCGGCTCCGAATAGCCCTGGCACCACCAATCCTCGCCACTCAGGATGCGCGGCAGGAACTTGGCCTTCTGTTCGGGCGTGCCGAAGGTATAGATCACCGGGCCAACCATGGAGAGGCCGAACGGCATCAGGCGCACGCAATCGGCGCGGGCGGTTTCTTCGGACCAGATATAACGCTGCGTCGCGGTCCAGCCGGTGCCGCCATATTCCACCGGCCAGGCCGGGGCGATCCAGCCCTTCTGGTGCAACACCTTGTGCCAGGCGAGGAAATCCTGCTTCTCCATCTCCTCGCCCTCGTCGATCTTGTCGTGCAGATAGGCGGGATAGTGATCGCGGATGAAGGCGCGCACTTCCTCGCGGAAGGCGACATCGGCGGCGCTGAAATTCAGATCCATGGCTTTTCTCCCCAGCACATAGGTTGACGTTTACGTAAACCCGATTCGGAGGCGCGGCAACCCTGTGAATAATGTCGCTGTGGCGTCTTGTGCCGCAGCCGGGGATGCCCACATCAGCGGCATGATGAACGCCCTTGCCATGATCATCGGCTTTGCCTCGCTGGGCCTGGCCTTCTTCGCCTTCCTGCCGCTGCTCGGCTGGGCCAATTGGGCGATCATCCCGCTCGCCATGATCGGCGTCGGCCTCGGCTTCCTCTCCGGCAAACGCTCCGGCGTGATGCTGAACCTGGTGGTGATCGCCATCGGCGCCTTCCGCCTGTTCATGGGCGGCGGGGTGTTGTGAGGGTGGTTTGAAGAACAGAGGGCCTCCGGCGGGCAGGGCCTGAGGCCCTGCACCCACTTTTGTTTTCGGGTGGGCTGGTGGGAGGCACGAGCGCTCTGTGGCCGCATTAGGGACGGCACTGCGCCCTAGCTGCGGTAGTCCGAGTTGTTGACCGATGTATGGTCTCGACCGCAATGACCACAGAACTGCCGTGGCCAAGGAGTATATTTACCGCCAAAGCCCTTCTTGCTCCTAAAAGGAGAAAGACCGCATTTCGGACAGCGCAGGAAATATATCGCCAAGATTACGACGAAAACTATAACCATAAGAACAATGACAATTCCTGAAGTTCCGAAAAATCGTAGTATAAATTCTTGAAAATTAATTACAATAAACGAAGAGATCACAGCAAACAGTTGTAAAAGCCAGCTTTTCCAATAGAGTGACATGAATTGAAAATATCACGCCTCAGCAAATCGTACAATGGGGACATGCCGACTCACTCTTCGTAAAGCACGGCCTGAAAACAAACGGGTGCAGGGGCCTCGCCCCTGCCCGCCGGAGGCGCTTCTGCCTACTTCCCCTTCGCTTCTTCTTCCCGTTCGCGGTGGAAGATGTGCGTTGCCATCATCGCGCCCATCAGGGGGGCGATCAGGTTGAGGAATGGCAGCGCGAACAGGCCGGCGGTGAGGAAGCCGATGCCCCAGCTGTCCCACTTGTGTTGGCCGGGCCAGGCGCGTGACTCGCCCAGGGCCACGTGGCGGGCGGCGACGGCTTCGAGATATTCGCGGCCCAGGGCCCAGCCGTTGGCGATGATGAACAGGATCAGCGGCCCGATGCCGGTGAACAGCAGCACGAGATAGGCGGGCAGCAGCAGGGCGTTGATGAGGGCGACGCGGATGGCGGCGCGGCCGCCCATGGCCATTTCGACGCCGAAGCCGAGCGCGTGGCCCCTGGCGTGCGGGTAGTAGCGGGTTTCGACGGCGACGATGATTTCATCCTGCCACATGGCCATGACGGCGGTGGCGATGCTGGTGAAGCCGAGCCAGGTGAGCAGCATGGAGAGGAGGACGGCGGCGGCATCCCCGGCGCCGGCGGCCCAGAAATTCTTGAGCCAGGCTGGCCAGCCGGTGGTTTCGATGTGGCCGATGCCGGTGAACACGCCCCAGGCGAGGAGGGCGAACAGCAGCAGCGTGACCAGCAGCGCGCGCAGCAGCACCCGGCGGATGGGGGCATCCCATAATTGCGCGAAGGCGAGGATGAAGGCGGCGGCCATGGCGCATGTGGTAAGGGGTGGGCAGGCGCGGGGCAAGGCGCTATGGGCCAAGCCGACAGCTTCAGGAGCCTGCATGACCGCCAACCGCCGTTTCGACATTTTGGCCATGGGCAATGCCATTGTGGATGTGATCAGCAGCGAGCAGCCGGAATTTCTGTCCAGCCGCGGCATCCAGCATGGCTGCATGCGCCTGATCGCGGCGGACGAGGCGGAGGCGCTCTATGCTGCGATGGGGCCGGGGCGCGAAATCAGCGGCGGTTCGGCGGCCAATTCGGTGGTGGGCGCCCGCATGCTGGGCGCGCGGTCGGCCTTTGTGGGCCGGGTGGCGGCCGACCAGCTGGGCCAGGTGTTTACCCATGATATCCGTGCCGCCGGGGTGCATTTCGCGACCCCGCCGGCGACGACCGGCAATCCCACCGGCCGCTGCCTGATCGTGGTGACGCCCGATGGCGAGCGGACGATGAACACCTATCTGGGCGCCTGCCAGGAGCTGGACGCGGCCGATCTGGATGCCGAGCTGGTGGCGGCGTCGGGCATTCTCTATCTCGAAGGCTATTTGTGGGATCCGGCGGCGCCGCGCGCGGCGATGCAGGCGGCGATCAAGGTGGCGCGCGAGGCCGGCAACAAGGTGGCCTTCACGCTGTCCGACGTGTTCTGCGTGGAGGGGCATCGCGGCGATTTCCGCGACCTCTTGTCGGCCCATGTCGATCTGGCGTTCGGCAACGAGAATGAGGTGAAGGCGCTGTATCAGACCGATGACATCGATGCCGCCATGGCCGAGCTGGCCCGGCATGCCTGCATCACGGTGGTGACGCGCAGCGAGAAGGGCGCGGTGGTGATCGGCGGCGGCCAGCATTGGGAAGTGCCGGGCGAGCATGTGGC
>CAZAWH010000196.1:0-4800 GCA_964488775.1 uncultured Sandarakinorhabdus sp. | reverse complement strand
GGCCCTGTATCAGCTGGAAATGCGCGGGGAGACCGTGCCCCGGCTGCTGACCGAATTTCACCAGCACCGGCTGGGCCAGGAAATCGAGGGCGCCGAATATCTGGCCGCCGACGAGACATTTTTTGACGATGTTGTGGCGGGCGTGGCGGCGCGGCAGGCGGAACTGGATGAACTGATCAGTGCGGCGCTGGCCGAAGGCTGGTCGCTGAACCGGCTGGACCGGCCGATGCGCGCCCTGCTGCGCGCCGCCGCCTATGAACTGGTGGCACGTGCCGATGTGCCGGCAGCCAGCGTGATCAACGAATATGTTGATGTGGCGCACGCCTTCCACCCGGAAAAGGAAGCCCGCTTCGTCAACGGCCTGCTCGACACGCTGGCCCGCCGCGTGCGCGGCTGACCGGTGGGTGAGCGGGAGTTTATCGCCCGCCGCCTGGCCCCGCTGGCCACCAGCCCGGCTGCGCGCGGCCTGGCCGACGATGCTGCCGTGTGGGCGCCCCCGCTGGGCCGCGACCTGGTGTTCACCCATGATGTGCTGGCCGCCGGGGTGCATTATCTCCCCGATGATCCGCCCGGCGATGTGGCGTGGAAACTGCTGGCGGTGAATCTGTCGGATCTGGCCGCGATGGCGGCAACGCCGGCGGGCGTGTTGCTGGGCCTGGCCGGGCCGGATGACGCCGCGTGGCGGGACGCGTTCATCGATGGCCTCGGCCGGGCGTTGCAGCATTTTGGCGTCGCGCTGTGGGGCGGCGACACGGTGAGCGGCCTTGCCGGCCATGTGCTGGGCCTGACCGCGATCGGCTGGGTGGAACCGGGAAAGGCAATGGGCCGGGCCGGGGCCCAGCCGGGGGATGTGCTGTGGGTTTCGGGCACGATCGGCGATGCCGGGCTGGGCCTGGCCGTGGCGCAGGGACGGGCGCCGTTTGACAGGCAGTTGCTCAACCGCTTCCGCCGGCCCAGCCCGCGCCTCGCGCTGGGCCAGGCCCTGGGCGGGGTGGCAACAGCCGGCATGGACGTGTCGGACGGGCTGCTGATCGATGCGCAGCGGCTGGCGGCGGCCAGCGGGGTGGCGTTGGCCATCGATTTGGCGGCGGTGCCGCTGGGCCGCCCGGCTGCCGACCCGGATGAATTGCTGGCGCGGGTGACGGCGGGGGATGATTATGAGCTGTTGTTCACCGCGCCCGCCAGCTGCGATGTGGCGGCGCTGTGCGATACGCCGGTGACGGCGATTGGCCGGGTGCTGCCGGGCGCCGGCCTGGCGCTCACCCGCGCCGGCCAGCCGGTTGCGCTGCCGGCCCGGCTGGGGTGGGAACACGGCTGACCGGTCAGCCGCGGGCGATTTTCGGCACCAGATCCTTCAACGCGGCGACCAGTTTGGCGCAATCATCCGGCGTGGTGAACAGCGCCGGCGTCACCCGCACGCAGGCGCCATCGGCCAGGCCGGTGCGGTGCACGGTGTTGACGCCATAATCGGCCAGCAGGCGATCGGTGATGGCGATATTGTCGGCGGTGCTGGTGTGGCCGTTGATGCGGAAACTGGTGATGGCGCCAAAGGTGGCGGGATCATCGCCGACCATGATTTCGAGGCCGGGCAGGCCCCGCAAGGGCTTCACCCACAGATTGCGCAGATATTGCAGCCGGGCCAGCTTCATCGGCACCGGCAGCACGCGATCCTGGAAATCCAGCGCGGCCGGCAGGGTGAGCTGCGGGGCATAATCCAGTGTGCCCTGGTGCACCTTGGCCTGCACATCATCGGGTTTGGCGTCC
Source organism: uncultured Sandarakinorhabdus sp. (assembly GCA_964488775.1). GTDB lineage: Bacteria > Pseudomonadota > Alphaproteobacteria > Sphingomonadales > Sphingomonadaceae > Sandarakinorhabdus. Next base: position 3,036 of record CAZAWH010000196.1, on the reverse strand, counting down.
GGCTCGCCGGCGGCAGGGGCGATCATGGCCGCCGCACCGGGGCGGATCCAGAAGCCCGCCACGCCCACCGGGGCGCCAGTCCATTTGTGGAAATTGAGCACGGCGAAATCGGCACCGAAATCGGGAATGGTGAAGGGGCGCATGCGGAAGCTTTGCGCGCAATCGACCAGCACCATGGCGCCGGCGGCCTTGGCCAGCGCCGCGATCTCGGCCACCGGCACCACCAGGCCCGATTTGTGGGTGCCATGGGTGAGGAGAACGAACTTCAGCCTTGGCGTCGCCTTGATGGCTGCGGCATAGGCGGCGATCACATTGTCCCGCGTGGGGGCGCGCGGCAGGTTGATCATCACTGGCCGGGCGCGGTGGCTTTTCGCCAGCGAACGCATGGCGTTGTGGCTGGTCTCATAATCGGAGTCCGACCACAGGATGGCATCACCCTCGCCCACGGCCTGGAACTGGGTGATCAGCGCCTGCAGCGCTTCGGCGGCGTTGCGGCAGAACCCGATCTGTTCGGGCTGCACGCCCATGGCCTGCGCGGCGCGGGCCTTCACCACCTCCTGATCCTTGCGCATGGCGCGGCGGGCATAAAGGCTGGTGTCGCGGTTGAGCCGGGCCAGGATGGCGCGATGGGCTTCGGCCACCGGCAGCGCCATGTTGCCCCAATATCCGTGCTCCAGTTGGGTCACCGGCCCCATCTGGGGATAGAGCGCGGCGATGCGGGCCCAGCCGGCTTCATCATCGGCGGCGATCATGCCGGCCGGCAGCGCGGCGGCGGCCCTGGCCCCGGCGCCGGTCAGTGCCCCGGCCATCGCGCCTGCCATCCCCAATGCCCCGCGTCGTGAAACGTCCATCGCCTGTCTCCTCTGGCCCCGCATTACGCATAGCCCGGCACCAACCCGCTTGCGTTCGCCAAAACCCATGTCATGCTGCGACAAAATGACCGACCCATGAACACATGGGCGGACCACAACAGGGGAAGGGGAGCCATGGATAGCGTTGTTCTGGCCATCATCTGCGGGTTGGCCGCTGTTCTATACGGGGTGATCACATCACGGCAGGTGCTGGGCGCATCGGCGGGCAATGCCCGCATGCAGGAAATCGCCAAGGCGATCCAGATCGGTGCCGGCGCCTATCTGACCAAGCAATATACCGCCATCGCCGTGGTGGGCGTCATCGTGGCCGCGCTGGTCGCGATGTTCCTGGGCGTGATCCCGGCCGTTGCCTTCGTGCTGGGCGCCGTGCTGTCGGGCGCCACCGGGTTCATCGGCATGAATATTTCGGTGCGGGCCAATGTGCGCACCGCCGAAGCCGCGCGGCAATCGCTGCAGGCCGGCCTCACCATGGCGTTCCGGTCGGGCGCGGTCACCGGCATGCTGGTTGCCGGCCTCGCGCTGCTGGCCATCGCCGGCTATTTCTATGCACTGATCTCCTCTGGCCTGGAGCCGACGAGCCGGGCGGTGGTCAACGCGCTGGTCGCGCTGTCGTTCGGCGCCTCGCTGATTTCGATCTTCGCCCGCCTGGGCGGCGGCATCTTCACCAAGGCGGCCGACGTGGGCGCCGACATGGTGGGCAAGAACGAGCTGGGCTTTGACGAGGATGATGATCGCAACCCCGGCGTGATCGCCGACAACGTGGGCGACAATGTCGGCGATTGCGCCGGCATGGCCGCGGACCTGTTCGAAACCTATGTCGTCACCATCGGCGCCACCATGGTGCTGTGCGCCCTGCTGGTCAGCGGCGGGGATGCCGCCAAGCTGATGGGCCTGCCGCTGCTGGCCTGCGGCGTGTGCATCATCACCTCCATCATCGGCACCTATTTCGTCCGTCTGGGCGGCGGGTCCATCATGGGCGCGCTCTACAAGGGGCTCATCGTCACCGGCGTGCTGTCGGTGCCAGCGCTGTGGTTCGCCACCGCCGCCGTCTTCCCCGACATGAACGCCGTGATCGGCGGCGAAGGCGTTGGCGATGGCTTCACCGGCACATCGCTGTTCCTCTGCATGCTGATCGGCCTGGTTGTCACCGCGCTGATCGTGTGGATCACCGAATATTATACCGGCACCGATTATCGGCCGGTGCAGGGCATCGCCAAGGCATCGGATTCGGGCCACGGCACCAACGTGATCCAGGGCCTGGCCGTGTCGATGGAGTCGACCGCGCTGCCCACGCTGGTGATCATCGCCGGCATCATCGCCACCTACAAGCTGGGCGGCCTCATTGGCATCGCCTTTGCCGCCACCTCGATGCTGGCGCTGGCCGGCATGATCGTGGCGCTGGATGCCTATGGCCCCGTCACCGACAATGCCGGCGGCATCGCCGAAATGGCCGGCCTGGAAGGCGAAGTGCGGGGCCGCACCGATGCGCTGGACGCGGTGGGCAACACCACCAAGGCCGTCACCAAGGGCTATGCCATCGGATCGGCGGGCCTCGCCGCACTGGTGCTGTTTGCCACCTATACCAACGATCTGAAGGAGTTCTTTGGCACCGTCCCGGTCGATTTCTCCCTCGCCAACCCCTATGTCGTCGTCGGGCTGCTGCTCGGCGCGCTGCTGCCCTATCTGTTCGGCGGCATGGCGATGACGGCGGTGGGCCGCACCGCGCAGGCCGTGGCGCAGGATATCCGCGCCCAGTTCCGCGAAAACCCCGGCATCGCCACCCGCGCCGTGAAGCCGGACTATGCCCGCACCGTCGGCCTGGTCACGGCGGGCGCCATCAAGGAAATGGTGGTGCCCTCGCTGCTGCCGGTGCTCGCCCCGGTCGTGGTCTATTTCGCCATCACCGCGGTCGCCGGCCAGGGCAACGGCTTTGCCGCCCTGGGCGCGCTGCTGATGGGCGTCATCATCTCCGGGCTCTTCGTCGCCATCTCCATGACCAGCGGCGGCGGCGCGTGGGACAACGCCAAGAAGGTGATCGAACAAGGCGCCTACGGCGGCAAAGGCTCCCCCGCCCACCAGGCGGCAGTGACCGGCGACACGGTGGGTGACCCCTACAAGGACACCGCCGGCCCGGCCGTGAACCCGATGATCAAGATCACCAACA
>CAZAWH010000195.1:0-4938 GCA_964488775.1 uncultured Sandarakinorhabdus sp. | reverse complement strand
CCAATGCCCCGCACATGCCGGTGCATCTGGGCAGCATGGGCGACAGCGTGCGCACGGTGATGCAGGGCTGGCAAACCAGCCCGCGCGGCATCCGCCCGCACGATGTGTTCGTGCTCAACAATCCCTATGCCGGCGGTACCCATCTGCCCGATGTCACTGTGGTTGCACCGGTTTTTCTGGATGGCCGTGCGGGGCCGGCCTTCTGGGTGGCGGCCCGCGGCCACCAGGCCGATATCGGCGGCATCACGCCCGGCTCCATGCCGCCCGACAGCCGAACCATCGCCGAAGAAGGCGTGTTGATCGATAACAAGCTGTTGATCGATCAAGGCAATTTCCTTGAGGCCGAGATGCTGGCGCTGCTTGGCAGCGGCCCATGGCCGGCGCGCGATCCGGCCCGTTGCCTGGGCGACCTGAAGGCCCAGGCCGCCGCCTGCGCCCGTGGCGCCGCGGCCCTCAAGGCCCTGTGCGCCAGCGAAGGGGCCGACACGGTTGCCGCCTTCATGGCCCATGTGCAGGATGACGCCGAAGCCGCTGTTCGCACAGCCATTTCCGGCCTGACAGATGGGGAATGCAGCGTCGCCATGGACAATGGCGGCACCATCCGCGTCGCCGTGCGCATCGATCGCGCCCACGGCCGCGCCACCATCGATTTCACCGGCACCTCCGCGCAATTGCCCAGCAATTTCAATGCGCCTTATGCCGTCGCCCAGGCCGCTGTGCTCTATGTCTTCCGCTGCCTCGCCGGCAATGATCTGCCGATGAACGATGGCTGCATGCGCCCGCTCACCCTCATCGTCCCCGATGGCTGCCTCCTCCGTCCGGCTCCGCCCGCCGCCGTGGTTGCCGGCAATGTCGAAACCAGCCAGATCATCACCGATGCCCTGTTCGGCGCCGTCGGCAAGCTGGCGGCCTCCCAGGGCACTATGAACAATTTCACCTTTGGAAACAGCGACATCCAATATTATGAAACCATCTGCGGTGGCGCCGGCGGCGGGGATGGCTTTGCCGGCGCCAGCGCGGTGCAGACGCACATGACCAACAGCCGCCTCACCGATCCCGAAGTGCTGGAAAGCCGCTTCCCGGTGCTGGTCACCCGTTTCGCCATCCGCCACGGTTCCGGCGGGGCCGGGCGCTGGCCGGGGGGCGACGGCGTCATCCGCCACATCACCGCCCGCACCGCCATGACCGCCTCGCTGCTCTCGGGCCGGCGCGCCACCAGGCCCTTCGGCCTCAAGGGCGGCGGCCCGGCACTGCCCGGCACGGCACGGGTGGAACGCCTTGATGGCACAAGCGAAATCCTCGGCCCCTGCGCCCGTGTCGAACTGGCCGCCGGCGATGCCATCATCATCGAAACGCCCGGCGGCGGCGGCTTCGGCGCGTGACCAGCCTGCCCAGCCTGTGGCCGCTGGCCGGCATCGCCATCGTGGTGGCCGGCTTTGCCATCCGGGCCAATCCGCTCGCGGTGGTGGTCGCTGCGGCCTTCGGTTCCGGCCTCGGCGCCGGCATGGCCGTGCCCGACATCATCGCCGCACTGGGCAAGGCCTTTCACCAGAACCGCTATGTCTCGGTGCCCTGGCTGGTCCTGCCGGTCATCGGCCTCATGGAGCGTGGCGGCCTGCAGGAAGCGGCGCGCGCGTTGATCGAACGCACGCGCAGCGCAACAACCGCGCGCATCTTGTTGATCTATCTGGGCTTCCGCCAAATCACCGCGGCGCTGGGCCTTACCCAGATTGCCGGCCATGCCCAAAGTGTGCGCCCGCTGCTGGCCCCGATGGCCGAAGCCGCTGCCCTGCGCGACGATCCCGCCCTGGATGAGGACGGCCGCAACCGCGTCAAGGCGATGGCGGCCGCCACCGACAATGTCGGCATCTTCTTTGGCGAGGATATCTTCCTCGCCATCGCCTCGATCCTGCTGATCAAGGGTTTCCTCGAAGGCGCTGGAATCCTTGTCGAACCGCTGCAACTGTCGGTCTGGGCCATCCCCACCGCGATCGCCGCCTTTGCCGTGCACGGGTTCCGGCTGGGGCGCATGGGGCGGCGGCGATGATCGGCCTGCCCCAGCTCCATGCCCTCACCGGCCTGGTGTTTGCCGGCTGGGCCATCGCCACCCTGCGTGATCGCCAGCACGGCGCCCGTCTGCGCGGGTTCGGCTTCTGGGGCTTGATTTCGCTGGAGTTTCTGGCCGGCGATGGCTTCACCGATTTTGAAAACGGCGTCATCCTGCTCGCCATTGTCGCGCTGGCGCTGGCCGGTGCGCCGGGCAAGGGCCAGCCCGCCACCAGCAGCACTGCCGACAAGGCCGCCAGCCTGGCTGCCCGTGGCAACCGGCTGTTCCTGCCGGCCCTGATTGTCCCCGGCGTGGCACTGGCCGGCACCTTTCTGTTTCCGCGCCTGGGCCAACTGGTTGATCCCAAACAGGTCACGCTGGTCAGCCTGGGCCTTGGCGCCATGATCGCGGTTGCCGCCCTGCTGATCTGGCTGCGCCCCCCGGCCAGCGCCGCGGTCGAGGAAGGGCGGCGACTGGCCGAGGGCGTGGGCTGGGCGATGATCCTGCCGCAATTGCTGGCCAGCCTGGGCATGGTGTTCGGCCTCGCCGGCGTGGGCGACATTGTCGGCGCGCTGACCCCGCTGGCCATTCCCGAGGGCAGCCGCCTGGCCGCCGTGCTGGCCTTCACCGGCGGCATGGCGCTGTTCACCATGTTGATGGGCAATGCCTTTGCCGCCTTTCCGGTGCTGATGGGCGGGATCGGCCTGCCGGTGCTGGTGGTGGGCATGGGCGCCGATCCGGTGGTGGTGGGGGCAGTCGGCATGCTCGCCGGTTTCTGCGGCACCTTGCTGTCGCCGATGGCGGCCAATTTCAACATCGTGCCGGCAGCGCTGCTCAATCTGCCGGATCGCTATGCCGTGATCCGGGCGCAATGGCCGACGGCGGTGGTGCTCTGGCTGTTCAACACCGCATTGATCTGGGGGTTTGCCTTCCGATGATCCTGGATGAAGCTCAGGCCGCCCGCATGGCCGGCATCGCGCTGGGCCATGTTGCCCGCGAGTATCCGCACAAGCTTGACCATGTGTTGGCCGGTGATGGCGACGCGCAGACCCCACGCGCGCTGCACCCGATGTTCTTTGGCAGCTTTGATTGGCACAGCTGCGTGCACGGCTGGTGGCTGCTGTTCCGGCTGCTGCACAAATTCCCCGGCCATGCCCGCGCCGATGACACACGGGCGCTGGCCGCCGCCACCTTCACCGCCGAAAAGGTGGCGGCCGAACGCGCCTATTTCGCCAGGCCCACGGCAAAGGGCTTCGAACGCCCCTATGGCTGGGCGTGGATCCTGATGCTGCAGGCCGAATTGTCCCGCGCCGGCAATCCCTTGGCGGCAGTGATGAAACCGCTGGCCGATGATTTCGCCCAGGCCTGGCGGGCCCATTTGCCGCTGCTCACCTATCCGATCCGCACCGGTTCCCATGCCAATACCGCCTTTGCCCTGGTGCTGATCAGCCATTGGGCCGATGATCACGACCGGCCGCTGCTGGGCCTGATGCAGGCGCGGGCGCGGGCCTGGTTCGGGCAGGACAGGGCGGCGCAGGCCTGGGAACCGGATGGCGATGCCTTCCTGTCACCCACCCTGATCGAAGCGCTGGCCATGGCAACCCTGTTGCCGGCGTCGGAATTCCGCATCTGGTTCAAGGGCTTTCTGCCGCAGGCCAAGGCAAGGCTGCCGGCCAGCATCTTCGTGCCGGCCACAGTGTCAGACCGCAGCGACGGCAAGATCGCCCATCTGGATGGGCTCAACCTCTCCCGCGCCTGGGCCTTCCGGCGCATCGCGGCGGCGCTGGGCCCGCGCGATGCCACCGCCCCGGTGCTGCGCGCGGCAGCTGATGCCCATCTGGCGGCCGCCCTGCCCCATATTGCCGGCGATTATGCCGGCGAACATTGGCTGGCCAGCTTCGCGCTGCTGGCGCTGCTGGCCTAACGGCGCTGCTGGCCTAACGGCGCGGCGGCGGGCCTCGGCGCTGTTGCGGGGGGCAGGCCGGCGGCGGGCCACGCCGTTCCGGCGGTCGCGGTGGTCCGCCGGCCGGGATGATCGCAATCTGGTCTTCGGCGCTGTTGCCCTTGCGGGTGGCGTGGCGTTTCAGGGCGACCATGAAGCGTTCGGCCATGTCGGGCGCGATTTCGACCAGCGTTTCGGCCGGGAAGATGCGGATGGCGCCAATATCGGGCTTGGTGACGCCGCCGCGCCGGCACAGCAGGGGGATGATCCAGCGCGGATCGGCACTGTCACGCCGGCCCACGTCCAGCCGGAACCACACACCGCCGCCGTCATCGCCGCCGCGGCCGCGATCGGGGCCACGGCCGGCATCATTGCCCGGCCGGCTGTCCCGCCGGTCCGGCCTGGGTGCCGGGCCGGCATCCACCAGTTCCTCCGCCTGTGGCAGGCGGGCGCGGTGCATGCGCACCAGGGCGGCGGCGATCTCGTCCACGCCATGTTTGGTCAGCAGCTCCTCGCCCAGCCGCTTGTCTTCCTCATCCAGCCCGCCAATGCCTTCGCCGATGGATTCGAGCAGACGCGTGCGGTCCTGCGCGGCAATTGCCTCCAGCGATGGCACCGGCAGCCATTCCGGCTTCACGCCGGCACTGTGCAGCATCCGCTCCACCCGCCGCCGCGCCGGATAGGGCACCACCAGCACGGCCGTGCCCTTGGAGCCGGCCCGGCCGGTGCGGCCTGACCGGTGCTGCAGCGTTTCGGGATCGCGCGGCAGTTCGACATGGATGACAAGGTTCAAGCCTGGCAGATCGATGCCGCGCGCCGCCACGTCGGTGGCCACGCACAGCCGCGCGCGGCGGTCGCGCAGCGCCTGCAGCGCCTGGTTGCGTTCAGACTGGGTGTGCTCACCCGAAAGCGCCACGGCGGCAAAGCCGCGCTCCACCAGCGACGCGTG
>CAZAWH010000194.1:0-5010 GCA_964488775.1 uncultured Sandarakinorhabdus sp. | reverse complement strand
GCGTGTGGGGGGTGCCTCGACAGGCTCGGCATGAGCGGGTTTGGGGATATTGTTCGGGCGCTGAGGTGTTTGTGCTGCTGGCGCGCCCCCTCCGTCGCCTGCGGCGCCACCTCCCCCAGAGGGGGAGGATCTTGTGTCGTGATAGCCGTCCCTCAGAGAGGGAACGTCATGCCCCGGCAATAAGGGGGCGGCCGATCAGGTGCACGGATGGGGCGGCGAGCACCCGGGTTTCGCCGCTGAGGGGGTGGCGCACCGTGAACCGGCCATGGTCGTGGCCGGTGAGCAGCCACCAGGCGCCGGCCTGATCCTGAAGGACGCCGGGCAGGCCGACGGCGAGATCGCGGAGCAGCAGCGGCCAGGCCGGGCCGGGCGTGCCGGCCGTCCACACCAGTTCGACGATGGTTTCCACCTCGTCACCATCCGCCCCTTCGGTGGCGCCGGCCAGCGCGAGGAGAGCGGCTGTGCCGCGTTGCCCGGCGATGCGGGCGGCGACCTGCTGGGCGGTGAAGCGCACGCCGCGGGCCGTCCAGCTGGCGGCGATGGCGGCGGCCATGCTGTCGGCCGCGATGGCGTCTTGCGGCTGGGCCCGGGCAGGGGCTGCCAGCAGCGGCAGGATGGGCACAAGCCCGAGCAGCGCACGTCGATCGATCATGCCAGCAGCCTAGCCGCGCCGGCGTGCGCCTGCTAGGGGCGCGGCCATGCTCTCTGTCACTGATCTTGTCATCCGCATGGGCGGCCGTGCGATTATCGACGGCGCGTCGGCCACCTTGCCGGCACGCGGCTGTGTGGGCCTGGTGGGCCGCAACGGGGCGGGCAAGTCCACGTTGATGAAGGCGATGGCCGGGGTGATCGAGGCCGATGGCGGCCGCATCGACAAGCCGCGCGCCGCCCGCATGGGCTGGCTGAAACAGGATGCGCCGTCGGGCAGTGCCAGCGCCTTTGACATGGTGCTGGCCGCCGACACCGAACGCGCCGCCCTGTTGGCCGAGGAGGAGGCCGGCGCGCCGCCCGAGCGGCTGGCCGATCTGCATGAGCGGTTGATCGCCATCGATGCCTATACGGCGCCGGCGCGGGCGGCCCGCATCCTCAAAGGCCTGGGCTTTGACGAGGCGATGCAGGCCCGGCCGCTGGACAGTTTTTCCGGCGGCTGGCGCATGCGCGTGGCGCTGGCCAGCCTGTTGTTTACCGGGCCCGATATCCTGCTGCTCGACGAGCCGTCGAACCACCTCGATCTGGAGTCGGCGCTGTGGCTGGAGGATTTCCTGCTGTCCTACCCTGGCCTCATCGTGCTGATCAGCCACGAGCGCGATCTGCTGAACCGGGTGGCGGGCTATATCCTGCATCTGGAAGCCGGGAAGATGCAGCTTTATGCCGGCAATTACGACAGTTTCGAGCGGCAGCGCGCCGAACGGCTGGCCCAGCTGGAGGCGGCGCGGGCGGCGCAGGCGGCGCAGCGCGCCAAGTTGCAGGATTATATCGCCCGCAATTCGGCCCGCGCCTCCACCGCCAAGCAGGCGCAGAGCCGGGCCAAGGCGCTGGCGCGGATGCAGCCGGTGGCCGAAGCCGCCACCGATCCGACGATGAAGTTTGATTTTCCCAGCCCGGCGCCGCTGCGGCCGCCGCTGGTGACGCTGGACCACACCCAGGTGGGCTATGACGGGACGCCCGTGTTGTCAGGGCTGGATCTGCGGCTGGACCCGGATGACCGGCTGGCGCTGGTGGGGCGCAACGGCAACGGCAAGACCACGCTGGCGCGGCTGCTGATCGGCCAGTTGCCGGCGATGGCCGGCGGGCGCAACGCCAGTGGCAAGCTGAAGGTGGGATATTTCACCCAGTATCAGGTGGAGGAGCTGGACCGCGACGCCACCCCGTTGCAGCACATGAGCCGCGCCATGAAGGGCGCATCGCCGGCCGCGGTGCGGGCCCAATTGGGCCGGTTCGGCTTTGCCGGGCCGGCGGCCGAGCAGAAGATCGGCACGATGAGCGGCGGGGAGCGGGCGCGGCTGGCGCTGGCGCTGGTGACCCGCGATGCGCCGCACCTGATCGTGCTGGACGAACCGACCAACCACCTCGACATCGATGCCCGCCAGGCGCTGGTGCAGGCGCTGGCGGGTTATGAGGGCGCGGTGGTGGTGGTGAGCCATGACCGCCACCTGATCGAGGCCACGGCCGACCGGCTGGTGCTGGTGGACGGCGGCCGGGCGACGCCGTTTGACGGCAGCATCGATGATTATGAGGCGCTGATCCTGTCGAAATCCAACGACAATGCGCCGCCGGTGGCTGCCGCGCCCAAGGCGCCGCGCATCGACCCCAAGGAGGCGCGGCGGCAGGCGGCGGCCCGGCGCGAGGCCGCCCAGCCGCTGCGCAAGGCGATGCTGGCGGCCGAGACAAGGCTGGCCCGGTTGACGGCGGACCGCGAAGCGCTGGACCAGCGCCTGGCCCAGCCTGATGCCGATGTGACGGCGCTGATGCAGCAGCGCGGCGTGCTGGATGCCGGGATCAGTGCCGCCGAAGAGGCCTGGCTGGCGGCATCGGAAGCCTATGAGACGGCGATCGCCGGGTAGCTTCAGAGTTGATACATGCGCCGCGTGTTGTCGTCGGCGCCGTCGAGCCGGCCGAAGCGGCCGACCTTGATGCCCGATCGCACCACGCGGGCCGGATTGCCGGCGACGATGGAGCGCGGCGGCACATCATCGAACACCACGGCCCCGGCCGCCACGATCACTTCCTCGGCGATGGTGACGCCGGGCATGACCATGCTGCCGCCGCCGATGAAGCAGCGTTCGCCGATGCGGATCGGGCGGATGCAGCCGGTGGCGAGATCGCGCGCGTCGAGCAGGGTCTTGAAGGCGACCAGCGTGTCGGCACCCACACTGATGCCGCCGGGCTGGCCGCCGACAAAGCGGCTGGACAGCGAGATGCTGGCCGACGGGTGGATGCGGATGCCCATGCGCCATTCCAGCCAGCGCCGCCGCAGGCCGGTGAGGAACAGCCGCAGCGGCCGCAACTGGTTGAGCGAGGCAAAGGCCATGCCGACAGTTAGCGGGCAATCAGTCGGCTTGTAAATCACGGCCGGGCGTGAAAAAGGCAGGACACAGTGGGGAACGGGCGTGATGCGAACGAGAAGCATGCGACAGCGGGTGCAGGCCATGGTGCGCAAGCATCTGTGGAAGATGGACGTGCATCCCAGCGCCTGGATCGCCGAAACCGCTCTGATTGACCGCACCTGGCCGCGCGGCATCCACATCGCCCGCGATGTCATGGTGGGCGAGGAAGCGGTGGTGTTGACCCATGATCTGACGCGCGGGATTTATTGCGACACATATATCGGCGCCGGCACGTTGATCGGCGCGCGCGCCATCATCCTGCCCGGCATCAGCGTGGGGGCCAATTGCGTGATCCAGCCCGGTGCCCTGGTGAACCGCGATGTGCCGGATGGGCATGTGGCCGAGGGCAACCCGGCGGTGAGCCGGCCGCGCGACGCGTAGATCAGGCGTCGATGGCGTCGGCCTCGATCGAGGTGGCGTGGCTCTGGATGAAGTGGAAGCGGTGTTCGGGGTTGCGGCCCATCAGCCGTTCCACCAGATCAGCGGTGTCGGCGCGGCCATCCACGCTGTCGGGCAGCTTCACCCGGATCAGGCTGCGGCTGGCCTTGTCCATGGTGGTTTCCTTCAACTGCGCCGGGTTCATTTCCCCCAGGCCCTTGAAGCGGCTGACCTCCACCTTGGTCTTGCCCGCAAACATCGTCTTCATCAGCTCCAGCCGGTGGGCGTCGTCGCGGGCATAGGCCACGGTGCCGCCAGCGGCGAGGCGATAGAGCGGCGGTTGCGCCAGATAGAGCCGGCCATCGCGCACCAGGCCCGGCATCTCGCGGAAGAAGAAGGTCATCAACAGGGTGGCGATGTGGGCACCGTCCACATCGGCGTCGGTCATGATGATGATGCGTTCATAGCGCAGATGTTCGGGGTTGTATTTCTCGCGCGTGCCGCAGCCCAGCGCCATCACCAGATCGGCGATCTCGCTGTTGGCGCCGATCTTGGCGGTGTTGGCGCTGGCGACGTTGAGGATCTTGCCGCGGATGGGCAGGATGGCCTGGGTGTTGCGGTCGCGCGCCTGCTTGGCGCTGCCGCCGGCCGAATCGCCTTCGACGATGAAGATTTCGGTGCCTTGCGGCTCATCCCGGGCACAATCGGTCAGCTTGCCGGGCAGGCGCAGCGAGGATTTGCTGGTTGCGGTCTTGCGCTTGACCAGGGCTTCCTGGCGGCGGCGCAGACGGTCTTCCATCCGTTCCACCACAAAGGCCAGCAGCGCCTTGCCGCGTTCGCCATTGCCGGTCAGCCAATGGTCGAAATGATCCTTGATGGCGTTTTCGACCAGGCGGGTGGCTTCCGGGCTGGTCAGGCGATCCTTGGTCTGGCTCTGGAACTGCGGGTCGCGGATGAACAGCGACAGCATGATCTCGGCGCCGGCGAACACATCCTCGCCGGCGAGTTCGCCCGCGCGTCTGTTGCCGGTCATCCCGGCGAAATTCTTGAGGCCGCGGGTCAGCGCCAGGCGCAGGCCGGCTTCGTGGGTGCCGCCATCGGGCGTCGGGATGGTGTTGCAATAATGGCTGGCGGAGCCTTCGCCCCATTGCGGCCAGGCGCAGGCCCATTCCACCGCGCCCATCGGCTTGCCATCGGGGCCGGCGGCCAGATCGGTGCGGCCGGCAAACAGATCGGGCACCACCAGCGGGCGGTTTTCGAGGCGTTCCTTGAGATGGTCGGCCAGGCCGCCGGGAAAGGTGAAGACGGCGGTTTCGGGCACATCGGCGGTGGCCAGTTCCGGGGCGCAGCGCCAGCGGATTTCGACGCCGCCGAACAGATAGGCCTTTGACCGGGCCAGCTTGTAGAGGCGCAGCGGCCGGAAGGCGGCATCGGGCCCGAAGATTTCCGCATCGGGATGGAAGCGCACCGTGGTGCCGCGCCGGTTGGCCACGGTGCCCAGGCTTTCGATCGGCCCCAGCGGCAC
>CAZAWH010000193.1:0-5024 GCA_964488775.1 uncultured Sandarakinorhabdus sp. | reverse complement strand
CCGGCAGATGTTCAGGACGACAGGGGTTTTCGCCTTGGCCGACCGCCACACCGACGAGGACAGCCTCGCGCGCCGCATCGCTGCGGCCCGGGCCGCCGAAGCCGGCGCGAAGGATGGTGCCAAGAGCCGCGAGAATACCGGTTGGCAACTGGCCTCCGAATTCATCGGGGCCATGCTGGCCGGCGGGTTCATCGGCTGGTTCATCGACCGGCAGTTGGGCAGCGGACCCTGGGGCCTGATCATCATGCTGATGCTTGGCTTCGTGACTGGGCTTTACCAGTCATTGCGCCGGCAGAAGGCGATGGATGCAGACGAGCGGAATGGGGATTGAACGGCCGTGGCCAATCCGATGGAGCAGTTCAAGATCGAGACGATCGCGCCGCTGACCGTGGCGGGCACCGATCTGTCGTTCACCAACAGCTCGCTCTGGATGCTGATCTCGCTGATCAGCGTCGCCGCCTTCCTGTTCATCGGCACCGCCCGCCCGCAGCTGGTGCCGGGCCGGATGCAGGCCGCCGTTGAATATCTCTATGATTTCATTCGCGACATGCTGCGCGAAAATGTCGGCCGCGATGGCCTGCGCTATGCGCCGCTGATCTTTGCCGTGTTCGTGTTCGTGCTGGCCTGCAACCTTCTGGGCATGGTGCCGTTCGTGCACAGCTTCACGCCCACCAGCCACATCGCCGTTACCTTTGGCCTTGCCATGATCGTCTTCACCCTGGTGGTGATCGTCGGCTTTGCCCGCCACGGCCTGCACTTCTTCTCGCTCTTCCTGCCGGAAGGCACGCCGCTGTTCGTGGCGCCGCTGGTGGCCCTGATCGAGTTCCTGTCCTTCCTGTCGCGCCCCTTCACGCTCGCCATCCGGTTGTTTGCCAACATGACCGCGGGCCACGTGCTGATGAAGGTGTTCGGCGGCTTCGTCGTCAGCCTGGGCGCCTACAACATCGCGCTCGGGGCCATCCCGCTCGTGGTCAACGTCGCGCTCACCGCGCTGGAACTGCTGATCGCGGTGGTGCAGGCCTATGTGTTCGCGCTGCTGGCCAGCATCTATCTCAACGACGCTGTCAACCTTCACTAATCGTTTCAACCGCTTACCACACGAAAAGGACGTACAATGGAAGTCGCTGCTTACAAGCTGATCGGTGCTGGCCTTGCCGCCATGGGTGCCGGTTTCGCCGCCATCGGCGTGGGCATCATCTTCGGCATGTTCCTGTCGGGCGCGCTGCGCAACCCGGCCGCTGCCGACAAGCTGGGCGCCCGCCTGATCTTCGGCTTCGCCGTGACCGAAGCGCTCGGCCTGATCGCCGCCGTCGTCGCGCTGGCGCTGGCCTTCGGCTGATCCCGTTCCAGGCGCCCGGCTGTCCGGCCGGGCGCCGTCTGATCCCATCGATTCGCCGGGGATGATCCGTGCCGCAGTTTGATCCTGCCAGTTTTGCGTCACAGCTGTTCTGGTTCGGCGTGTTCTTCACGCTGCTCTATTTCGTTGTGGTGCGCCCCACGCTGCCCAAGGTGGGCAAGGTCATCGATGCCCGCGAAGCGCAGGTGTCGGGCGATCTTGACCGTGCCGAGGCGGCCAAGGGCCAGGCCGATGCCATCCGCACGGCCTATGATGACGGCATGAAACAGGCCCGCGATGCCGCCCAGGCCGCTGTTGCCGCCGCCCGCGATGCGTCGGCCAAGACGGCGGAAACCCGGCTGAAAGAGCTGTCGGCCCGGCTCGACGCCGAAGCCGAAGCCGCGGCCACCCGGCTCGATGCCGCCCGCGCCCAGGCGCGTGCCGGCCTCGAATCGACCGTGGCTGAACTCACCACCGAAGCCGTGGCCAAGTTGGCCGGCATCGAGGTCACCGCTGCCGATGTTTCGGCCGCGCTGGCGGCGCGCTGAGGAGGCTGACCATGGCCGAAACCGAACTGACCGCCGAAACCGTCGCCCACGGCGGCGCCCATCATGAAGAGCCCGTGCTGCTCGGCCTCAACGCCGAAGGCTGGGTCTACACCGGTGTCGCCATCTTCCTGGTGCTGGCCGTGGTGGTGTTCAAGGCGCCGTCGCTGATCGCCAAGGCGCTCGACGAGCGCATTGCCGGCGTGAAGAAGCAGCTGGACGAAGCCGCCGCGCTGCGTGCCGAAGCCGAAGCGCTGCTGGCCGGCGCCCAGAAGGCCAAGGCCGCCGCCGAAGCCGACGCCGCCGCCATCCGCGCCCGCGCCGAGGTGGAAGCCGCCGATCTGGTCAAGGCCAGCGAGCAGGCCGCCAGCGAAGCCATCGCCCGCCGCACCGCCGCCGCCGAATCGCGGATCGCCGCCGCCGAGCGCAGCGCCGCCGCCGAACTGAAGGCCGAAGTCGCCGCCCAGGTGACGAAGGCTGCCGCCGCCATCATCGCCGCCAAGGCCGACAAGGCGCTGCAGACCCGGCTGACCGACGACGCCATCGCCGGGCTCGACCGCCGCCTGCACTGAGCGGCCACGGCGGAAGCCGTTCGATACATTGCGCATTCATCGCCCGGCTGTTATGCAGTCGGGCGATGACGCATTTGCTGGCCCTGCACCGACGATTTTGACGCGCCCCGCGCGGCCATCTCCGCGCGCCCGCCCGTCTCTGCCCAGCCGTCCGAAAGTGCCAGCCCCAAGTGTTCCAGATCATTCCCGCCACCGGCGATCATCACGCGTCAATTGAATCCCTGCTCGATCACCGCTTTGGCCCGGCGCGGCACAACCGCACCGCCTATCGCCTGCGCGAGGGCGCCCAGCCGCTGGCGCATCTGTCGTTCGTGGCGGTGGCTGGCGACCAGGTGGTCGGCAGCGTGCAATGCTGGTCGATCCGGCTGAAGCCGGTGCATGGCGCCCGCCTGCCGCTGATCCTGCTCGGCCCGGTGGCGGTGGCGGCCAATCGGGAAGGGCAGGGCATTGCCACCGCCCTGATGCGGGCTGCCCTTGCCGCCATTGATGCCGCTGGCGAGCCGCCGGTGCTGCTGATCGGCGATGCGCCCTTTTATGGCCGCTTCGGCTTTTCCGCTGCCGCCACCCGGTTCTGGACGCTGCCCGGCCCGGTCGACCAGGCCCGCCTGCTGCTGCGCGGGCCCACCACCGGCCTGCCGCGTATCGCGGCGGTGGAACCGGCCAGCGGCAACGTCACACGCCCGGCCAAGGTTGCCTGAAACCGCCGTCCGGCCAATAAGGCAGGCGTGACCGCCGAATCATCCCCTGCCGACCGCTTTGCCGAACTGCTCGCCCTGTCGCGGGCCGGCAAGCGCCTGCCGGTGGAACAATGGCACCCCAGCCATTGCGGCCACAGCGACATGCGCATTGCCGCCGATGGCACCTGGTTCCATGCCGGCACGCCGATCGGCCGCCGGGAACTGGTGAAGCTGTTCGCCTCCATCCTGCGGCGCGAGGCCGATGGCCGCCATGTGCTGGTGACGCCGGTGGAAAAGCTCGACATCGATGTGGATGATGCCCCGTTCATCGCCGTGGATGCCGATTGGGACGGGGAGGGGCCGGCCCGCCGCATCCTGTTCCGGCTCAACACCGATGATGTCGTGCCCTGTGGCCCCGGCCATGCGCTGGATGTCCGGCTTGATGCCGATGGCACGCCCCGGCCCTATCTCCACGTCCGCGCCGGCCTGATGGCGCTTGTCAACCGTGCCACTTTCTATCGCCTCGCCGATCTGGCGTTGGCCGAAGGCGCTGATCCGCCGGGCCTGTGGAGCGATGGCGCCTTCTTTCCCTTCATGGCGGCCAGCGATGCCGCTTGATCGCGTGCGTGCCCTGCTGGCCCAGCCGCTCGATCCCCGCCCGCACGGTGATTGGGATCTGGGCCGCGAACCGCCACCGCCGGCCGACCGGCTGATGCCGGCCGCCGTGCTGATGGCCATCTCGCACGAGGCGGAGCCGCAATTGCTGCTCACCCGCCGCACCGCCCATCTGAAACGTCACGCCGGCCAGGTCGCCTTTCCCGGCGGCCGGCAGGACGAGGGCGATGCCGGCCCGGTGGCCACCGCACTGCGCGAGGCGCAGGAAGAAGTGTCCCTGCCGGCCGACGTGGTGGAGGTGCTGGGCACGCTTGATCCCTATCGCACCGGCACCGGCTTCCTGGTCACGCCCGTGGTCGGCGTGGTGCCGCCCGGCCTCACCCTGCGCGCCGATCCGGCCGAGGTGGACACGCTGTTCCACGTGCCGCTGGCCCATGTCATCGATCCGGCCAACCATGTGCAGGAAAGCGCCATGTGGCAGGGCCGCCAGCGGCAATATTGGACGATCCGGCA
Source organism: uncultured Sandarakinorhabdus sp. (assembly GCA_964488775.1). Taxonomy (GTDB): domain Bacteria; phylum Pseudomonadota; class Alphaproteobacteria; order Sphingomonadales; family Sphingomonadaceae; genus Sandarakinorhabdus. The sequence goes on along the minus strand of CAZAWH010000193.1, from coordinate 766 downwards.
CGACCGTTTCCACATCTGGGGCGCCACCGCCGGCATGATCGTCGCCTTCAGCCAGCGGCTGGCGGCCGTGCGTTGATGGCCATTCCCGATCATTTGCCGCTGCTGCCGCCGCTGGCCACCCCGGCCGGCGCCGCGCTGCTGGCCGCGCTCGATGCCCCGGCCGGCGCCACTAGGCTGGTCGGCGGCGCGGTGCGCGATGCGCTGCTCGGGCACGCGGTCAAGGATATTGATCTGGCCACGCGCCTGGCGCCGGAAGAGGTGATGCGCCGCCTGCGCGCCGCCGGGTTGAAGGCGGTGCCCACCGGCCTTGCGCACGGCACGGTGACGGCGGTGGGTGACGGCCTACTGGCCGAAGTCACCACCCTGCGCCGCGACGTGCAAAGCTTTGGCCGCCACGCCGAAGTCGCCTTCACCAGCGACTGGCGGCAGGATGCCGCCCGGCGCGATTTCACCATCAACGCGCTCTATGCCGGCCTGCCCGATGGCGCGATCCATGATTTCACCGGCGGCCGGGACGATCTGGCGGCCCGCCGCGTGCGCTTCATCGGCGATCCGCTGGCCCGCATCGCCGAAGATCATTTGCGCATCCTGCGCTTCTTCCGCTTTTCCGCCCGCTATGCCGCCCGCCTGGATGACGATGGCCTTGCCGCCTGCGCCGCCCGCGCCAACGATCTGATGGCGCTCAGCCGTGAGCGTATCGCCATGGAATTGCAGGGCCTGTTGCTGGTCGCCGATCCGGTGCCGGTGCTGGGCGTGATGATCGAAC
>CAZAWH010000192.1:0-5114 GCA_964488775.1 uncultured Sandarakinorhabdus sp. | reverse complement strand
GCGCGGTGGTGATCGGCGGCGGCCAGCATTGGGAAGTGCCGGGCGAGCATGTGGCGCGCGTGGTGGACACCACCGGGGCGGGCGACCTGTTTGCCGGCGGCTTCATGGCCGGGCTGGTGGCGGGGCGGTCGCTGCCCGACTGCGCGCGGATGGGCTGCATCGCGGCGGCCGAGGTGATCAGCCATTTCGGCGCGCGGCCGGAGGCGGATTTGCAGGCGCTGGTGGCGGCGAAGCTGGGGTAAGGCGAGACCCCTCCGCCTCCCGCTGGTCGGCACCTCCCCTGGAAGGGGAGGATCATGTCAGTCCGCCCCGGCAAGGGGTGTGATGGAAGGGGGCAAGGCACAAAGAAAAAGGGCGGCCTGTTTGGGCCGCCCTTTTCGTTTGTGCTGGTCAGGACGCGTTACGCATCCTTCCCGCCCGGCGTGTGGATGCCCGGCAGCGGCGGCACGCCCTGCGGCGGCACGTCGGGGCTGAGTTCGCCGACTTCGGTCACGCCGCGGGCCACGTTGGAGCGGCTGCGGCCGTAGAGGAAGTAGAAGACGAGGCCGATGGCGGCCCAGCCGAAGAACACCATCTGCGCCTCGATCGACAGGAAGGCGAACAGCAGCAGGCAGCCCAGCGCGGCCATCGGCGCCACCAGCCACACGGCCGGGGTGCGGAACACGCGGCGGCGGCCCGGATCGGTGCGGCGCAGGGTCATGATGGCCAGCGCCACGAAGAAGAAGGCGCACAGCGTGCCGCCGTTGGACACCGAGGCGAGCTGGCCAACCGGGAAGAAGGCCGCCGAAACCGCCACGCCCAGGCCGGTGATGATCGTCACCACGTGCGGGGTCTTGTATTTCGGGTGGACCTTGGACAGGGCGGCCGGCAGCAGGCCATCGCGGCTCATCACGAAGAACACGCGGGTTTGCGCGAACATCATCATGAGGACGACGGACGGCAACGCGAAGCCGGCGGCGAGGCCGAGCACGTTGCCGATGCCGGGGTGGCCGATCATGCGCAGCACATGGGCCAGCGCTTCCTTGGAGCAGACCACCGGCAGGTTGGCTTCGGCGTAGGTCTTGCACTGTTCGGCCAGTTCCAGGCTGCCCGGCGCCAGCGCTTCGCCATTCGGGCCCGACACCGGCTGCGCGCCATAGGCGCCGATGACGCCGGCACCGACCAGCATGTAGAAGATGGTGCAGATGACGAGGGAGCCGACGAGGCCGATCGGGATGTTCTTCTGCGGGTCCTTGGTTTCTTCGGCCGCGGTGGAGACGGCGTCAAAGCCGACGAAGGCGAAGAAGATGATCGAGGCGGCCGAGATGGCGCCGGTGACGCCCAGCGGCATGAACGGCACGAACTTGTCGGCCTGGGCCGCCGGCACCGCCAGCGCGACGAAGGCGGCCAGCGCGGCGACCTTCACCGCCACCAGCACGGCGTTGACGGTGGCGCTTTCCTTGGTGCCCAGCACCAGCAGCCAGGTGACGGCCAGCGCGATGACCACGGCGGGCAGGTTGATCAGACCGCCGGCATAGGGGCCGTTGACCAGCTCCACCGGCAAGGTGATGCCGGCAAAATTCTGGATGACGCCGACCATGTAGCCGGACCAGCCGACCGCGACGGCCGAGGCGGCGACGGCATATTCCAGCACCAGCGCCCAGCCGACGATCCAGGCGAGGATTTCGCCGAAGGTGGCATAGCTGTAGGTGTAGGCGCTGCCCGACACCGGCACCATCGCCGCCAGTTCGGCATAGCAGAGCGCGGCGAGGCCGCAGACGAGCGCCGAGAGCACGAAGCTGATCAGCATGCCGGGGCCGGCCAGCTGCGCCGCTTCGGCGGTGAGCACGAAAATGCCGGTGCCGATGATGCCGCCGATGCCCAGCATGGTGAGCTGGAAGGCGCCGAGCGAGCGGGCGAGCGATTTTTTCTCAGCGGTCGCCAGGATCGAATCCAGCGACTTGACGCGCCATTTGTTCAAATGAAATCCCCTTGAACGTTTGCCGGTTCCGGCTGCCGCACCCGATATCCCCCCCGGGGTTGTGTCGATGGCGGCGCCACGGTCATCCCCGTGTCATGCCCAGTAACCGTCGCTGCGGTCAAGGTGCCTTTCTTCCCCATGCGGTGGCATGACCGATTTGTGTGATTTCGATCACAAAAAGCTCTGGCCGTGTCACATATCACAGGCTATTGTGCGTGGATGCACAGCCTGTCGCCTGCCGAATCCGTTGCCCTGGCCCGCATCGACGGCCAGCGCGGCGCGTTGCTGGCCGAGATCGAGGGCTGGGCCGCGATCAACAGCGGCAGCCGCAATCTGGCCGGGCTGGCGCGCCAGGCCGATGCGCTGGCCGCGGCCTTTGCCCCGCTGGGCGGCGACATCCGGCGGGTGCCGGCCGCCCCGGCCAGCCAGATGGGCACCGATGGGCGCGAGGCACCGCTGGCCCATGGCGACAATCTGCACATCGTCAAACGGCCGGAGGCGCCGCTGCGCGTGCTGTTGACCGGGCATATGGACACGGTGTTCGGGCCCGATCATCCGTTCCAGGCTTGCCGCTGGCTGGATGGCGACACGCTGAACGGCCCCGGCGTCGCCGACATGAAGGGCGGCATCGCGGTGATGAAGGCGGCGCTGGCCTGCCTGGAGGCGAGCCCGTTTGCGCCCGCCATCGGCTGGGAGGTGGTGTTGAACAGCGATGAGGAGGTGTCGTCCCCCGGGTCGGCCCCGTTGCTGGATGCCGCCGCCCGCCGTTGCCACCTGGGGCTGACCTTCGAACCGGCGCTGCCCGATGGCACGCTGGCCGGTGGGCGGGCCGGATCGGGGAATTTTTCGGCCGCCATCCATGGCCGCGCCGCGCATGCCGGGCGCAACCCGGCCGATGGCCGCAATGCCGTGCTGGCGGCGGCCGATCTGGCGCTGCGGCTGGCGGCGCTGGCTGGCGCGGATCTTTCGGTGAACCCGGCAAAGATTGATGGCGGCGGGCCCAACAATATTGTGCCTGACACGGCGGTGCTGCGCTGGAACATGCGGCCGCGTAACGCCATGGCCCAGGCGCGGGCCGAAGCCGGGATCAACGCCGCCGTGGCCGAGGTGGCGACGGCCCATGATGTCCATATCCATGTCCATGGCCGCTTTGCCCGGCCGCCCAAGCCGATGGACCCGCACCAGCAGCGCCTGTTCGATCTGGTGAAGTTCTGTGGCGCGGCGCTGGGGCTGAACATCGGCTGGCGTGACACCGGCGGGGTTTGCGATGGCAACAACATCGCCGCCACCGGCCTCAGCGTTGTCGACACGCTGGGCCCGCGCGGCGGCGCCATCCATTCGGCCGATGAATTTCTGTGTGCCGATTCGCTTGAGGAGCGCGCCAAGCTGGCGGCGCTGGTGCTGATGCGGGTGGCGCAACAGGGGTGGGTGCGGTGAGCGGCGCGAACGATCTGTGGCGGGTGCGGCCGGCGCGGGCCGATGATCTGCCGGCCATCCTGGATCTGGCGCGGCTGACCGGCGGCGGCTTCACCAACCTGCCGCCCGATGAAGCGGCGCTGGCCCGGCGGCTGGACTGGTCACTGGCCAGCTTTGCGCGCGCGCAGGATGTGCCGCACAACGAACTCTATCTGCTGGTGCTGGAGCAGGTGGCGACCGGCCGCATTGCCGGCACCGGCATGCTGTTCAGCCGGGTGGGCAGCGACTGGCCGTTTTACAGTTACAAGATCTGCACGCTGAAACAGACCAGCCGCGAGCTGGCGCGCAATTTTTCCATCCAGTTCCTCTCGCTCACCAGCGATTTCGACGGCGCTTCGGAAGTGGGCGGCCTGTTCCTGCACCCGGAATGCCGGGCCGGCGGCCTGGGCCGGCTGCTGGCGCGGGCGCGATATCTGTTCATCGCCCGGCACCGCGCCCGCTTTGGCCGCCGCCTGATTGCCGAGCTGCGCGGGGTGATGGACGAGGACGGCAATTCGCCGTTCTGGGATGCGCTGGGCCGGCAGTTCTTCGGCCTCAGCTTTCCGGAGGCCGATGAGTTCAACGCCATCCACGGCAACCAGTTCATCGCCGATCTGATGCCCAAGCATCCGATCTATACCGCCTTGTTGCCAGAGGCCGCCCGCGCCGCGATTGGCCAGCCGCATGCCAAGGGCCGCGCCGCGCTGGCCATGCTGGAGGCCGAGGGCTTCCGCTTTGACAATTATGTCGACATTTTTGACGGCGGCCCGACGGTGTGTGCCGAAATTGACCAGCTGAAAAGCGTGCGCGGCGCCTGCGAGAGCGAAATTGCCGCGCTGGCCGACGTTGTTGATGCGCCGCCCCGGCTGGTTGCCTGTGGGCAGCTGGCGGATTTCCAGGCCTTTGCCGCCCCGCTGGACACGGCGGGCCGCTGCCTGCCGGCCACCACTGCCGCCGCATTGGGCATCGGCCCGGGCACGAGGATCACCCATGTCGACTGCTGAACTCATCTCCACCGATCCCTGCACCGGGGCGGCGATCTGGGCCGGGCCGGTGGCCGATGCGGCGGCGGTGGCGGCCGCCGTGGCCGGCGCCCGCGCTGCGGCGCCGGGGTGGGCGGCCACCCCGCTGGCCAGCCGCATCGCCGTGGCCCGCGCCTTCAAGGCCGCGGTGGAGGCGGTGGCCGAGGAGTTTGCGCGCCTGATTGCGCAGGAAACCGGCAAGCCGCTGTGGGAAACCCGCACCGAGGTGGCCAGCGTGGCGGCCAAGGTCGAGATTTCGATCCAGGCCCAGGCCGAACGGGCGGGCGAGAAGGCCGGCGTCGCGGCCGGCGTGACGCAAATGCTGCGCCACAAGCCGCATGGGGTGCTGGCGGTGCTGGGGCCCTATAATTTCCCGGCGCATCTGCCCAATGGCCATATTGTGCCGGCGCTGCTGGCCGGGAATGTCATCGTCTTCAAGCCGTCGGAGCAGACGCCGGCGGTGGGCGCGTTCATGGCCGGGCTGTGGGCGAAAGCCGGCCTGCCTGCCGGCGTGCTCAATCTGGTGCAGGGCGGCGGTGACGTAGGCCGCGCGCTGGCCGGGGCCGACATTGATGGCCTGTTGTTCACTGGGTCGGCGCATGTCGGCGCGGCACTGGCCCGGCAGTTTGCCGACACGCCGCACCGCATCCTGGCGCTGGAAATGGGCGGCAACAATC
>CAZAWH010000191.1:4458-5180 GCA_964488775.1 uncultured Sandarakinorhabdus sp. | reverse complement strand
GCCCTACACGCTGTTCAACGTTGCCGATGGCCAGATCATCATCGCCATCGGCAACGATGGCCAGTTCCGGGCCTTTTGCCGGGAAATGGGCGTGGCCGAACTGGGCGATGATCCCCGCTTCCTCACCGCTGCCCAGCGCCTGTTGAACCGCGACGCCATCGAGGCCGAGGTGCAGCGCCTGGTCGCCGATCTGCCCGGCCTGCCGCTGATCGACCGGCTGGTGGCAGCCGGCGTGCCCTGCGGTCCGGTCAACAGCATCGCCGAGGTGTTTGCCGATCCCTTCGTCACCGCCCGCCAGACCGTGCACCGGTTCGAGCGCGGCGACGGCGCGACCATCCCCAGTGTCGCCTATCCGGCCCGGCTGTCGGCCACGCCGGCCACCATGCGGCGGCCGCCGCCGCGAATCGGCGAGGATGCCGCCAGCGTGCTGGCCGATTGGCTGGGCCGCAGCGATCATGCCGCGCTGCGGGCGGACGGGGCAATTGGTTGACAGATTATTACCAAATCCCTGGGTTGTGCAGCACGAAAATTACCGCCATAATGGATGTGATGTCGGGTCACATCCAGACGGCCACCTTGGCACGCCGCACCGCGTTCGGGCGGGGTTTTGCCATGCTTGCCGCGGCCTGGCTGGTGGCCCAGGCCCGTCATGGCGTGTTTCTGGGCCCGTGGGCCGATGATGCCAGCCTGCCCGGCAATGCCTGCTGGCTGCTGATCCTGTT
>CAZAWH010000191.1:1215-4448 GCA_964488775.1 uncultured Sandarakinorhabdus sp. | reverse complement strand
CCAGCTGAGGTTGGCCCTTGACTGGTTGGCATCGGGCTGGCGTGAGCGGCGGGCGCCGCCCGAGCTGTTGTTCCAGGCCCTGTCTGTCGTCACGCTGGAGATTGCCTTGCGTGCCGCCAGCGCGCCTTTTTCGGGGCCGTTGTTTGGCCAGTTGCTGTTCTTTGCCCAGCCCGTCATCGTGCTGTTCGGCTTTGCCGCCCTGCATCGCCGCCAGCCGCAGCGGGCCTGATCGTCATTCCCCGGTGAATTCGGGCGGGCGCTTTTCCAGAAAGGCGCGCATGGCTTCCTGATTGTCGGCGGTGGTGTGGGCGAGGGCCTGGCAAGCGGCCGACAGATTGAGCACCGTATCGAGGCTGGCGGTGCGGGCTTCCCACAACAGCCGCTTGGTCATGCGCACCGCCTGTGGCGGGTTGGCGGCGATGCGGCCGGCGATGGCGCGGGCGGCGTCCAGCAGATCGGCATCGGGCACGACCTGGCTGACAAGGCCGATGCGCAGCGCTTCGGCGGCATCGACCATGTCGCCGGTGAGCGCCAGTTCGGCCGCCTTGGCATGGCCCACCACGAAGGGCAGCAGCCAGGCGCCGCCATCGCCCGGAATGATGCCCAGCTTGACGAAGCTTTCGGCGAACCGGGCGCTGTGGCCGGCGATGCGCACGTCGCACATGCAGGCCAGATCGCATCCGGCCCCGATCGCCGGCCCGTTCACCGCCGCCACCACCGGCACCTCCAGCGCGGCGAAGGCGCGGGGCAGGCGCTGAATGCCGGTCAGATAGTTGCGGCGGGTCTGGATTGGCCGGGCGCTGGCCAGGCCGTCGCCGCTCGCCATCTTCTTGAGATTGCCGCCGGAGGAAAAGGCGCTGCCCGCCCCGGTGAGGATGGCGACCCGGGCCTCGCGGTCCGCCTCCAGCCGCGCCAGGGCGGCGAGGATGGCATCCACCATGTCGTCATCCGAGACCGGATTGCGCAACTCCGGCTGGTTGAGCGTCAGGGTGACGATGGCGCCATCGCGTTCATAAAGGACAAGGTCGGTCATCTGTGGCTTCCTTTCACGCCGGCAGCAGGGGTGGCAAATGTCCCGCCATCACCGCACGCCCAGGCCGCGCGCGATGATGCCGCGCAGGATTTCGCGGGTGCCGCCGCGCAGGGACACCATGGGCGCGATGTGAATGCTGGCCTGCAGGGTGGCGATCAGGCTGGCCGGGGCGTCGGCCGGCAGCAGGGCGCGGGCCACGTCGGGGATGGACTGTTCGAACGTGGCGCCCAGATCCTTGACGATGGCGGCTTCCAGCGCCGGATCCTCCCCGGCTTCGAGCAGCGCGGCAAGCCCACGCGCCATCTGGCGCAGCACCATCAGATGGGCGACGAGGCGGCCGATGGGGGCATGCACGCTGGTCGGCGCCGCCGGGCCAAGGGCGCGCACCAGTTCCTCCAGCAACACGAAGGTGGACAGGAAACGTTCCGGGCCGGAGCGTTCATAGGCCAGTTCGCTCATCACCTGCGCCCAGCCATTGCCCTCCCGGCCGACCAGCGCATCCTCGGCCACGAACACATCATCGAAATGCACTTCGTTGAAATGATGCTCACCCATCAGGTCGATGATCGGACGGACGCTGAGGCCCGGCGAGTCCATCGGCACCAGCAGCTGGCTCAGGCCTTCGTGCCGTTGCCCGTCACCGGTGCGGCACAGCAGCAGCATCACATGCGCCTTGTGGGCATAGGTGGTCCACAATTTGGTGCCGGTGATGCGCCAACCGCCGTCCACGGCGCGGGCGCGGGTGGAAAGGGCGGCCAGGTCCGATCCGGCCCCCGGCTCGCTCATGCCGATGCAGGCAAAAACTTCGCCGCGCGCGATGGCCGGCAGATAACGCGCCTGCTGTTCAGGGCTGCCATATTTGAGCAGCAGCGGCCCGGTTTGCCGGTCGGCGATCCAGTGGGCGGCCACCGGCGCGCCGGCGGCGAGCAACTCCTCGATCACCACCAGCCGGTCGAGCGCGCTGCGCGCCTGCCCGCCATGCGCGCGCGGCCAGGTCATGCCCAGCCAGCCGCGCTGGCCCAATTGGCGGCTGAACGCGGGATCATGGCCGTTCCAGCTGTGGGCGCGGGTTTCCGGCGGCAGGCCGGCCAGCGCCTCGGCCAGAAAGGCCCGCACCTCGGCGCGCAGCGCGGCCTGGGCCGGTTGTTCGGCCACGGCGGGAAAGCGGAAGCGCTCGCCGGGCCGGATCGACGCTGGCCCGCTGCTGGCGGTCGCCTCGCGGGTGGCCAGCGCCCACAGGCTGCCGCCGGCCAGCGCGGCGGCGCCCAGTGCGGCGTGATGCTGATGCTCGGCGCCGGCCCGGTCCCGCCATTGCCACAGGGCGCGGGTGAACAGGTGCAGGCGATGCTCCGCCGTGACGCCGATGGCGCCGTGCAGCTGGTGGGCCAGCGCCGCCACCGTGCCGGCGGCCTCGCTGGCGCGGGCCTTGGCGGCGGCAATCGGCAGGGCGGCGCTGGCGGGATGGGCCAGCGCCAGCGCGGCCAGATTGGCGGCAGCACCGGCGGCGGCGGCTTCGGCGGCCATGATCGCAAGGGCGTGCTGCACCGCCTGGTTCCTGGCCAGCGGCTTGCCGAACTGCTGGCGGGTCTGGGTCCAGTCCAGCGTCATCGCCAGCACGCTGTCCATCAGCCCGGCCAGCTTGGCCGTGGCCAGCGCCGGGGTCCACAGATTGGGATCGCACTGCGGCGCGTGCAGCAGCATCGCAGCCGACAGCCGCCACGGCGCGCCGGCCCGGCCGTGGGCGCGGGCGATGGCCATCACGCTCAGGGGATCGAGCGCCAGGCCGCCATGGGCTTCGCTGGCCAGCGCCAGCGGCAGGCCGGCATCGACCAGCGCCTGCCAGCCATCCTCGTTGTGGCCGGCACGGGCCTGCCGCAACCGGTCATCGGTCGCTTCCCGCGCCAGCAGCCGGTCAATCTGATCAATCAGCACGCTGTCCATGCCGGCCATGCTGAACCGTTTGCGCGGCCGATGCCACCTCTCCTGTCCTACAGGGGCAAAATCTGTCATGGTCCTGTGGCGGCGGGATTGGTCATTTCCGCCTGCAAAAACAACGCTGAATCCCGCAATTTCTGTCAACTGTGTCAAAATTTGCGGCGGCGCGCAAAAGGCTGGACATTGCCATCACCCGTGTCGCACCCTGCCGCCATGCTTTCGGTGCTCGACATGTTTCGGGTGGGGGTGGGCCCATCCAGTTCGC
>CAZAWH010000191.1:0-1115 GCA_964488775.1 uncultured Sandarakinorhabdus sp. | reverse complement strand
GCCATGCTTTCGGTGCTCGACATGTTTCGGGTGGGGGTGGGCCCATCCAGTTCGCACACGGTGGGGCCCATGCGCATCGCGGCGCGTTGGCGGCGCAGTCTGCGCGACTGGCCGCCGGGTGCCCGGGTGGTGGTGACGCTGCAGGGCAGCCTGGCCTTCACCGGGCTGGGCCACGGCACGTTGCGCGCCGTGGCGCTGGGCCTGTTGGGGCATGAGCCGGAGACCTTTGACGCCCGCCGCGCCGAAGCCGACCTTGCGGCGCTGACGGCCAGCGGCATGCTGGCGCCGGGGCTGGCCTTTGATCCGGCGGCCGATATCCGGCTCGATCATGCGTCGCGCGACCTGCTGCACCCCAATGCCATGCGGCTGGCGCTCTGGGCCGATGGCGCCGAATGGCGCGGGGAGGACTGGTTCTCGACCGGCGGCGGCTTCATCGCCAGCCGCCGCCAGCTGGAGGCCCCGGCCCCGGCCGATCGCGTGGCGGCCGGGCATGATGTGCCCTATCCCTTTGCCAGCGCCGCCGAACTTCTGGCCATCGCGGCGCGGGAAGGCCTCAGCCTCGACGCCATCGTGCTGGCCAACGAGGATGCCATCCGCCCCCGTGCCGAAACGCTGGCCGGGCTGACCCAGGTGGCAGAGGTGATGCTGGCCTGCATCGCCCGCGGGCTGGAGACGGACGGGATATTGCCCGGCGGATTGAAGGTGGAACGGCGCGCGCCGATGCTGTGGCGGCAGTTGCGCAAGGGCCAGGGCGCCAACGAGCCGGAGCGTTTGTTCGATTGGCTCAATGTGTTTGCCATGGCGGTGAACGAGGAAAATGCCGCCGGCGGGCAGGTGGTGACCGCGCCCACCAATGGCGCGGCTGGTGTGCTGCCGGCGGTGATGCGCCATTATTGCGAAACCCCGGAACAGCGGCAGCGCTTCCTGCTGACGGCGGGCGCCATCGGCCTGCTCTACAAGAGCCGCGCCTCCATCTCTGGCGCCGAAATGGGCTGCCAGGGCGAGGTGGGCGTCGCCTGTTCCATGGCGGCGGCCGGCTTGGCGGCCGTGTGGAACGCCAGCCCGCAACAGGTCGCCAACGCCGCCGAGATCGGCATGGAGCATAATCTGGGCCT
>CAZAWH010000190.1:0-5218 GCA_964488775.1 uncultured Sandarakinorhabdus sp. | reverse complement strand
GTTACATGAACGAATATCCCATCGCCCGCCTGTGGCGCGACGCCCGCGTGCAGCGGATTTACGGCGGCACCAGCGAGATCATGAAGCTGGTGGTGGCGCGGACGATCTGAGCAGACGTTACGGGCGCGGAGTCGGCAACATCGATTCCGCGCCACGTGGCGTCGTGATCGGGTCTGCATGGCGGTGTACCAGCCGCCATTGCCCTCCAAGCAGTTGATAGACGCTGGTCACCCTCGCAGAGAAATCGGCCAGATCGGCACTGTTTCCCAGCTTTGCGCGGCCGTTCTCGATTTCAACCAGCACATATTGGTCACCGCTGCCATAGACAGCAATGCGCTCAACGCTGCGCACGCTGCCTTCACGATATTTGGTAGCGGCATTGGCAAGTCGGCTGCGGACCTCCACCGGCCCCCTGCCGAAGGGACCAAACGGATTGCCCAGCGTGATGTCATCGCGGTCAGCAAAAAGAGCGGCATAGCCCGAAGGGTCACCGTTGAGAATTTTGCGCAGGGCTTCGTGGCTTTCGGCAATGGCAAGCTCGAGCGAGGGCGGCAGCGCAGCCGGTTTTGCGCCTGCCACACTGCCCATGAGCGAAAGCGCAATGCAGGCAACAACGACAATCCTCATGATGCCCCCCTTGGCAGATGCCGCATGCTAGCCGGGCCAGGCCGCCGAGGCCAGCGCGACTGCGGCAAATCCCGGACTAGCCCTGCCCGCTTTCTGCCCTTAACCGGTCGCAATCCTCTGCCATAACCGGTGCCATGATGACAGCGACTGCCGCCCGTGTTTCCGATTCCGCCACCGCCCCGCGTGAGAATGCCGGGTCGATGGCTGGCGAGGATGTGGCGATGATCAAGCTTGCCGCCACGCTGGGCCGCGAACTGGGCGCCTACAAGCCTGCCATCTATTGGGCCGACACGGCTGGCTCGGCGCTGCTCGGCTGGGGCGCGCTGGCGGCGCTGATCCTGGTGCCCGGCCTGCCCGTGGCCGCCACCGCCGCGCTGGCCGTTGTCGCCGTGCTGTCGCTCTATCGCCTGGGCAGCTTCATCCACGAAATCACCCACATGAAGGATGACAGCGTGCCGGGCTATCGCCTGGGCTGGAACCTGATCGCCGGCATCCCGCTGATGATCCCCAGCTTCATGTATGAAGGCGTCCACAATCTCCACCACGCCCGCAACCGCTATGGCACCGTGCGCGATCCCGAATATATGGCCCTCGCGCTGAAGCCCAAGCTGAGCGTGCCGCTGTTCGTCGTCGTGGCCGCCCTCGGGCCGATTGGCCTCCTCATCCGCTGGGGCCTGCTGGCGCCGCTGTCGCTGCTGCCGCCGGTGCGTGCCTTCGTCCGCGCCCGCTTCTCCGCGCTGTCGATCAACCCGGATTTCCGCCGCGATGCGCCGGTGGGGCCGCACGCCGCCCGCTGGACCATCATGGAGGCGGCGACTTCCGTCTTCGTGCTCGCCGTGCTGGCCGGCGTCGCCACCGGCCTCATCCCGGTCCGCGCTTTCGGCATCTGGCTCGCCGTGCTGTCGGCCAGCATGACCATCAACCAGATCCGCACGCTCGCCGCGCATCTGTGGGAGAATGACGGCAAGGTGATGACCATCACCGGCCAGTATCTCGACAGCGTGAACGTGCCGCCGCCGGCGCTGCTGCCCGAACTCTGGGCGCCGGTCGGCCTGCGTTACCACGCGCTGCACCATCTGCTGCCCGGCCTGCCCTATCACGCCCTGCCGGAAGCCCATCGCCGCCTCGCCGCCGAACTGCCGGCCGGCAATGCCTATCACGGCGGCAACCACCCCTCGCTCGCCGGCGTCATCGCGCGCCTGTGGGCCAGCGCCGGCGCGGCGCGGGCCTGAGCAATGTCAGGTCCTCCCCAATCTCTGATTGGGGAGGGGGACCATGCGCAGCATGGTGGAGGGGCCGGCGCGCGCCCCTCCGTCGCGCGTTCCGCACGCCACCTCCCCAAACAAGTTTGGGGAGGATCAGTTGTCACACCCGCCCATGCTCCTGCATCCAGGCCATCACGCGGCCCGTTGCCATCTCCAGCAAATGCGGCGCCATATTCTCTGGCGGCGGCGGGTAGGAGGTGAAGGTGGCGCTGTCGTGCAGCACCTGGTCACCACGCGCGATGCGGAAGCCTTCCCAGCCCTTGTCGCGCACCGCATTGCAGATGTCGGTATAGGTGTGCAGGCCGCCGGCATAGGCCATGAAGCGGCGCGGTTTGCCGGGCACGTTGGCGCCCATGTACCAGCTGTTGGCCTGGGGCAGCAGGGTCATCGCGGCGGTCTGGTCGCAATGGTCGGTCCACAATTGCTCCGCCTCGCGCGTCGCCTCGATGCGCCCGGCCTGGTTCGCGTTCAGGTCGGCGATGATGCTGGCGACATATTCCACATGTTGTTCGATGCTATGGATCATGTTGGTCAGCACCGACGGGCTGCCCGGCCCGGTGATCAGGAACAGATTGGGGAAACCGGCGACCATCAGGCCAAGATAGGTTTCCGGCCCGGCGGCCCAATGCGCCTTGATGGTCTCACCGTTCACGCCGCGGATGTCGATGCGCTCGATGGCGCCGGTCATGGCGTCAAAGCCGGTGGCCAGCACCACGGCGTCGAAATCGAAACTGCGGTTGGCGGTCTTGATGCCGGTGGCGGTGAAGGTCTCCAGCGGGTCGGCGCGCAGATCGACCAGCTCGACATTGTCGCGGTTGTAGGTGGCGTAATAGCCGGTGTCGACGCAGGGGCGCTTGGTGCCGAACGGGTGATCCTTGGGAGTCAGCAGCTCGGCGATCTTGGGGTCCTTCACCTGTTCGCGGATCTTGGCGGCGACGAAATCGGCGATGATCTTGTTGGCGGCCGGATCAATGCCCTGGTCGGCAAAGCCGGACAGGATGCGGAAGCCGCCCCAGGCCCAGCGGCGTTCCAGTTCTGCCTTGATCTCGTCGGGCGGGGTGTGGATGGCAATCGCATCCTCCCGCGCTTCGTTCCAGAATCCGCCGACGGTGGCGCGGCTGCGCGCGCGATAGGCTTTGGGATCGGCGAGCCATTCCTGCCAGTCGGCCTCCGGGATCGGGCCATTGTGCGCCGGCATGGAATAATTGGGCGTGCGCTGGAACACGGTCAGATGCGCGGCGGTTTCGGCGATGATCGGGATGGACTGGATGGCCGATGATCCGGTGCCGATGATGCCGACGCGCTGCCCGCTGAAGTCCACGCCCTCGTGCGGCCAGCGCGAGGTGCGATAGATGCGGCCCTGATAGTCGCCCAGACCGGCGAAGGTGACATCGGTGGGCACCGACAGGCAGCCGGTGGCGAGCACGACAAAGCGCGCCGGGATCACCTCATCCGTGTCGAGCGTGACATTCCAGCCATCGGCCGCCGCATCCCAATGGGCGGCGGTGACGCGGGTGTTGAAGCGGATGGCCGGGCGCAGGGCAAAGCGGTCCGCCACATGATTGGCATAGGCCAGCAATTCCGGCTGCGGGGCATAACGCTCGGTCCAGCGCCATTCCTGTTCCAGCTTTTCGTCAAAGCCGAAACTATATTCCAGGCTCTGGATGTCGACGCGGGCGCCTGGATAACGGTTCCAGTACCAGGTGCCGCCGACACCGCTGCCGGCCTCGATCACCTGATGGCTCAGGCCCTGCTCGCGCGCCTTCAGCGCCATGTACATGCCGGAAAAGCCGGCCCCGACAATCAGCACGTCCAGACGGTCGGTCATGATCTTCTCCCCAGCACCCCTCCCCTCGGGGCATGTTGCCATCAGGCTAACACGAGGCCGGTGCAGGCCAAGCTGGGACTATTGAGTGCGACAGGCTGTGCCTGGCCCAAAGAAAAAGGCCCGGCAGCGGGTGCTGCCGGGCCTGTTTTCACCATGATGCCCTGGATCAGGCCGCCGGCTTGGCCGGTTCGGCCGCCGCCGTTTCGGCGGGGGCCGGCGCCGGGGCCGCCGCCACGGCCGGAGCCGGAGCAACGCCCTTCAGCGTCGGATAGTCCTTCAGCATCTTGTACCCGCCCAGCGGCTTGTTCACGCCCTGGTGGCAGGTCGCGCAGTTGACCTTGTACGGATCGCCATGCGGGCCACGGCGATTGCCATAGATGCCCTTGCCATTGGCGGGCCACACATCGCCCAGCGCGGTGATGTAGTTGTTGTTGATGTCACGCACCATGCGGATGCCATACCAGGCGTTCACACGCTGCGGGCGGCTGTCTTCCCACTTCGCGAAGTTGTTCGAGTTGTGGCAGAAGGTGCAGTTCACGCCCAGGCCCTGGCTCATGTGCATCATGAGGCCATAGGTCTTTTCGGTGGTCTGGATGGCCGCATTGCTGCCCGACGTCGGGAACGCCTTGCCGCCGACGCGGATATTGTCCTTGCCCGCCAGATAGCCGGTGAACGGATCATAGTTCAGCGAGGCATAGGCCACCGAAGCCGCCGGCGTGTTGCCGCCATATTTCTTGCCGGTGATCTTGTCCGGATCGGGCATGGCGGTGGACCAGTTGTTCACCGGCACCGGGTTGCCGCGGTGGCAGGTCCAGCAGGTGACGCCGGCATTTTCCTGCGGCTGGCCGCCGGACGCGAAGTGCGGCTTCCAGTTGGCGTTGATGTTGCGGGTCATCAGCAACATCTTGCGGGCCACGACCTTGGTGTATTTCTCATCCGAGGCCATGTTTTCCGGGTTGTGGCAATAGGTGCAGCCAGCGTCCTTGATCTTCGAACCATCCGGCGCAATCCACGTCGTCATGGCCTGCATCAGATAGTTGAATTCATCAACCGAGGTGTCGCCCAGAACCTGGACATTCTCGTAGGCCGTGCCCGCCTTGTCGCCGGCCACCATTTCGGCGGTCAGTTCATAGGGCGGAGCGGGGATTTCCCCCACCTTGGCCTTGGAGTCCGGATCGTTGATCTGCACCATGGCGGTACCACGGTAACCAACCTGCTCCTGCTCCTTCTTGCCGAGTTCGCAGCCAGCCAGCAGCAGGGCCGGCAGGGCGATGGCAACCAGCTTGTTCAGCCTGTTCATTGCGGCGCTCCCGGAAGAGTGGCGGGATCAACGACACCGGTGGCGGGATATTCCAGCGCGAACCCGTGCTGGACGGCCCACAGATACCAGTTGTCGACAACCGTGCCGGTGAGAAGGATGCCGATGCCACCGGTCAGGGTGGTCAGCACCGCGAACCACCAGGCCCAGCGGTGGATCGATTCCATCGTGGCGTTCCAG
>CAZAWH010000189.1:0-5314 GCA_964488775.1 uncultured Sandarakinorhabdus sp. | reverse complement strand
CGCGCCGCCGAAGGCACGGTGATCGAAGCCAAGCTCGACAAGGGCAAGGGCCCGCTCGCCACCGTCCTGATCCGTCGCGGCACCCTGAAGCGCGGTGACATCTTCGTGATGGGCCAGGAATGGGGCCGCGTGCGCGCCATGACCGACGACAAGGGCGCCCAGTTGAAGGAAGCCGGCCCGTCGATGGCGGTGGAAGTGCTCGGCCTCAACGGCGTGCCGCAGGCCGGCGACGTGGTGACCGTGGTGGAAAACGAGGCCCGCGCCCGCGAAGTGGCGGAATATCGCGCCGGCCTCGCCAATGCCAAGCGCACCGCCGGCAACGGCCCGGCCAATCTGGAAGACATGTTCTCGGTGCTGCGCGCCAAGAAGGTGCAGGACTTCCCGCTGGTCATCAAGGCCGACACGCAAGGCTCGGCCGAAGCCATCGCCGGTGCCGTGTCCAAGGTGGGCAACGAGCAGATCCGCGCCAAGGTGCTGCTGGCCAGCACCGGCGGCATCACCGAAAGCGATGTCACCCTGGCCCGGGCCAGCGGCGCACCGGTGATCGGCTTCAACGTCCGCGCCAATGCCAAGGCCCGCGAAATCGCCCAGCAGGGTGGCGTGGCGCTGAAATATTACGACGTCATCTATGATCTGATCGACGACGTGAAGGCAGGCATGGCCGGCCAGCTCGGCCCCGAGGCGTTCGAAACCGTGGTGGGCCGCGCCCAGGTGCTGGAAGTGTTCCAGGCCGGCAAGACCGGCAAGGCCGCGGGCTTGCGCGTGCTGGAAGGCTATATCAAGAAGGCCCTGCGCGCCCGCGTCATGCGCGACGATGTCATCATCTACACCGGCTCGATCGCCTCGCTGCGCCGCTTCAAGGAGGATGTGGCCGAGGTCAAGGTTGGCCTGGAATGCGGCATCACGCTGGCCGATTCGTCGGATGTGAAGGCCGGCGACATCATCGAGACCTATGAGGTCGAGATGAAGGATCGCAGCCTCTGACCCTTCGCTCCCCTCCCGCGTGCGGGAGGGGCTGGGGGTGGGAGATCCCACCTCCGCCATTTGCCCACCCCCGGCCCCTCCCGCATGCGGGAGGGGAGGAAGACGCCCATGCCCCGTTCCACCCCTGATGCCCAGGGCCGCCCGATCCGCCTGCAACGCATTGGCGAACAGGTGCGCCACGCCCTGGCCGAGATCCTCAGCCGCGGCGACGTGCGCGACGACCTCATCAGCCGCACCATTGTCTCGGTGTCGGAAGTGCGGGTGACGCCCGATCTCAGGCACGCCACCGTGTTCGTGAAGGCCTCGAACGGCGATGATGATGCCGTGGTCAAGGCGCTGGGCAGCCACGCGCGCTTCCTGCGCGGCGAGGTTGCCCGCCGTCTCGCCACCAAATACACGCCCGACCTGTCGTTCCGCCGCGATGACAGTTTCGATGCCGGCGCCCGCATCGACGAAGTGCTGCGCCGGCCCAGCATCGCCCGCGACCTCGCCCCGGACGCGCCCGGCGCAAAGCCTGGTGTCCGCCCGTGGAAAAGCCTGGCCGACAGCCTGGACGATGACGAGGATTGATCCTCCGCGCCTGCCGGGTGACGATCAGCGCCTGATCATATAGGATGTGGACGTGACCCGAACGGAAGCCTTGGCGCGGCTGCAAGCCGCCTTGCCCCGCCTGAAGGCGGCTGGGGTCGGGGCACTCTATCTGTTTGGGTCCACGGCCCGCGATGAAGCCGCGGAAAACAGCGATGTCGATCTGTTTTTCGATCCGGACCGCGCGGGCTTGAGCCTGTTCGACGTCATGGCGGTGCGAGACATTGCCGAAGCCGAAATGGGCATCAAGGTCGATGTGATGACCCGCGGTTCCCTTCACCCCTATCTGAAAGAACGGATCGAAGCGGAGGCCGTCCGGGTCTTCTGATGGCCAACCGCTCGCAACGTTTGCGGCTTCTGGATATCCAAACCCAGATGGACGCGATTGAACAGGCCATGGTCGGGCGGACCGATGCTGACCTCAAGGCCGATTGGCTGCTGGGCAGTGCCGTGGAGCGGGGCTTCGAGATTATCTCCGAAGCCAGCCGGCACCTCGATCCAGCGCTGCTGGCCCTCCATCCCGATGTGCCTTGGCGCCGGGTGGCCGATATCGGCAACTGGCTGCGCCACGCCTATGAGAGGGTCGAACCGTCCTTGCTCACCGCCATTGTTCGCGACCAGTTTCCGACACTGCGGCGGGCCGTCACCGCCATGCTCGCCACGCTGCCCGAATGATGCTGCACGGCTGGATCATCCTCGACAAGCCGCTGGGCCTGACCAGCGCGCAAGGGGTCGCGGCGGTCAAGCGCATCCTGCGTGCACGCGGCCTGAAGCCGCCGCGCATCGGCCATGGCGGCACGCTCGATCCGCTGGCCACCGGCGTGCTGCCGATCGCGCTCGGCGAAGCGACCAAGCTCGCCGGCCGCATGCTCGATGCCGACAAGGGCTATGACTTCACCATCGCCTTCGGCGCCGAAACCAGCACGCTGGATGCCGAAGGCGATGTGGTGGCCACCAGCGACGGGCGCCCCACCGCCGAACAGGTCGCCGCCGCCCTCGCCGCCTTCACCGGCCCGATCGATCAGGTGCCGCCGGCCTATTCGGCGCTCAAGGTCGATGGCACGCGCGCCTATGCCCTGGCCCGCGCCGGGCAGGAGGTCACGCTCGCCACCCGCCGCATCACGGTGCACAGCCTCACCCTCACCGCCGCCACGGCCGACAGCGCCACCCTGTCCGCCCGCGTCTCCAAGGGCACCTATATCCGCTCCCTCGCGCGTGACATCGCCCGCGCGCTCGGCACGGTCGGCCATGTCACCATGTTGCGGCGCACCCGGTCGGGGCCGTTCACCCTCGCGTCGGCGATATCGCTGGACAAACTGGCCGAACTGGTGCAGGGGGCCGAGCTTGAACAGGCAATCTTGCCGCTGGTGACAGGGCTGGACGACATCCCGGCTCTTGCCATCACGCCAGAGGAGGCGGCGGCGCTCAAACAAGGGCGCAGGCTTCTCCGGCATCCAGCCAGCAACGGCACCCATCTCGCAGCCCTCGGCTCTGTTCCCGTGGCGCTTGTCGAGGCCCATCAGGGCGAGGTGCGGGTGCTGCGCGGGTTCAACCTTATGAAGGAGTGATACGATGTCGGTGACCGCCGAAAAGAAGGCTGAAATCATCAGCGCCAATGCCCGCGCCGCCAACGACACCGGTTCGCCGGAAGTCCAGGTGGCCATCCTGTCGGAACGCATCGCCAACCTGACCGAGCATTTCAAGACCCACGCGAAGGACAACCACTCGCGTCGCGGCCTGCTCGTGCTGGTCAACAAGCGCCGTTCGCTGCTGGATTATCTGAAGCGCAACGATGAAGCGCGTTACACCGCGCTGATCACCAAGCTGGGTCTGCGCAAGTAACCCAGCCTCTCCCGAGCGGCCCCCCAGCGGGGCCGTTCGTTTATCCGGCCCGGTGCGAATGAGCGCGCCGGTGCCAGCGCCGCCACGAACGGCGGCAAGCACAGCTGTGGCGACCGGCAATGGGGCCGGCCCGCCTGGGAAAGACGAAGATGTTCACGATCCACAAGGAAGAAATCAACTGGGGCGGCGCGAAGCTGACCCTGGAAACCGGCCGCATTGCCCGTCAGGCCGATGCCGCCGTGCTGGCCACCCTGGGCGAAACCGTGGTGCTCTGCGCCGTGACCGCCGCCAAGTCGGTGAAGGAAGGGCAGGATTTCTTCCCGCTCACCGTTCACTATCAGGAAAAATACTCCGCTGCCGGCCGCATCCCCGGCGGCTTCTTCAAGCGCGAGCGCGGCGCCACCGAGCATGAAACGCTCACCAGCCGCCTGATCGACCGTCCGGTCCGCCCGCTGTTCCCCGAAGGTTTCTACAACGAAATCAACGTCATCGCCCAGGTGCTGAGCTATGACGGCGAAAACGAGGCCGATATCCTCGCCATGGTCGCCGCCTCTGCCGCGCTCACCCTGTCGGGCGTGCCCTTCATGGGCCCGATCGCGGCCGCCCGTGTCGGCTACATGGATGGCGACTATATCCTCAACCCTACCAAGACCCAGGTGAAGGAAGGCAGCCTCGATCTCGTCGTCGCCGGCACCTCCGATGCGGTGATGATGGTCGAATCCGAAGCCAAGGAGCTGTCGGAAGAGGAAATGCTGAACGGCGTGATGTTCGCCCACCGCAGCATCCAGCCGGTGATCGACGCGATCATCCGCCTCGCCGAAAAGGCCGCCAAGGATCCCTGGGACCTGGCCGTCACCGACGACAAGGCGATGCTGGCCACCCTCAAGAAGGCCGTGGGCAAGGACATCGACGCCGCCTATCGCCTGTCGGGCAAGTCGGCCCGCCAGGCCGCGCTCGCCGCCGCCAAGGACAAGGCCAAGGCCGCGTTTGCCGATGGCACCCCGCAGGAGCAGATGAAGGCCATCAAGCTGTTCAAGAAGCTTGAAGCCGACATCGTGCGCGGCGCCATCCTGAAGGAAGGCCGCCGCATCGACGGCCGCGACACCAAGACGGTGCGCCCGATCGAAGCCATGGTCGGCTTCCTGCCGCGCACCCATGGTTCGGCGCTGTTCACCCGCGGCGAAACCCAGTCCATCGTCACCACCACGCTCGGCACCGCCGATGCCGAACAGATGATCGATGGTCTGGATGGCCTGCGCTACGAACGCTTCATGCTGCACTACAACTTCCCGCCCTATTCGGTCGGTGAAGTTGGCCGCTTCGGCGCGCCGGGCCGCCGCGAAATCGGCCATGGCAAGCTGGCGTGGCGCGCCCTGCACCCGCTGCTGCCGACGAAGGAAGAATTCCCCTACACGATCCGCGTGTTGTCCGACATCACCGAGTCCAACGGCTCCTCGTCGATGGCGACGGTGTGCGGTGGCAGCCTCGCCCTGATGGACGCCGGCGTGCCGCTGAAGCGCCCGTGCGCCGGCATCGCCATGGGCCTGATCCTCGAAGGCAAGGATTTTGCCGTGATCAGCGACATCCTGGGTGACGAAGATCACCTGGGTGACATGGACTTCAAGGTGGCCGGCACGTCGGAAGGCGTCACCAGCCTCCAGATGGACATCAAGGTCGCCGGCATCACCGAGGAAATCATGCGCGTCGCCCTGGCCCAGGCCAAGGACGGTCGCGCCCACATCCTGGGTGAAATGGCCAAGGCGCTCGACAGCACCCGCGAAGGCCTGTCGGCCCACGCGCCGCGCATCGAGACCATGAGCGTGCCGAAGGACAAGATCCGCGACATCATCGGCACCGGCGGCAAGGTGATCCGCGAGATCGTCGCCACCACCGGCGCCAA
>CAZAWH010000188.1:0-5326 GCA_964488775.1 uncultured Sandarakinorhabdus sp. | reverse complement strand
GTGCGCGGCAGCATCGTGCCTTCCTCGATGCCGAAGCGCTTGGCGATGCTGCCGGCGGCCACATTGCGCACCACCACTTCGATCGGAATGATCTCAACCTGGCGAACCAGTTGTTCGCGCATGTTCAGACGGCGAATGAAGTGGGTGGGGATGCCGATGGTGGAGAGCAGGGTGAAGACATGCTCCGAAATGCGGTTGTTGAGCACGCCCTTGCCACTGATCGTGCCCTTCTTCTGGGCGTTGAAGGCGGTGGCATCATCCTTGAAATACTGGATCAGCGTGCCGGGCTCCGGGCCTTCATAGAGGATCTTGGCCTTGCCTTCATAAATCTGGCGGCGGCGGGTCATGGCAAGTCTCCGCAAAGGGAAATGCAAATCGGCCGGCAGGCTATCATGCCCCCGGCGCGTGGGGGAGTGCCCATAGCGGCAAAGCCGGCATGAGACAATGATTGAACCCGACGCCCGGCTTCACTATCTGACAGCGTGACACCAGCGAGGATGTGCGCATGAGCAGCTTTGACGACCGCGAGAAGGCCTTTGAAAGCAAGTTTGCCCATGATGAGGAGCTGAAGTTCCGCATCCTGGCGCGTCGCGGCAAGCTGATCGGTCTGTGGGCGGCGGAAAAACTCGGCAAGTCCGGCGAAGCGGCCGAGGATTATGCCAAGTCGGTCCTGCTGTCGGATCTGGAGATTCCGGGCGATGCCGACATCATCGCCAAGCTGCTCGGCGACCTGGCGCCGCTGGGCGTGGGGGAGAACGACATCAAGGCGATGCTGGCCGAAAAGCTGGCTCAGGCCGAAGTCCAGGTGGCGGGAGCCGCCTGATGCCGATGGCGGCTGCCGACATCGAATCGGCGATCCTGGCGGCGCTGCCCGGCGCCCGGGTGGAGATCACCGATCTGGCCGGTGATGGCGACCATTATGCCGCCGTTGTCACCGCGCCGCAGTTTGCCGGCCTGTCGCGGGTTGCGCAGCAGCGGTTGGTGTATAATGCTCTGGGCGGGCGCATGGGGGGTGCGCTGCACGCCTTGAAACTGACCACGATTCCGGCCTGACCCGGCCCAGCAAAGGACTCCCCCGATGAGCAATCCTGTTCACGAACGCATCGCCGAGATCGTCAACGGCAACGATGTCGTGCTGTTCATGAAGGGCACGCCCTTCTTCCCGCAGTGCGGTTTTTCCTCCACCGCCGTGGCCATCCTGGAACGGCTGAACGTCGCCTTCGAAGGCGTTGACGTGCTGGCCGACATGGAAATCCGCCAGGGAATCAAGGAATATAGCGACTGGCCGACCATTCCCCAGCTCTATGTGAAGGGCGAATTTGTCGGCGGCAGCGACATCATGATGGAAATGTTCCAGGCTGGTGAACTTCAGGCCCTGATGGCGGAAACCGGCGTCAAGCCGGCCGCCTGATCACGGGCAGCGGCACCGCGTGCCCCGCCTGACCGCCTTTGCCCTGTGGGATGCCATGGGCAGCGCCATGATGGCCGATCTCAATCGGCTGTTCTTCCTGGCGGCGCCCTTCACCCTGCTGGTTTCGGTGGCAGTGGGCCTGTTTGGCCCGCCGCCGCCCGAAAGCTTTGCCGAGATGACCGGCGCGCAGCTGTTCTGGCAGCTGGCGTTGCCCAGCCTGGTGGGCGCGATCGGCCAACTGGCGGTCTCGGCGATGATCCTGCGGCCCGGCACGGCGCCGCGGGCGGCGTTGATGACCGCCTTTGGCGTGTGGCCGCTGTATGTGCTGACCCAGTTGCTGGTGTCGCTGCCGGTTGGTCTGGGCTTTCTGGTGCTGATCCTGCCGGGCATCTGGCTGTTTGGCCGGCTGGCGTTCCTGCCCGGGCCCTTGCTGATGCTGCAGCGCAGCGGCCCGGTTGCGGCGGTGCGCGAAAGCTGGGCGCTGACGCGCGACGACGGCGTGCAGCTGGCGCTGTTCATCCTCATCGGCCTGTTTGCCGTGATCGGCGTTGGCCTGATCGCCGAAATTGCCGGCTCGGCGGTGGATTCGGTGCTGAAACTGGCCGGCGCCCCCAGCCTGGGCCGGTTCCTGCATCTGCTGCTGCCCGGCATCGGCACCTGTTTCACCACCATCGGCTTTGGCGCGGCATCGGCCATCGCCAGCCAGCGCCTGGTCAGATGATCGGCACCTGCGGCGCCGGATTGTCGGCATAGGTGCCATCAACCCGCGGATCGGGGTAGGTTTCCACCCAGCGTTCATAGGGCACAAAGCCGGCGCGTTGATAAAAGGCCAGCGCGGCCGGGTGATCGAGATCGCAGGTGTGCAGCCACACCCGGGTGATGCCATCACGCCAGGCCAGCCGCAGCGCATGGTCCATCAGCCAGCGGCCATGGCCGCGCCCGGTCATGCCGGGCTCCAGCCCGAAATAGACGATCTCGCAGGTGGAGGGTTCCGAAAAATCAAGCTCGATCAAACCCATGGCCGTGCCATCGCGGCGGGTTGCGACATGGATTTCGCAAAGTTCGGCATTCAGCGCCGCGGCCAGCCCGGCATCATCCAGCACCAGCCGGCCGCGCCACAGCCAGGGCGCCCCGATGCGCCGGAACAGAGCGCGATAGGCCGCCAGATCCACCGGCGCCGGCCAGCGCACCAGCTTGAGCGCCGAGCGCGCGGGCAGGGCAGGCGCCGGGCGCGCCCGCATTTCAAGGCAGGTGACGATGGTGGCGAGTTCGCCACCGGGCACCACCGTGATGCCCATGGCCTATTCCCAGATGGCCAGCGGCGGCAGGCTCATCAGGATGGCATCGGTGTTGCCGCCGGTCTTCAGGCCGAAGGTGGTGCCCCGGTCATAGACCAGGTTGAACTCGGCATAAAGGCCGCGATATTTCAACTGGGCGGTGCGTTCCGCCGCGCTGAACGGCCGGTGCATCTTTTCGCGCACCAGCTTGGGATAGGTTTCCAGGAAGCAGCGGCCGACATCCTGGGTGTAGGCGAAATCCGCCGCCCAGTCGCCGCTGTTCAGATGATCATAGAAGATGCCGCCCACGCCGCGGTGGCGGTTGCGGTGGGGCACCCAGAAATACTCCTCCGCCCACTTGGAATGGGCCGGGTAATAGTCCGGGTGGTGTCGGTCGCAGGTGGCCTTGACTGCGGCATGGAAGGCCGCCGTCTCGGCGTCGTCAGGCAGGGCGGGGTTCAGGTCAACGCCGCCGCCGAACCAGCGCTTGGTCGTCACCAGCATGCGGGTGTTCATGTGCACCGCCGGCACCAGCGGGTTGGCCGGGTGGATGACAAGGCTGATGCCGGTGGCAAAGAAGCGCGGATCCTCGGCAGCGCCGTTGATCTGCTTGGCAAAATCCGGGTTGAACTCGCCATAGACGGTGGAGATGTTGACGCCGGCCTTTTCGAACAGCCGGCCCGTCATGATGCCCATCTCGCCGCCGCCGCCATCGCCGCCGCTGTGATCGGTGCGCTGCCAGACGCGCTTTTCGAAGCGGCCGGGCGTGCCGGGCAGGGTGGATTCATCCTCCAGCTGCTCCAGCATTGCCCAGATATTGTCCCTGAGGGACCGGAACCAGGCCTGCGCGGCCCGCTGCTGCTCATCAAGCTCGATCATGGCCCATGCCTCTAGACCGGCTTTCCGACCTGCGAAACCCCCTTTGCATGACCCTTTGGCGCGGAAATATTACCCGAATGTCATGTCCGCGCCAAAATGTCCGGGGGGCTGGGCCGTTTTGTCCGTTGCGTTGCGGCATAGGCTTGTCTATCCCGTGGCGCGCTGCGGGAGGACCAGACGTCCACCCGCCCTGCACCCATTTTCGGAAGGGACGAAATGGCTAGCGAAGTCCGGCAGGCTTCTGCCGATGATCTCACCCCCGGTGGCGAGCGCCGCCGTGATTTCCTCTATGTCGCCACGGCGGCCTTTGCCGGCGCGGGCGTCGTGCCCGTGGCCTGGAGCCTGGTGAACCAGATGAACCCGTCGGCCGACGTGCTGGCGCTGGCGTCGATCGATCTTGATCTGTCGGCGGTCCAGGAAGGCCAGGCCATCAAGGCCAGCTGGCGCGGCAAGCCGATTTTCGCCCGTCACCTGACGGCAGCCGAAATCGCCGACGCCAAGAAGGTTGATGTGGCCTCGCTGCGCGATCCGCAGAAGCTGGAAGACCGCACCAAGCCGGGCAGCGAGCAGTGGCTGATCACGCTGGGCGTCTGCACTCACCTCGGGTGCGTGCCGCTGGGCGCGGCCGAAGGCGAATCCCGCGGTGATTTCGGCGGCTATTTCTGCCCTTGCCACGGTTCGCACTACGACACCGCGGCCCGCATCCGCAAAGGCCCGGCGCCCAAGAACCTGGAAGTGCCGCCTTACACCTTCAAGTCGCCCACCTCGGTGACCATCGGCTAAGGACAAGGACCATGAGCTTTCCCTGGGCCAAGCAGTATCAGCCGACTTCGGCCGTCGGCAAGTGGATGGACGAGCGGCTGCCGCTGCCGCGTTTCATCTTCGGCGCATTGGGGCCGGGCTATCCGACGCCCAAGAACCTCAATGCCTTCTACAACTTCGGCGTGCTCGCCGGCGTGGCGCTGGTGATCCAGATCATCACCGGCGTGGTGCTGGCCATGCACTTTGCCGCCGATACCCGCGTGGCGTTCGATTCGGTCGAGCACATCATGCGTGACGTCAACGGCGGCTGGATGATCCGCTACATGCATGCCGTCGGCGCCAGCTTCTTCTTCGGCGTCGTCTACATCCACATCTTCCGCGGGCTCTATTACGGCTCCTACAAGCCGCCGCGCGAAATGATCTGGATGCTCGGCCTGGTGATCTTCCTGCTGATGATGGCGACGGCCTTCATGGGCTATGTGCTGGTCTGGGGTCAGATGAGCTTCTGGGGCGCCCAGGTCATCACCGGCCTGTTCTCGGCCTTCCCGGTCGTCGGCTCCTATATCCAGACGCTGCTGCTGGGCGGCTTCTCGCCCGACAACGCCACCCTGAACCGCTTCTTCTCGCTGCACTATCTGCTGCCGTTCGTGATCTTCGGGGTGATCATCCTGCACGTGTGGGCGCTGCACATCCCGGGCTCCAACAACCCGACCGGCCTTGATGTGAAGACCGAAGCCGACACCGTGCCGTTCCACCCGTACTACACGGCGAAGGATTTCGTCGGCCTGGGCATCTATTTGATCCTCTTCTCGGCCTTCGTGTTCTGGATGCCGAACAGCCTGGGCGAGCCGGACAATTATATCCCGGCCAACCCGCTTTCCACGCCCGCACTGATCGTGCCGGAATGGTATTTCTGGCCCTTCTACGCCATCCTGCGCGCCTTCACGACCGACTTCCTGGGCGTGCCGGCCAAGCTGTGGGGCGTGCTGGCGATGTT
>CAZAWH010000187.1:0-5344 GCA_964488775.1 uncultured Sandarakinorhabdus sp. | reverse complement strand
ACCTTTTCCATGATCAGCGCCGAATCATTGTTGGGATAGCGCGAGACGGCGGTGAGCACATGGCAGCCGGCCGCCGCCAGCGCCCCGGGCAGCGGCAGATAATGCATGATGCCCATCGGGTGCATGAAGATGATGATGGTGTCGGACGAGGTTTCCGGCTTCAGATGATGGGCCTGAAGCGCCACCACGCCATCGATGCCGCCATAGGTGTCGCGTAGGCCCACCGCCTCGCGAAACGCGATGAGCAGCGGGATGCGGGCAAAGCTCATGCGGCGCGGCCCTCGGCCCGCGCGGCGGCCTTGCGCGCGGTCCAGGCCTTGATGATGGCGTGGGCGGTCTTGGCGTCTTCGGCCAGGATGGCATCATGGCGGGCGACGCGGGCAGTGATTTCCAGCGGCAGGCCGTTGGGATCGGCGAAATAGACCGATTTGACGAAGCCATGATCGATCGGCCCGAAACAGGGCACGCCGGCGGCGTTCAGCCTGGCCTGCCATTCCAGCAGCCGCGCCTCATCCTCCGCCTCGAAGGCGACATGGCGGTCAAAGCCGTGGACGAGGGCAAAATCCCCGTCCTTCACCGTGTTCGGCGCGTCGAAGAAGGCGATGAACTTGCCGTCGCCCATGCGGAAGAACAGGTGCACGAACGGGTTGGGCAGGCGCGAGCCGGGCTCGCGTTCCTCCTGCACCACGGCGGCCAGCGGCAGGCCCAGCACATCCTCGTAAAAGGCGCGCGTTTCCTCGGCATCGCGGCAACGATAGGCGCTGTGGTGGATGCCGGTGAGCGGGGTGGTCATGGCGGTCTCTCCTCTGGCCGAGATTTGCACACGGCTGGTGGCACGCCAAGCCTGCCCAAGTTGCGTGGGGCGCGGCGCGATGGTGCATCTGGGCCGGCAATTTCCGGGGGGCACCACATGATCAACCGCCGCGACATCGGGCTGGGCCTGCTGGCCGGGCTGGCCGCCGGGCCGGCGCTGGCCCAGGCCGGCTTTGCGCCGCGGCTGCCGATCGCGCCGATCAACGCCCGGGCCGACCGGATCATGCGGATCAGCGTGTGCCTGCGCCCGTTCCGCGCCGCCGGCCCGCGCATCGCCCTGGAACGCATCGCCGGCCGCCAGGTGATCCACCATTATGGTCATGGTGGCAGCGGCTGGTCGTTGAGCTGGGGTTCGGCGGCGCAGGCCGTGCCGCTGGCGCTGGCGGCCGGCGCCCGATCGGTGGCGGTGGTGGGCGCCGGCGCCATCGGCCTGACCACGGCGATCACCGCCCAGCGGCTGGGGCTCAATGTCGTGATCTATGCCCAGGACCGGTTTCCCGATGTGCGATCGGCCCGCGCCACCGGCACCTGGTCACCGCACAGCCGCATCGCGATGGACGGCGCGGTGGACGCCGGCTTTGCCGACCGCTGGGAGAGGATGGCGCGGCGCAGCTGGGCCCTGCACCAGGCCTATCTGGGCCGGGCCGGCGCGCCGGTGGCGTTTCAGGAACGCTATGTGCTGTTTGATGCCCCGCCCGAGCGCGGCGGCAAGGACCGCATCAGCCTGCCCGGCGGCGGCACTGACACGTTCGTCGATTATCAGGCGCGCCTGGCCGACATCAGCCCGCGCAACGAGCCGCTGACCGCCGATCAGCATCCGTTTCCGGTGCCGGTGGCCCGGCGCAATGTCGCGATGAATTTCAACGTGGCCCAGCTCGCGGTCACGCTGGAACAGGAATTTCTGGCGGCCGGCGGCCGGTTTGTGCCGATGACGCTGGCCAGCCCGGCCGATTTCGCCCGCATTCCCGAACGGGTGATCTTCAATTGCACCGGCTATGGCGCGCGCGCCCTGATGCGGGACGAGAGCATCGTGCCGGTGCGCGGCCAGATCGCCTGGCTGCCGCCGCAGCCCGAGGTGCAGCACGGGCTTTATTATCGCGACATCAGCGTGGTGCCGCGCCCCGATGGCATCGTGGTGCAGAATGTCGGGCCGGATGAGGGGTTCGGGTTCAACCTGGCCGACGAGACGCCCGACCCGGCCGAGGCGGCGGCCGCCGTGGCGGTGATTGCCGGCCTGTACCGCCCGCGCCCGGCCTGACGGATTGCGCAATGCAACGGGCGGCCGTTGCATTTTGCACCAACCGGGGCGGCGGCAACTGCCAACCGATTGAATCCACACGACCGGCCTGATTGGCATCCTGTGTGCATTGGGGGCGGCAACGCACCATTCTGCCACGGAATTGATCGGCCATGCCCAATCTTGATCTCGCCCTGTCCCGCGCTGTTGCGGGCCTCACCGGCCACTGGCCGTTGTTTGATGCCTTCGTGCTGGCGCTGTCGGCCAATGCCCTGTTGAAGGGCGGGGTGATGTGCGGCCTGTTGTGGTGGGCCTGGTGCGCCCATGGCGATGCCCCGGGTGAACGCAGCCAGCATGACCGGCGGCTGATCCTGGCGGTGCTGGCCAGTTGCGGGCTGGGCGAGGTGCTGGCCCGGCTGCTGTCCAAGACGCTGCCGTTCCGGCCGCGCCCGCTGCTCGATCCCGACCTGCCGTTCCGCCTGCCCGGCGGGCTGACGGCCGAGGCGCTGGGCATCACCACCGAAAGCAGCTTTCCCAGCGATCATGGCGTGCTGTTCTTTGCGCTGGCCACTGGCATCTGGCTGGTGTCACGCCGCGCCGGGCTGGTGGCGCTGGCCTGGGCCACGGTGATGATCGCCCTGCCCCGCATGTATCTGGGCCTGCATTATGCCAGCGATCTTCTGGCTGGCGCCGTGATCGGCGTGGGCGTGGCGCTGGCCGGGGCGGCGATCCTGCCGCGCCTGGTCATCGTGCGCTGGCTGGCGGACTGGGCCAGCCGGCGGCCGGCGCAATTCTATCCGCTGTTCTTTGTGGCGATGATGGAACTGGCCACGATGCTGATCGATGTGCGGGCGCTGCTGGTGCTGGCGCGTCAGGCCTGAAGGGTGGCGGTGAGGAAATAATTCACCGAAACATCGCTGCCGATCACGAAGCCGCTGCCCGGCCGCCAGCTGAGCCCGGCCGGTTCGCCCGGGCACAGGCCGGCGGCGGTCAGCGCCTCGGCCAGTTCGGCCGGTGTGAAGAAGCGGTTCCAGTCGTGCGCGCCCCTGGGGATGGTGCGGGTGACATATTCGGCCCCGGCGATCACCACGGCCCAGCTGGCCGGCGTGCGGTTGGGCGTGGAGAACACCGCCAGCCCGCCGGGTTTCAGCAGTTGGGCGATGGCGGCGAAGAAGGCATCGCGGCCCGCCACATGCTCCACCACCTCAAGGCAGGTGATCAGATCAAAGCGCGCGCCGGTGGCGGCAAGATCTTCCACCGCAATGCATTGATAGTCGATGGCCAGGCCCTGGCCCTGCGCATGGCCGCGGGCAGCCTCGATATTCTCCGGCGCGGCATCGATGGCGCTGGTGGCGGCGCCCATGCGCGCCAGGGGTTCCGCCATCAGCCCGGCGCCGCAGCCGACATCCAGCGCCGCCAGCCCGGCCAGTGGCCGGCGGCTTCTGGCATCGAGCCCGAAATGCGCCAGCGCCAGGCTGCGGACATGCGCCACCCGCACCGGCGTGATGCGGTGGAGCATCGCCGATGTGCCCCTGGGGTTCCACCAGTCGGCGGCAAGCTTGCCGAAAAATTCGGCCTCTTCGGGGTTGATGCTGGCGGCTTGAGACATTTTCTTGTTCCTGGCTGCGTCAGGGCTTTCTTGCCATTGCCCGCCCACGTTCCTATCAGGCAAGGGCAATAGTGAAGCAGCACGAAGGATGATGCCGGCCATGGCCCGGATCGTGATGAAATTTGGCGGCACCTCGATGGCGGGGACGGAGCGGATCCGCAACGTCGCAGCCCGGGTGAAACGCGAGGTGGATGCCGGCAACGAGGTGGCGGTGGTGGTGTCGGCCATGGCGGGCGAGACCGACCGGCTGGTCGGCTATTGCCGGGAAGCCTCGCCGCTGGCCGATCCGGCCGAATATGATGTGGTGGTGGCCGCCGGCGAGCAGATCACCTCAGGCCTCTTGGCCATCACGCTGCAGGCGCTGGGGGTGAACGCCCGCAGCTGGCTGGGCTGGCAATTGCCGATCCGCACCAGCGCGGCGCACAGCGTGGCCCGCATCGAGGATATCGGCACCGACGCCATCATCGCCAGCATGAAGGCCGGCGCCGTGGCCGTGGTGCCGGGCTTTCAGGGGCTGACGGCGGACGGGCGGGTGACCACCCTGGGCCGCGGCGGGTCGGACACATCGGCCGTGGCACTGGCCGCGGCGGTGAAGGCCGACCGCTGTGACATCTACACCGATGTGGACGGGGTTTACACCACCGATCCGCGCATCGTGCCGCGCGCCCGCAAGCTGATGAAGATCACCTATGAGGAAATGCTGGAACTGGCCAGCGTGGGCGCCAAGGTGTTGCAAACCCGGTCGGTCGAACTGGCCATGAAGGAAAAGGTGGTGGTGCAGGTGTTGTCGAGCTTTTCCGACGCGCCCGGCACGCTGGTGGTGGACGAGGATGACGAGATGGAACGTGAACTGATCGCCGGCGTGGTGGCCGACCGTGGTGAAGCCAAGGTGACGCTGGTGGGCGTGGCCGACCGGCCGGGCGTGGTGGCCAGCATCTTTGGCCCGCTGGCCGATGCCAATGTGAACGTGGACATGATCGTGCAGAACATCGCCAAGGATGAGGGGCGCACCGACGTGACCTTCACCGTGCCGCGCGCGCAGCTGCCGGCCAGCATCGACGTGCTGGAAAAGGCGAAGGGCGCCATCGGGTTCCAGAGCCTGATCGCCGATGATGATGTGGCCAAGATTTCGGTGGTGGGCGTCGGCATGAAGAGCCATGCCGGGGTCGCCGCCACCATGTTCCGCGCGCTGGCCAGCCGCGGCATCAACATCCAGGCCATCACCACATCGGAAATCAAGGTGAGCGTGCTGATCCCCAAGGATTATGTCGAACTGGCCGTGCGCGTGCTGCACACCGCCTATGGCCTTGATGGACCCGCCCCGGCCGAAGAGGGCGAGGCATGAGCGCCACCCCGCATCTGGATGCCGCCTCGGCCCGGGGCCGCGAATTTCTGGGCACCCGCCACGCCATCATGGCCGGCGCCATGACCTGGGTGAGCGAGCGCAACCTTGTTTCCGCCATTTCCAACGCCGGCGGCTTTGGCGTGCTCGCCTGCGGGGCGATGCCGCCGGCCCTGCTGGAAGCCGAAATCGCCGCCACCCGCGCCCTCACCGACAAGCCGTTTGGCGTCAACCTGATCACCCTGCACCCGCAGCTGGACGAACTGATCCAGGTCTGCGCCCGCCAGCAGGTGAGCCATGTCGTGCTGGCCGGTGGCCTGCCGCCCGGCCCGGCCATTGCCGC
>CAZAWH010000186.1:0-5355 GCA_964488775.1 uncultured Sandarakinorhabdus sp. | reverse complement strand
TGGTGCGGGCATAGACGAACCAGGCCGAATCGGGCGACCAGGCCATGCCGCTGGAGCCGGTGGCAAAGCCGCCGAACTCATCCGGCGGCCCGGCGGCCGTCAGCTTGCCGGTGGCAAGCTCCAGGATCCAGGTGTTGAGCCGGTTGTCCTGCATGGCGATGCGCTTGCCATCGGGGGACCATTTCGGGTTGAAATAATAGGCCGGCTCCGGCGCCAGGGCATATTTCTTCACGGCCTTGCCGGCGCCCTGTTGGGCAGCGACATGCAGGGCATAAAGCCCGCCCTCATCGCTGAAATAGGCGATGGACTGGCCATCGGGACTCCAGGCCGGGGTGCGTTCCATGGTGCCGGCGGTGGCGGTGATGGTGCGGGTGATCCCCTCTTTCACCGGCAGGGTCATGATCTCGCCATGGGCTTCCACTGCGACGCGCAGACCGGTGGGCGAAATGGCGGCGGCCCGCACCTCGCTGCCGACATTGGCCACCCGCGGCCGCACATCGGGCATGTCGCCATCCAGATCGATGCTGATCGCCTTCGGCTCCTCGCCCGGCACCAGCGTGAAGATCGTGCCCAGCCGGTCGAACACCAGGGCCTTGCCGTCGGTGGACAGGCTGCGGATGTCGGGCCCGCGGTTCTGCCAGACCAGGCTGGTCTGGCCGGACGCCGGATCAAAGCGATAGACGCTCACCGGCCCCTTGCGGCCCGACAGGAAATAGACCTGGCCATTCAGCCACACCGGGGAAAAATCCGCGCCGCCGTCCTGCGGCACCTTCTGGGTTTTCAGGCCATCCAGCTGGGTGATCCACACCGCCCCGGTCAGGCCGCCGCGATAATTGCCCCAGGCGGTGTAACGGGTGTGGTTGAAGGAAAAGCCCGGCTCCAGCGGGTTATAGGCAATGGCCTTGCCATCGGGCGCCATCATGCCGGCCGATGCCATCGGCAGCGGCAGCGCGGTGGCGGCGCCGCCGCCGGCCGGCACGTGCCACAGCCGTGTGTAGCGGCTGGCCGAATCGCGGTTGGAACGGAACAGGATGCGGGCGCCATCGGGGCTCCAGCCCACGGCGGCATCAACCGCGGGGTGGAAGGTCATGCGCTTGGGCACACCGCCGGCCACTGGCACGGTGAACACATCGGTGTTGCCATCATATTCACCGGTGAAGGCGATGGTCTGGCCATCGGGCGAAAAGCTTGGCGCCTGTTCGATGCCGATGCCGGTGGTGATGCGCGTGGCCTTGCCGCCAGCCCTGGGCGCGACCCAGATGTCGCCACCCGACACAAAGGCCAGATGGGTGGCACTCATCACCGGCGATTGCAGCAGGCGCGGCGGGCTGGCGGCGGTGGCCATGCCGGCAACACCCATGGCAAGCAGGCCGGCACCGGCCCAGCGGATGGTCTTCATGCAGTGTTTCCCCCAAGGAAATGCAAATGATTTGATGGCCAAGGGTGGCAGGCCGGCCTGCCGTCGTCAATCACGCCACCAGGGAAAACCGGGCGGCAGATCGCGGCTCACCCGGCCGGGGAAGTCGGGCGTCCGCTTGTCCAGAAAGGCGGCAACGCCTTCCTTGACGTCCGCCCCGCCGCCCAGCGCCATGTTGAAGGCGGCGTCCACCGCCAGCGCGTCATCGGGGCTGGCGGCGCTGCCCAGCCGCCACAGCATGGCCCGGGCCATGGCCACGGCCACGGGCGCGGTGCCGTCGGCCATCTCGGCCGCGATGGCGAACGCGCGGGGCAACAGTTGATCGGTCGGCACCACCTCGCTCACCAGCCCGCCGGCCAGGGCTTCGGCGGCGCTGATCAACCGGCCCGACAGACACCAGCGCAGCGCCTGCGGCAAGCCGACCAGCCGCGGCAGGAACCAGGCGCTGCCGGCTTCCGGCACCAGCCCGCGCCGGGCAAACACAAAGCCGATCCGCGCCCCGTCGGCCGCGATGCGCACGTCGCATGGCAGGGTGAGGGTGATGCCCACGCCCACGGCCGGGCCGTTGATGGCGGCGATCACCGGCTTGGTGCTGTCGAACAGGGCATGGATGAAGCTGTCGTGCCGGCTGCCGCGGCCCGCGCCGCGATCCCCGGCCCCGAAATTGCCGGCACCTCCCCCGGCCATGTCGAAACTGGCGCTGCCGGCCGACACATCGGCCCCCGCGCAAAAGGCGCGGCCGGCCCCGGTGATGATGATGGCACGCACCGCATCGTCGGCGCTGGCGGCGCGCACCGCCCGCGCCAGCGCCCGGCCCATGGCATCGGTATAGGCATTCAACCGGTCGGGCCGGTTCAGCGTTACCAACATGACATGATCCTGCCGGGTGACGCTGATTCCATCCTGCTCCATTTTTCACCTCGCGAGGGCAGTGGCCGCATCATGCGTAATGATCCGATTGCGAGGGGCAATGGCTGGATTGGAGAGGGTCGTGTTGCGTTTGCGCCAGATCGCCGTGGTGGGCCCCGATTTGCCGCCGCAGCAAGACCGGATCAGCCAGTTGCTGGGCACCGGCCCCTGTTACCATGATCCGGGTGTGGCCAAATATGGCCTGGAAAACGCGCTGTGGGCGCTGGGCGGCACCTTTCTGGAGGCGCTGGCCCCCACGCGCCCCGGCACCACGGCCGGGCGCTATCTGGATCGGCGCCGCGGTCCCACCGGCTACATGCTGATCCTCGACAGCGATGATCTGTCGTCGCTGCGCCTGCGGCTGACCATGATGAACATCCGCATCGTCGAGGATCTCAGTGTCGCCCACGACGGCCTGACCGCCACGGCCCTGCATCTCCACCCGCGCGACACCGGCGGCTGCCTGCTGTCGGTGGATGCGCATGGCCCAAACCCGGCGATGATGGGCAGCTATGCCTGGGCCGGGCCGGATTGGCAGCGCCAGTGCCGGGCGGATCTGGTCATCACGGCGGCCGTGCTGGCCTGTGACAACCCGGCCGCCACCGCCGCACGCTACAGTGCCCTGCTAGCGCGGCCGTGGGAAAACCGGCCTGATGGCCAGCGCATCCGGCTGGATCATGGCTGCATCGATTTCACCGGCATCAGCGATGATCGCGGCGAAGACCTGTCGGCAATCAGGGTTGCGGGCCTGAAGGCGCCGGCGCATGCTTGCGGGATCGATCTGCTGCCCGAGGATGGCTGATGACCGCCTACACGCCCGACACCGATGATCTGATCGCAGCGGTGGAGGGTGGCGTGCTCACCCTCACCCTCAACCGCCCGGCGGCGCGCAATGCCCTGTCGCGCGCCATGCTGGATGCGCTGGCTCGCCTGCTCGAACAGGCCGAAGCCGATCCCGCCATTGGCGCCATCGTCATCACCGGGGCCGGCGGGGCCTTTTGCGCCGGCGGCGACGTGAAGGGCATGGCCGCCCGCAACGCCAGCGGCGAGCCGGAACCCATTGATCAGGCTATTGCCAGGCAACGCCGCAACCAGCGCGCCATTTCCGGCCGGCTGCACGCCATGCCCAAGCCCACCATCGCCGCCATTCCGGGCGCGGCAGCCGGGGCCGGGCTGTCCATCGCGCTCGCCTGTGACCTCAGGGTGATGGCCGAAACCGCCTTTCTCACCACCGCCTTTGCCCGGGTCGGCTTTTCCGGCGACTATGGCGGCACCTATTTCCTCACCCGCCTGGTCGGCGCCGCCAAGGCGCGCGAGCTGTATTTCCTGTCAGACCGGGTGGACGCGGCCGAGGCCCTGCGGCTGGGCCTGGCCAACCGGGTGGTGCCGGCCGACGCGCTGCTGGCCGAAGCACAGGCGCTCGCCGCCCGCCTCGCCAATGGCCCGCGCGTGGCGCTGGCCTACATGAAGGAAAATCTCAACCGCGCCTTTTCGGGCGGCGACATGGATGATTGCCTCGATCTGGAGGCGACCCACCATGTCCATTGCGGACTGACCGAAGACCACAAGGACGCGGCCCGCGCCTTTGTCGAAAAGCGGCCGCCGGTGTTCAGGGGGCGCTGAGCACCCCCAGCTGGCGGGCAAAATCGATCACCGCCTGGGCGTGCACGCCGGGCGATTCCTCATGGGCCAGGTGGCCAAGGCCGGGCAGGCCGCGATGCACCACCTTGACGCCGTGGCTGGCGAGCCGGCGCTCCACCGTGTGGCTGGTCGATGGCGGCACCGTCTTGTCCCGTTCGCCATGCAGCAACAGCACCGGGCATTTCACATGGGCGATGCTGCGTTCGATCGTGTCCAGATCCCAATGCGCCATCAGGGCCAGCGCGCCGCCGGTGTGGGCCGGGTTGCGGAACAGGCGTTCATAATGGGCCACCTGTTCGCGGGTGGAGCGCGACCCGGTCCAGCGGGACAAGAGATCGGTCATCGATTGGAAGCGGGTGGTGAAGCTGAAGAAGGCCGGCATGAACGGGTTGACGAACAGCGCCTTGGCCAGCCCCGGATAGACCTTGCCCACCCCATCGAACTGCAGCAGCGCGCCGCCCAGCGACACAACGGCCTGCGGGGCGACCAGGCCGCGCGCCACCATCATGAAGGCAATGGCCGCCCCCACGCTGTGGCCCAGGATGATCGCCGGCTGCACGCCCAGTTCGGTCACCAGCGCCGCCATCGCCTTGGCCACCGCATCGGGATCGGGCGCATTCAGTTTCTGGGTAAAGCCATGGCCGGGCAGATCGGGGATCACCAGCCGGAAATCATTGGCCAGCAACGGGGCCAGGCCGGCGAAACTGTGCGTGGTGGCGCCGGTGCCATGGATGAGCAGCAGCACCGGCGCATCGGCCGGCCCGGTTTCCTGCACATGGAATTTCAGGCCGCCGGCCGTGACAAAGCGGCTCCATTCGCGGTGCGGCACATGGGCCGAATCGACATCCCAACGCATCACCCAGCCCCTGCAGAAGCGGCCTTGACCGCGGCCACCACCGATTTGGCATCCACCCGTGGCAATGTCACCAACCGGGCGCCCATGGCGGCGGCAAGTTCAGCCCCCTGCGGGCGCGGGCGCGGGCTGCAATCGATGAACACGGCGGCAATGCCCGACGCACGATAGGCACGGGCACTGGCCAGCGCCGCCTCCTGCGGGCTCACCCCATCGCCGCCGCCAACATTGGCGCGGCCATCCGTCAGCACCACCACCAGCGGGCTGCGGCCACGGCCCTTTTCGCCCTCTGCCACCTTGCGGGCGAGATCGAGGCCCGACGCAATCGGCGTGCCGCCCCCCCCGGCCAGGCCAGCCAGTTCCTTCTTGGCGCGCGGCAGACTGCGGGTCGGCGGCAGCGCCAGCACCGCTTCCAGCCCGCGAAACGCCACCAGCGCCACCTCGGCCCGCTTCACATAGGCTTCGGCCAGCAACAGCTCCACGGCGCCCTTGGCCTCGGCCAGGCGGGCAAAGGCCGCCGAACCGCTGGCATCGA
>CAZAWH010000185.1:1101-5373 GCA_964488775.1 uncultured Sandarakinorhabdus sp. | reverse complement strand
TGATGAAACCGGGCAGGCGCACCGCCGCGATCGGGCTGCCAAAGCGCACCAGCACCGCCGTCACCTCGGCCGGGCTCACATGCGCTTCATGCTCCTCGGCGGTTTCGCCTTCGTGGTCATGATCCTCGCCGTCATGCTCCTCATGCGGGGCTTCGATGCCGTGCACCGCCCACACGCTTTCGATCCGGGTCAGGATCAACCGGTCGATCACCGTACCGGTGGGCTTCAGCCGGCCGACCACGATGAACGGCGTTTCCTCATGCTTGGGCCCCTCATCGCCGCCGCCCATCCCGTGCCCGCCCACGAAGCGCTGGCCCAGGCCGGCGCCCGTGCGCGCCGCCACCTCGGCGCCGATCACCGCCTCCATCGGCTTG
Organism: uncultured Sandarakinorhabdus sp.; assembly: GCA_964488775.1. Taxonomy (GTDB): domain Bacteria; phylum Pseudomonadota; class Alphaproteobacteria; order Sphingomonadales; family Sphingomonadaceae; genus Sandarakinorhabdus. The sequence continues at coordinate 4,999 of CAZAWH010000185.1, read as the reverse complement.
GCGAACATGCGGCCGTCGGCCAGCGCCGCGCCCATCAGGGCGGGATAGGCGGGCTCGGTCCCGACAATGCGGAAGCTGCGGAAACTGTCTCCCAGCGCCAGCGGGATCGCCTCGGCCACCCCCATCTGCCGGCGCAGCAGCGCAACCGTCTCCAGCGGCACGTTGCCGGTTGGAATATCAACATGATAGACCGAGCTGAGGATCAGCTGCAGCGGCGAGCCCTTGGCCCCCACCACCATGTCGATCCCCTGCGAATCCCGGTCGAAGCGGTTTTCGAGCTGGCTGGAAAACAGGAGCAGGATGACCAGGCTGGCGACACCCAGCGCCAGCAGGATGATGTTGAGCGCGGTGTTGAGCGCCCGGTCCTGCAGATAGGCAAGGCTCAAGCGGATCATGTGGGCGCCGCCAAATTGAGCCGGTTGGCAAAGCGGTGGGCGATGCGGCCATCATGGGTGGCGACCAGCAGCGTCGCCCCCGTGGCATCCGCCACTTCGAACATCAGGTCGATCATCGCCTCCGCATTGGCATTATCCAGCGCCGACGTCGGTTCATCGGCCACCACCAGCCGGGGCCGGGTGCACAGCGCCCGGGCGATGGCGGCGCGCTGGCCTTCGCCCTGGCTCAACTGGCGCGGCCGGGCGTGGGCGCGGTGCGACAGGCCAACCCGGGCGATCAGCCGTTCAATCTCCGCCATGTCCACCCGGCCCAGCGCCAGTTTCTGCGCCAGCGCCAGATTGGCGCTGACCGAAAGCGCCGGGATCAGCCGCAGCGTCTGGAACACCAGGCCGATGGTCTCGCGGCGCAGGGCGTCGCGCTGGGCCGGCGGCAGGCTGCTCATCGGCTTGCCGGCAATCGCCAGGCTGCCATGGCTGGGCGTCAACAGGCCGGTGGCGATGTTGATGAACGTGGTCTTGCCCGATCCCGAAGGCCCCAGCAGCAGGGCATGGGCGCAGTGCTGCAACTGCCAGTCGCCGATCTGCATCACCGTGCGGCCATCACGCACATGCGAAAGGCCCCTGGTTTCCACCAGGGGCCCTGCGATGTCTGAAACAGGGGCGCTGCTGTCAGCGGTTGGCATTGGCCAACGCAGTGGGGGCGGTTGCAGCCGAGGCCACGGCGGTCTCACCGCCATCCTTCATGCCCAGCCGCTTCAGCATGGCCAGACGGGCGTTCTCAATGGCTTCCTGGCGGCGCTGCTCGGCAATGCGGGCGGCCGCCTCGGCATAGGCACCGGCATAGGGATCGGTGCCATCGGGCGCATAGTGGCTGTAGCCCGGCATGCCATCAAAGGCGCAGGCGGTGGCCGGTACGGCGGCCAGAGCCATGGCAGCAACAGCAGCAGCAGCGATCAGACGCATGAAACCCTCCAGATTTCGATTCCGCCCAAATATGTCACATTGGTCATGCCCGCGCAACGCGCCGGCGCTGGGGCAAATGCCGCAGGGGGTTTTCATTCACGATATAATATTACATGAAAATGATCTGCGACGGTGTGGGCCGCTTGCCAAGCCCGCGCCATGCGGGCAAACGGCCGCCACGATTTTGGGGGACGATGACACTATGCGGTTCCAGCGCGTGATGATGTGGTTGGTGGCGGCCGGCCTCGGCATGGCGGCACACGCCAGCCCGATCAACCAGACCAAGGGCGATTTCGTCGACAAGTTCCGCCAGCTCGAAGGCGAGGATTGGCCGACGCCGACCGATTATCGCAACGCCGCCGGCGCGCCGGGCCACCGCTATTGGCAGCAGAAGGTGGATTATCGCATCACCGCCAGGCTGGACGAGCCGACCCGCACCATCACCGGCAGCGAGACCATCACCTATCACAACAACAGCCCGGATCAGCTGCGCTATCTCTGGCTGCTGCTCGACCAGAATTACAAGCGCGACCACATCGCCCAGCTGGCCGAAACCGTCTCCCCCGGTGGCCAGATCAGCATGACCGGCGTTCGCCAGGCCATGCGCTACAAGGAATGGGAAGGCGGCTTCAACGCGCTGAAGGTCACCGACGCCTCGGGCCGCCCGCTGAAGTTCACCGTGGTCGACACGCTGCTGCGCATCGATCTGGCCAGCCCGCTGAACAGCGGCGCCGCCACCACCGTGAAGATCGAGTTCAGCCTGCCGATGCCGGAAGCTCGCGTCGTCGGCGGCCGCTCCGGCTATGAATGCTTCACCAAGCCGGATCAGGATGGCAATTGCCTGTTCCTCGCCGCGCAATGGTTCCCGCGCGCCGCCGTCTATTCCGATTATGAAGGCTGGCACAACAAGGCCTTCGTTGGCAGCGGCGAGTTCACCCTGGAATTCGGCGATTATGACGTGTCGATCACCGTGCCGTCCGATCATGTCGTCTCCGCCACCGGCGTGCTGGCCAATCCGGAAATCCTCACCCCGGCGCAGCGTGCCCGCCTGGCCCAGGCCCGCACCGCCAAGGAACCGGTCTATATCGTCACCCCGGCCGAGGCGCTGGCCGCCGAAAAGGGCAAGCCCAGCGGCACGAAGACGTGGCGTTTCACCGCCAGCAATGTCCGCGATTTCGCCTTTGCGTCCAGCCGCAAGTTCGTGTGGGACGCGATGGGCGTGAAGCAGAATGATCCCGCCAACCCGCTGGTGATGGCGATGAGCTTCTATCCCAAGGAAGCCCGGCCGCTGTGGGATGCCTATTCCACCAAGGCCATCGCCCACACCATCGATGTTTATGGCGAATTCGCCTTCACCTATCCCTATCCAACCGCCCAGAGCATCAACGGCCCGGTGGGCGGGATGGAATATCCGATGATGACCTTCAACGGCCCGCGCCCGGTGAAGGACAAGAAGACCGGCCAGCTCACCTACACCGAACGCGCCAAATATGGCCTGATCGGCGTGGTGATCCACGAAATCGGCCACAGCTGGTTCCCGATGATCGTCAACAGCGACGAGCGCCAGTGGACCTGGATGGACGAAGGCCTGAACAGCTTCCTGGAGTTCGAGGCCGAGCGCCGCTGGGATCCCAAGTTCCCGCGCGCCCGCGGCGAACCGCGCGACATCGTTGAATATATGGTCAGCCGCGATCAGGTGCCGCTGATGACCAACAGCGAAAGCGTGCTGCAGTTCGGCAACAACGGCTATGCCAAGCCGGCCACCGCGCTGGTGATCCTGCGCGAGACCATCCTGGGCCGCGAGCTGTTCGATTTCGCCTTCAAGGAATATGCTCGCCGCTGGCGCTTCAAGCGGCCCACCCCCTATGATTTCTTCCGCACCATGGAAGAAGCCTCGGGCGTTGATCTCGACTGGTTCTGGCGTGGCTGGTTCTATTCGACCGACCATGTCGACATCAGCCTCGACAAGGTGGTGAAGGCCCGGCTCGACACCCGCAATCCCGAAGTGGAAAAGGCCTGGGGCCGCGACAAGGCCAAGGCCGAGCCGACCCCGCTCACCATCGCGCGCAACACGCAGACCCCGGTGATCGACCGGGATCCCGCCACCCGCGATTTCTATGACGAGACCGACAAGTTCACCGTGACGCCCAAGGACCGCAAGGATTATGAAGCGCTGAAGAAGAAGCTGGAACCCGAAGAGGCTGCCGTGCTGGCCTTCAAGGACAATTTCTACCATTTCAGCTTCTCGAACCGCGGCGGCCTGGTCATGCCGGTGATCCTCAAGCTGGATTATGAGGATGGCACCAGCGAGACCGTCCGCATCCCGGCCGAGGTCTGGCGCTACAACGCCCGCGCCGTCACCTGGCAGCATGTCACGCCCAAGGTGCTGAAGGCGGCTGAGGTCGACCCGCTGTGGGAAACCGCCGACGCCGATCGCAGCAACAACGCCTATCCGCGCCGTATCGAGCCGGCGGTGATGAAGGTGCGCGACGATTTCGGCCCCGGCGACAACCGCATGGCCGACAGCGACCTGGAAGTGA
>CAZAWH010000185.1:0-1091 GCA_964488775.1 uncultured Sandarakinorhabdus sp. | reverse complement strand
CAGCACCAAGACCCGTCCGATCAAGAAGGACGAGAAGAAGGACGGCGAGAAGAAGGACGAGAAGTGATGCGGCGCCGGCGGGCGTTGGGGCTGGCAGCGCTGCTGCTGGCCGCGGCCGTCACGCCGGCGCTTGCCCATCGCGGCCACTCCAGCCTCGCCGTGGTGGAGATTGACGCGAAATCGGGCGCGCTGTCCGTCACCCACATATTGCAGGCGCATGATGTCGAACCGGCGCTGGTCGACATCGCGCCCGCCGCCCAGCCCAGCCTTGATGATCCCGATGCCATGGCAGCGCTGGTGGCCTATCTTGGCCGGCAGTTCCGCATCGCCGGCGTCACGCTCACCCCGGCCGGCCAGCGCCTCAGCGGCGACCGGGTGGAGCTGCGCTATGTCGGCCGGCTGAAGGGCAAGCCGGCGCAGCTGCTGATCAGCGCCAGCCTGTTCGGCGACAGCTATGACGATCATCAGACCCAGGTGAATGTGCGCCGCGCCGGCATCACCCGCACCCTGTTGTTCGGCCCGGCCGAACCGGCCAAGGCGTTGAACCTGCCGGGAAGCTGAGCCTGGCAGCACCTCGAACGCCAGGCGCCTGAACCCGGCCACCCCTGCGCGATCCTGCCGCAGGGGCAGTCCGCTACGCCAAAAGACGTAACATCGCTGCCGGCCTGTCATGCCACTGTCATGGCGGGTCACGGTCGAATCATGTTCGGCAAAGGGCAGGCAGAACCGGCACGGCCGTTACCCGCAAGCACATGCCGTGTCCGCTCCATGGCATGTCCACAACAAGCGAGCGTGACTGGCTGACGCTGGTAGGGGGGACGGAATCGTCAGGCAGAAATCTCGGCCGGTGCCGTGCCGGCCCAATGGGGGTGCCTTGATGACGACCAACCTTGCTGCCGCTGCCAATTCGCGCCGTGTCCTGTTGCTGGGGGCTGCGACGCTCGCGCTCGCGCTGCCGGCCGTGGTCCATGCCCAGGCCGCCCAGCCGGCGGCCACCGCCGCCGCCGATCCCGCCGCCACCGAAGGCGAGGAGGAAGCCGCCGTCATCACCGTCACCGGCAGCCGCATCAGCCGCACCGGCTATGACAGCC
>CAZAWH010000184.1:0-5375 GCA_964488775.1 uncultured Sandarakinorhabdus sp. | reverse complement strand
ACCTGATCGGCACCGATGCCTTCCAGGAATGCGACACGGTGGGCATCACCCGCCACTGTTCCAAGCATAATTATCTTGTGAAGGAGACGGCGAAGCTGGGCCCCGTGCTGCACGAGGCCTTCTACATCGCCCGGTCCGGCCGGCCCGGCCCGGTGGTGATCGACATCCCCAAGGATGTGCAGATCATGAAGGCCCGCTATGCCAGGCCCGGTGCCATCACCCACAAGACCTACAAGCCGCAGGTGAAGGGCGATCTGGCTGCGATCGAAGCGGCGGTGGACATGCTGGCCGCGGCCGAGCGCCCGATCCTCTACACCGGTGGCGGCATCATCAATTCCGGCCCGATTGCCAGCCAGTTGCTGCGCGAACTGGCCAAGGCGTGCGGCGCGCCGGTGACCAGCACGTTGATGGGCTTAGGGACCTTCCCGGCCGAGCATCCGCAGTTCCTCGGCATGCTGGGCATGCACGGCAGTTACGAAGCCAATATGGCGATGAACAAGTGCGACCTGATGGTCTGCCTGGGCGCGCGCTTTGATGACCGCGTGACCGGCCGGCTCGACGCCTTCAGCCCCACCAGCCGCAAGATCCATGTCGATATCGATCGCTCCAGCTTCAACAAGACGGTGCGGGTGGATCTGACCATCCAGGGCGACGTTGGCAGCGTGATGGAGGATATGCTGAAGGTCTGGCGCGCGCGCGGCCATCGCGCTGCTGATCAGACGGCCTGGTGGGACAAGATTGCCGGCTGGCGCGCGCGCAACAGCTTCGGCTTTGAACAGAAGGGCGAAGCGCTGCTGCCGCAAAAGGCCATCCAGCGCCTCTATGAGATGACGAAGGCGAAGAAGCCGATCATCTCCACCGAAGTGGGCCAGCACCAGATGTGGGCGGCCCAGCATTTCGGCTTCCATGATCCGAACAAGTGGCTGACCTCGGGCGGGCTGGGCACCATGGGCTATGGCCTGCCGGCCGCCATTGGCGCGCAGCTGGCTTATCCGGGCGCGCTGGTGATCGATATCGCCGGCGAGGCCAGCATCCAGATGAACATCCAGGAACTGGGCACGGCGGTGCAATATCGCCTGCCGGTGAAGATCTTCATCATCAACAACGAATATATGGGCATGGTCCGCCAGTGGCAGGAGCTGAACCACGGCAGCCGCTATTCGGAAAGCTATAGCGACAGCCTGCCGGATTTCGTGAAGCTGGCCGAGGCCTATGGCTGGAAGGGCATCGTGATCGAAGGCCCCGATGATCTGGACGCCGGCATCCAGGCGATGCTGGATCACCCCGGCCCGGTGGTGGTGGATTGCCGCGTGGCCAAGCTGGCCAACTGCTTCCCGATGATCCCCTCGGGCGCGGCGCACACCGACATGATCCTGTCGGCCGCCGATGAGCGTGGCGAAGCCGATGACGACGCGAAGGCCCTGGTGTGATGAAGCATCTCCCGTCTGAACGGCACACGCTGTCGATCCTGGTGGACAACGAGGCCGGCGTGCTGGCCCGCATCGTCGGCCTGTTTTCGGCGCGCGGCTATAACATCGAGAGCCTGACGGTGGCCGATGTGTCTGACAATCACGAGGTCAGCCGCATCACGCTGGTCACCTCCGGCCCGCCGCCGGTGATCGATCAGATCATGGCCCAGCTGGACCGCTTGGTGCCGGTGCACAAGGTGGTCGACCTGACCGATTGGGGCCCGCATGTGGAGCGCGAGATGGCGCTGGTGAAGGTGGCCGGTGTGGGCGACAAGCGGGTGGAAGCCTTGCGCCTCGCTGACATTTTCCGCGCCCGGCCGGTTGATACCAGCACCGCCAGCTTCGTGTTCGAAGTGTCGGGCTCCACCGAAAAGGTGAACCAGTTCATCGCCCTGATGCGGGAGGTCGGCCTGGTCGAGGTTGCCCGCACCGGCGTTGTTGCCATCGCCCGCGGGGCGGAGGCGGTGTGATGAAGCGAAGCGATATCGTAGATTATTGGGCGCAGCTAAAGGCGCCAACGCACGACGGCATGTGGGTTCATCCCGATGACGCGCCGTTTTTCCGCAGCCATCGCCATTCGTTCAACTTGCAGTTTCCCGTCAGCCCGTATGTTGGGGACATTTTGAACGCCAAAGCCATCATCCTTGGGGCTAATGCTGGCTACAGTCCAACTCTTACCCCATCTGAGTTTCCAGATGATGCGGCGGTCCAATCCTATGTCGAGCGAGTACACAAACCGAACCAAGCTGACTGGGGGTTCGTTTCCGTTTACTACAACGACACGAACTATGGTGAATATGTGGCTGCTGGAAAGGCGGCTCTGATAAACGCATCCCCATATCGAAGCCCGAAGATCAGTCAGGAACCAGACAACCAGAAGCTGATCGAACTCTTGCCGTCGACGAAGATGCACCGTCGCTGGCTCAGGTCATCAATTTTGCCCCTCGCCGCGAACGGCGAACTCAAGCTGATAGCCAAGCGCTTTGGCCTTTGGAAATTGACTCTTGAAGAGAAAGCTTCTCCCGGCGTGTTCGTCGACAAAGCACCTGTTTCCCCCTTGCTTACGGGCGCAGCTCTCTCTGCCCTCAAGTCTTGAAAAAAGAGGAATATTCATGCGCGTTTACTATGATGCCGATGCCGATGTGGGCCTGATCAAGGGCAAGAAGGTCGCCATCGTTGGCTATGGCAGCCAGGGCCATGCCCATGCCCAGAATTTGCGCGATTCGGGCGTGGCCGACGTTGCCATCGCCCTGCGCCCCGGTTCGGCCACCGCCGCCAAGGCAGAAGGCGCCGGCTTCAAGGTGCTTTCGAACAAGGATGCCGCCGCCTGGGCCGATGTGATCATGGTGCTGGCGCCCGATGAGCATCAGGCTGCCATCTACAATGATGATCTGGCCGCCAACATGAAGCCGGGTGCGGCGCTGGCCTTTGCCCATGGCCTCAACGTGCATTTCGGCCTGATCGAGCCGCGCGCCGATATTGACGTGTTCATGATCGCGCCCAAGGGCCCCGGCCACACCGTGCGCGGCGAGTATCTGAAGGGTGGCGGCGTGCCCTGCCTGATCGCCATCCACCAGGATGCCAGCGGCAATGCCCACGACGTGGCGCTGTCCTATGCCTCGGCCATTGGCGGCGGCCGTTCGGGCGTCATTGAAACGACGTTCCGCGAAGAGTGCGAAACCGATCTGTTCGGCGAACAGGCCGTGCTGTGCGGCGGCCTCACCCACCTGATCCAGGCCGGCTTCGAAACGCTGGTGGAAGCCGGCTATGCGCCCGAAATGGCCTATTTCGAGTGCCTGCACGAAGTGAAGCTGATCGTCGACCTGATGTATGAAGGCGGCATCGCCAACATGCGTTATTCGATCAGCAACACCGCCGAATATGGTGACATCACCACCGGCCCGCGCATCATCACTGCCGAAACCAAGGCCGAAATGAAGCGGGTGCTGGCCGATATCCAGGGCGGCCGCTTCGTGAAGAACTTCATCCTCGACAACCGCGCCGGCCAGCCGGAGCTGAAGGCCAGCCGCAAGGCCGCCGCCGCCCACCCGATCGAGGAAACCGGCGCCAAGCTGCGCGCCATGATGCCGTGGATCGCCAAGAACAAGCTGGTGGACAAGGCCCGGAATTGATCGCCGCTGCGCCGCCCCACCGGTTTGATGGGGCGGTGCACTAATCTCCGGCTGGGCGGCGATCTGCCAGCAAGTCGGCCGCGCGCACGCGCACGCTGCGCAGCGCCAGCTGAACCTCCCACAGGAACATGCTCAGCCCGCCGGTGAGCAGCACTGTGGACGACACGAACAGCCAGGCGATGCCGGTGTCGAGTTCAATGCTCGACAATTGTTCGATGAACAGCAACGCCACCACCACGCACACCAGCAGGGCCGCCATGGTGCACAGGGCAATCGCCCAGTTGGCGGCGGCCATGCGCCGGGCCAGCACCGCCAGATCATCAATGGCGATGCGGCGCCGTTCGGCTTTCCATTCGCCGACATGGCTTTCAAGGTGGCGGGCCCGATCGACCACGCGCGACAAGCGGTGGGCCATCACGTTGAGCATGCCGCCAATGGCGGTGAGCAGGAACACCGGCGTGACTGCCTGTTGAACGGCGGTGCCGATGTTGATGGTGGTGAACAGATCGGACATGCCCGGCATCAAGCCGCGCAATTGCGCTGGCTGCAAGCGCCGATTTGGCGCACACATCTTGCGCACAGGCCGTGCTTCACGGTAAAGGATAAGGCATGGCTCATCGTTTCGCCCTCCTGCTTCGACTTACACGCCCTCGGGCGTGATGGCGGCTGCTGGGCTTGTTCCCTCGGCGCCACGCCTTGAGGGGAAGAACCGCACACCCGATTTCAGCCCAGTTTGAACAGGCCACAGCCATGACCGATCGTATCCGCATCTTTGACACCACCTTGCGCGACGGGGAACAGTCCCCCGGCTGCTCGATGAATCTCGAGGAAAAGCTGAAGGTCGCCGCCCAGCTGGAAGCGCTGGGGGTGGACATCATCGAAGCCGGCTTTGCCATTGCCTCCGAAGGCGATTTCGAAGCCGTGCAGGCCGTGGCCAACCAGGCCGACACGGCCATCGTCGCCAGCCTGGCCCGCGCCGCCGCCGCCGACATCGAACGTGCCTGGGCGGCGCTGAAGGGCGCGAAGAACCCGCGCATCCACACCTTCATCGCCACCTCCCCGCTGCACATGAAGGTGAAGCTGAACAAGTCGCCCGAAGAAGTGCTGGAGGCGATCCGCTTTTCCGTTGGCCTCGCGCGCAATCTGTGCGGCGATGTCGAATGGTCGGCCGAGGATGCCACGCGCTCTGATCCGGATTTCCTGTGCCGGGCGGTGGAAATGGCGATCCGGTCGGGCGCCACCACCATCAACCTGCCCGACACCGTGGGCTATGCCACGCCGGAAACCTATGGCGCGATGTTCAGGGACGTGATCACGCGGGTTCCGAATGCCGATCAGGCGATCTTTTCCACCCATTGCCACAATGATCTGGGCCTCGCTGTCGCCAACACGCTGGCGGCGATCATGGCCGGCGCCCGCCAGGTCGAGGCCACGGTGAACGGCATCGGCGAGCGCGCCGGCAATGCCGCCGTGGAGGAAATCGCCATGGCGCTGCGCGTGCGCCAGGATGTGATGCCCTATCAGACCCGCATCGTCACCACCGAGATCACCCGCGCCAGCCGTCTGGTCAGCGGCGTGACCGGTATGCAGGTGCAGGCCAACAAGGCGATCGTGGGCGCCAATGCCTTCGCGCACGAAAGCGGCATCCACCAGGATGGCATGCTGAAGGACAGTTCCACCTATGAGATCATGACGCCGGAAAGCGTCGGCCAGGGGGCAACCAACCTGGTGCTGGGCAAGCATTCGGGCCGCGCCGCCTTCCGCTCCAAGCTGG
>CAZAWH010000183.1:0-5402 GCA_964488775.1 uncultured Sandarakinorhabdus sp. | reverse complement strand
TCGGACGGGAAGAACAGCGGCCCGAACACCAGCGCGGCCGCCGTGGCATAGATGTAGAAATCATAGAATTCGACCGCCGTGCCGACCAGGCTGGCGGCGAGGATGCGGCTGGTGGGGGCCTGTTTCAGAGCCAATTCCTCAGAGCCACGGGGCCTTGGCATCCAGCGCCAGCATGGCGGCCGGCTGGTTGCGTTGCGAGACGATGGCCCAATCGGCGCCCTTCACCATCACTTCGGGCACCAGCGGCCGCGAGTTGTAGGTGCTGGCCATGGTGGCGCCATAGGCGCCGGCGGTCATGAAGGCGACAAGATCGCCGGCCCGCACATCCTCCATCTCGCGGTCTTCGGCGAAGGTGTCGCCGGTTTCGCAGATCGGGCCGACCACGGTGGCGGTGGTGCGCGCATCGCGGGGATGCACGGCCAGGATGTCGTGCCAGGCGTTGTAGAGCGACGGGCGCAAGAGATCGTTCATCGCGGCATCGACCACGATGAAATGCTTCGACGCGCCCTCCTTGGTGAGGATGACTTCCGACACCAGCACGCCGGCGTTGCCGACGATCATGCGGCCGGGTTCGAACATCAGCCGCCACGGCCAGCCGGCGGTGGCGCGGGCCACCATGGCGGCATAATCGGCCGGGCTGGGCGGCGGCGGCTGATCCCGGCGGTAGGGCACGCCCAGCCCGCCGCCAACATCGATGCGCTTGATCTGGTGGCCGGCGGCTTCGAGCTGGCGGGCGAGATCGCCCAGCTTGCGGATGGCATCTTCCACCGGTTCCAGCTTGGTCAACTGGCTGCCGATGTGGGCGGCGAGGCCGACGGGGCGCAGATTGGGGTGGGCAGCGGCCTGGGCAAAGGCGGCCGGCAGCCGTTCCCACGGGATGCCGAACTTGGCATCGGCGCCGCCGGTGCTGATCTTGCCGTGCGTCTTGGGATCGACGGCCGGGTTGATGCGGATGGCGATTTCGACGGTCGCTTGCCTGTGGGCGGCAACTTCGGCCAGCATGTCGATCTCGGCTTCGGATTCGACATTGAACTGCAGGATGCCGGCGTCCACCCCGGCGGCGAGCTCGGCGCGGGTCTTGCCCACGCCGGAAAACACGATGCGGCTGGCCGGCACGCCGGCGGCGAGCGCGCGGGCCAGTTCCCCGCCCGACACGACATCGGCGCCGGCACCCAGCCGGGCCAGGGTGGCAAGCACGGCCAGATTGGGATTGGCCTTCACGGCAAAGGCGACCAGGGGATTTCCGTCGCCCAGCCCGGCCACGGCATCGCGGAACACGGTGAAGTGCCGCTCCATCGTGGCGCTGCTGTAGCAATAGAAGGGGGTGCCCACCTGTTTGGCCAGCGCCGCCAGGTTCACATCCTCGGCGTGCATCACGCCGTCACGGATCTGGAAATGGTCCATGGCTTGGCCTTACTTGGGTGGGGGCAGATTGAACGGATCGTTGCCGCGTTCGGGCAGCGGGCCCTGGTTGTCGTCCACGCGCTGCGGCACCGCCTGCGGGTCCAGCTTCAGCATTTCCTGCGGCGTGGCGGCGCGCACCTGGGTTTCGCCGCGCTGGGGTGCGGGGCGGCCGGCCCTGGGCTCCAGCGCGCCCTGCTTGCCGCAGCCGGCGAGCAGCAGCGCCGCGAGGAGGAGCGCCCGCCTCACAGGCGTTGCCTCGCTGCGGCAATGGCGGCGCGGACATTGGCCGGCGCCGTGCCGCCAAAGCTGGTGCGGCTGGCGACACTGGCCTCCACCGACAGCACGTCGCGCACCGCCCTGGTGATGCGCTTGTCGATGGCGCTAAGCTCGGCGTCGGTCAGGCCATTCAAGTCGGTGCCCTTCACCTCGGCGGCCTTCACGCACTTGCCGGTGATCTCGTGCGCTTCGCGGAACGGCACATTGGCGACACGCACCAGCCAGTCGGCCAGATCGGTGGCGGTGGAAAAGCCGGAATTGGCCGCGGCGCGCATCTTCGCCTTGTTGAAGGTGATGGTGTCCACCATGCCGGTCATGCTGGCGAGACACAGGCCCAGATCATCGAACGCGGCGAACACGGTGGATTTGTCGTCCTGCATGTCCTTGGAATAGGCGAGCGGCAGGCCCTTCATCACGACAGACAGGCGGGTGAAGGCGGCGAGGAACTCGCCGGCCTTGGCGCGCACCAGTTCGGCGGCATCGGGGTTGCGCTTTTGCGGCATGATGCTGCTGCCGGTGGACCAGGCATCGGGCAGGGTGATGAAGCCATAGGGCTGGCTGGCCCAGATGATGATTTCCTCGGCCAGACGCGACAGGTGCAGGCCGGTCATGTGGGTGGCGGCCAGATATTCCAGCGCGAAATCCCGATCCGACACGCTGTCGAGGCTGTTGCGCGTCGGCCCACCGGCAAAGCCCAGCGCCTTCGCGGTCATCTGCCGGTCGATCGGGAAGCTGGTGCCGGCCAGCGCGGCGGCGCCCAGCGGGCATTCGTCCATGCGGGCCCTGGCGTCGGCAAAGCGGCTGCGATCGCGGCCGAGCATTTCGACATAGGCCATCAGATGGTGGCCCAGCGTCACCGGCTGCGCCACCTGCAGGTGGGTGAAGCCGGGCATGATGGTGTCGGCATGCTCCTCGGCACGGCGCAGCAGCGCGCCGATCAGCGCCTTCAGCGCCGCATCGGCTTCGTCACAGGCGGCCTTGACCCACAGGCGGAAATCCACGGCCACCTGATCGTTGCGGCTGCGCGCGGTGTGCAGGCGACCGGCGGCGGGGCCGATGATTTCCTTCAGCCGGGTTTCGACATGGAGGTGGATATCCTCGAGCGCGAGATTTTCGACCAGCTTGCCGTCGGCATATTCCTGGGCGATCTGCTGCAGCCCCTTGTCGATGGCGGCGACGTCTTCGGCGGAAATGATGCCCTGCTTGCCCAGCATGGCGACATGGGCGCGGCTGCCCTGGATGTCCTGGCGCCACAGCCGCTTGTCCACGCCGATGGAGGCGTTGATCTGCTGCATGATCGCCGATGGGCCGCCGCCGAACCGGCCGCCCCACAGGCTGTTGGCCGCCGGCGCGCCGGCCGGGGCCGCCATGGTGTCATCCACATTGGTCATGGTGGTCGCCGATAGGGCATTGCCGCCCAGCCCGCAACCAACCGCGCCGCCCATCGCCGCCAGTTTCAACGCAGCGCGCCGCGAAACACCCATGATCAGCCCCCTTTGCCGGTGGTGCAGCAGTGCCACAGCCGCTTGCCGCCCGCCACTGGGCTGTTTATCCGGGCGATGACCAATCGAGGATTGAACCTATGCGCCATATTCTGCCGCTTGCTGCCGCCGTCATGCTTGCCGCCTGCAACCAGGCCCAGCCCGCCGCGCCGGACGCGCCGGCTCAGGCGGCCACGCCGGCCACCGCCGCCAAGTCCAAGGAGGTGCCGATCAACACCATTGACCGCAGCCACGCCGGCGAACCCGGCCCGGCCGCCGTGACCTGGGAGATGAAGGGCGGCACCAAGCAGAAACTGGCCGACCATCAGGGCATGAAGATGCTGGTCAACCTGTGGGCGACCTGGTGCGCGCCGTGCATCGCCGAGATGCCGGCTTTGGACAAGCTGGCCGGCGAGGTGCCGGTGATGGTGCTGCCGATTTCGCAGGACATGGAAGGCTGGCAGGCGGTCGACAAATTCTGGGGCAAGAACAAGTTCCAGAACATCGAAACCGGGCTGGACCAACCGGGCAGCTTTGCCGAGGCGATCAAGGCGCGCGGGCTGCCAGTGACGATCCTTTATGACGAGAATGGCAAGGAGATCTGGCGGGTGTCGGGCACGCTGGATTGGGGGTCGGCCGAGGTGCGCAAGGCGATCACCGGCTGATTCCCTTGCGAGGGGCGGTGGTGCCGGAAGCGACGGAGGGCGCAAGCAGAGGTGTGTTTGGGCTTGCCGGCCGCGGCCGGCGGCTGAGCCGCCGAGTCTGTTTTGGGTTTAGGCCAAACAATCCTCCCCCACTGGGGGAGGTGGCACGCGCAGCGTGACGGAGGGGGCAAGGCGGGCGTGTTTGGGCTGGCCTGACCGGTGCCGGCCCCCTCCGTCTCCCGTTGGTCGGCACCTCCCCCAGAGGGGGAGGATTTTTGGGCGTGGGCCTCGTTACTTGTTCATGGTGGCGAAGAAATCCGCGTTCGTGGCGCTGTCCTTCATCTTGTCCATCAGGAACTCGATCGAGTCGGTCGCGCCCATCTGCATCAGGATGCGGCGCAGCACCCACATCTTGGACAGCGTTTCCTTGTCCACCAGCAGCTCTTCCTTGCGGGTGCCGCTCTTGCCGATGTCGATGGCCGGGAAGACGCGCTTGTCGGCGATCTTCCTATCCAGCACGATTTCGGCGTTGCCGGTGCCCTTGAACTCTTCGAAGATCACTTCATCCATGCGGCTGCCGGTGTCGATCAGTGCGGTGGAGATGATGGTGAGGCTGCCGCCTTCCTCGATGTTGCGGGCCGCGCCGAAGAAGCGCTTGGGCCGCTGCAGGGCGTTGGCGTCGACACCGCCGGTCAGGACCTTGCCGGACGAGGGCACCACCGTGTTGTAGGCGCGGCCCAAACGGGTGATGTTGTCGAGCAGGATGATCACGTCGCGCTTGTGCTCGACGAGGCGCTTGGCCTTTTCGATCACCATTTCGGCAACCTGGACGTGGCGGGTGGCCGGTTCGTCGAAGGTGGAGGAGATGACCTCGCCCTTCACCGTGCGCTGCATGTCGGTGACTTCTTCGGGCCGCTCGTCGATCAGCAGCACCATCAGGAAACATTCCGGGTGGTTGGCGCTGATCGCTTTCGCGATATTCTGCATCATGATCGTCTTGCCGACGCGCGGCGGGGCGACGATCAGGCAGCGCTGGCCCTTGCCCAGCGGCGAAACGATGTCGATCACCCGGCCGGTCTTGTCCTTCGACGTCGGGTCGCCGCTTTCCAGATTGAGCTTCTCGTTCGGATAGAGCGGGGTGAGATTGTCGAAATTCACCCGGTGGCGCACGGCTTCGGGATCATCGAAGTTGATCGCCGTCACCTTGTTGAGACCGAAATAGCGTTCGCCATTCTTGGGCGCGCTGATCTCGCCTTCCACCGTATCCCCGGTGCGCAGGCCATAACGGCGCACGATCTGCGGGTTGACATAGATATCGTCGGGGCCGGCCAGATAGCTGGCATCGGCCGAGCGCATGAAACCGAAGCCATCGGGCATCACCTCGATGGTGCCCGAGCCCATCACCTCGGTGCCTTCCTCGGCCGCGGCCTTCAGGATGCCGAAGATGATGTCCTGCTTGCGCAGGGTGGAGGCGTTTTCGACGCCCATTTCCTCCGCCATGGCGACCAGATCGGCCGGGGCGGTCTTTTTCAGTTGTTGCAGGTGCATGGGGTTCCTCTGGCGGCAGGCGCACGATGGGGAATGGCAAAAAAGGCTC